>CAYRJD010000096.1:0-39942 GCA_964424585.1 uncultured Acidimicrobiales bacterium | reverse complement strand
TCGTATGCGAAGCCCACGCCCATCAGGTCGACGAAGAGGTCTGCGCAGCGCGCCTCGTCAAACGCGTCAGCGTCGATCAGCGCGTCGAGCGAGTCTTGGGCGCGCGCGTTGGTGAACTCCCACGCGATGACGTCGAAACCGATGCCATCTGACGAGCCTGCTGTCGACGCGCCAGCAGCCGACGCGCCCGCCAGCGCACCCACCGCGTCGGCCAGCAACCCGACGTGCTGGCTGACGCCGGCTACGTCGCCCAGCAGCACCACCTGCGCGCGAGCCGCCAGCGACGCGAGGTAATCGGCGGGCCCAACTAAAGCCGAACGCTCGTCAGCGTCGCTGTCGTCGTCTCCGACGTTGTCACCGATGTCGGCATCGGCGTCGCTCACAGCACCTGCGTCCAGACCAGCTCGGCTTCGACCGCGGCCGCCGCGAACGCCGCGTCGAAATCGGCTGGCGTCACCTCCGCCCGCCGCAGCCACCCGTCGACGCTGCAACGCCGCGCCTCGCCAAGGGTGCTCTCGTCTACCGCGCCGACGAGCGGACGAGGCGCGCTCCGCTGGTAGCCGCTCTCGAGGTACACCCAACCGTCGGCCCAGTCGCCCAGCGTCGGCCCGTCGGCCGCGCTGGCGCACGGCAGCGTCGCCAGCTCGGTGCCGCGCACGCCGAACCCAACCGGAGCGGCCGGCGCGCCGAGCTTGCCGAACGCGGCGTCGAGCCAGCCGTCTGCGGGCAACGTCCAGTCGCCCCAGTCGCCCCACGCCGGCAGCGGCTGGTGAACGAGCACCGTCGCCACCCGATCGGCGAGCGTCGTGTAGAGGTGGTTGGCCGCACCCACCACGCCGCTGTCGGTCAGCTCGGCGTCGAACGAATCCCACAGCCGATGCGGTCGCCGCCGCAGCCGGCTCAGCGCGTGCGGCGTGCGGCTCAGCACCAGCGCCTTGCGACCGTCGCTCAGCACTTCCGCTTCGAGCACCTCGCGCATGTGTCGTCCGGCGCTGCCGCGATGACGCAGGTGCGGCCACGCCTGCGCGTTCGTCAGATCGGCGCTGTCGGTCACCGCATCGAAGCACAGGTCGTACTCGAGCCCGACCAACCGCATCTCGCCGCCTGCCCGGTTGACGTCGAAGGCCGCGCGCACGACGTCGACCAGCTCGGCGAACCCGTAGCCGTGACGCAGGCTCCAGCGGATGATCGCGGCTGCCGCGGCTGCGTCGCTGAACTCGCGCGCGCTCACCGCGGCGTCGAGCAGCCACTGGTCATCTGCGCACGCGAACTCCACGCCGACCGAGTGCACGCCGATGTCGCCGAGCGCTCGCACGACGTCGCCCAAGAACGCGCCGGTGCGCTGCGACAGCACGCCCCAGCCGATGCACACCACCTGGTGCCGCTCGAACAACCCGCAAACAAACTCAACCGGGTCGGTGCTCGCGGTGCGGATCATCTCGCTCGCGTCGGCCACCCGCTCGGCCGCCAGCGCATCGAGGTTGCGCCTGCGCCGAAACAAACCGATGCGTTCGAGCTGGTCGATGGTCGCAGGCGGCGGGCGGCCCTGTCGGGTATCCACGGCGACGGCAGGGTACCGCTCGTGGGCGGCAATACTGCGCCGATGCGCTTGTACTGCACCGCAGCGCGAAACGTCGTGCCGCTGAGCCTCAACTCCGACGTCTCTATGTACGTCTGCGGCATCACCCCGTACGAAGCGACCCACTTGGGTCACGCCGCGACGTTCGTCACCTACGACCTGATCGTGCGGCGGCTGGAGAGCTTGGGCCACACGGTCACCCTGGTGCGCAACTACACCGACGTCGACGACAGCATCTTGCCGAAAGCGGCCGAACTGGGCGAGCACTACCTGTCGCTGGCCGCGCGCGAGATCGAGCGGTTCGGGGCCGACCTCACGGCGCTCGAGATGCGTCCCGCCGCAGCCGAGCCTCGCGCCACCCAGTCGATCGCGGCGATCGTCGAACTAATCGAGCGGCTCAGCGACGCTGGCCACACCTACGCCGCGCAGGGCGTCACCTACTTCGACGTCGCGACCTTCGACGGCTTCGGCGAGCTGAGCGGCTACACCGCGCCGCAGATGCTCGAACTCGCCGCCGAGCGCGGCGGCACGCCCGACAACCCGCATCAGCGCAACCCGCTCGACTTTGTGCTGTGGCAGCCTTCGGCGAGCGGCGAGCCGGCGTGGCCTTCGCCGTTCGGATTGGGACGGCCGGGCTGGCACATCGAGTGCTCGGCGATGGTCGCCGCGGCGCTCGGCGACACGGTCGACATTCACGGCGGCGGCGGCGACCTCATCTTCCCGCACCACGAGTGCGAGCGAGCACAGAGCGAGTCGCTGAGCGGCGTGCCGCTCGCCCGCTACTGGGTGCACGCCGCGCTGGTGGCGTTCTGTGGCGAGAAGATGTCGAAGAGCCTGGGCAACCTCGTCTACGTGTCTGACCTGCGCGCAGCCCAGCCAGCGGCCGCCATCCGTTTGGCGCTGCTGCGTCACCACTACCGCACCCCGTGGGAGTGGCAGCCGCAGCTTCTCACCGAGGCGGCCGACGACCTCGCCGCGCTGCGCGAAGCGACGCGAGCCGCGCCGCCCGTCGGCCCGCCAGCCGAAGGGGCCGACAACTCGCTGCTCGCCGAAGTCGCCGCGTGTCTCGACGACGACCTCGACACCCCGAACGCGCACAAGCTCATCACCGACGCCGCACGCCAGCTAGCGAGCCGCACCGACACGGCAGCCGAAGGACGCGGCGACCTGTTCGCCGCTGCGCAGCTGTGCGGGGTGAGCGCCGGAGGTTCTGCAGTCGGCTGATCTGTGCTCATCTGACGTGCGGGCCCCGCCTAGCGTGCGGGGCGTGTGGAGGCTGGTCGTTGTCAATCAGAAGGGCGGCGTCGGCAAGACGACCGTCACGTTGGGCTTGGCCGAGGCGACCGCCGCGGCCGGGCTGCGCACGCTCGTCATCGACCTCGACCCGCAAGCCAACGCGACCGCTGGCCTGGGCGTGTGGAACGCGTCGGCCACCATCGACGGCGTGCTCGCCGGCGGCAGCTGCGCGGACGCGATCAGCACTGCCAACTGGCCGTACGTGGTCGACACCGTCCACCTCATCGCAGGAGACCACAACCTCGCCAACCGCGAGCAGCAGCTCGCCAGCGACCCGCTGGGCGCGCAAGACGCGCTGCGCCGAGCGCTGCTGGGCTTCGGCGGCCTCGAGCCGCCCGCCCACGACGTCGTGCTCATCGACAGCCCGCCCTCGCTGGGACTGCTGTCGGTCAACGGTCTGTTCGCCGCGCAGGCCGCGATCGTCGTCACCGAGCCTGCGGCTTGGGCGGCCGACGGCGTCGACCTCGTCGCCGACACGATCTCGAAGGTGAAGCAACGCCAAGGCGAACCCGACCTGTTGGGCATCGTGATCAACCGTTTGGGCCGCACCCGCGATCAGAAAGACTGGAGCGTCGAGCTGGCCGACCGGTTCGGCAAGTTGTTGCTGCCCGCGATCAGCCAGCGAGCGGCGGTGGCTGAAGCGAGCGGCAAGTCGCAGCCGCTGCGGGCGATGGGCCCCCGGGCCGGCGCCCGTGAGGCCGCCGCCGAGTTCGACGAGCTGTGGCGACACATCGACGAGCGAGCCGGGCTCTCACAGACCGGAGCGATCGCCCAGCCGTTGAGCCACACGGCGCGCGCCTCAATCGCGCGCCCAAGCCGATAAACACTTCGCCGGTGTCTACGTTCGACAGCGACCGACCCAGACCAAGGCCCTCGGCTGGCCCGCTGCCGGGCGACCCGGCAGCCGACCCGATTGCTCCGGGCGACCCGGCAAGCAACGAGCCCGCCGCCGGGCTCGCTTCGGAACCGACCCAGCCTGCCGCTGCGTTCGTCGACCCCGAGCCCGCGCCCGACACCGCGACGCGCTTGCTGCCGCGCCAGCCGGTCGCCGACTCGGCGGTCATCAAGGCCATCGTGCTCAGCGCGGTCGCGCTCGCCGCTGCGCTGATCGTCGGATGGCTCGGCATCAGACGGCTGGTGTCACGCAGTCGACGCGACCACACGTCCGACTGAGCGCCCAATTGCCCGACCAACTGTTGCCCGACCAGCGCGAGCCCGACCAGCGCGAGCCAGAGCAACGACTGGCGGGCGAGTTCGACCAGCCCGAGCCGTTCAGCGGCAAGCCCGCGCTGCCCAAACGGCTCAGCCACTCGTCCGCCGACACGTTTCGCACGTGCCCGCGGCGCTGGCGTTTCCGCTACGTCGACCGGCTCGTCGAGCCGCCGAGCGAAGAGCTGGCGGTCGGGTCGTTCGTCCACCTGGTGCTCGAGCACCTGATGGCCGCGGCGCCGGCGAACCGCACGCTCGATGCGGCGCGCCAGATCGCGACGCAGCAGTGGCGCGCGTTTGAAACGTCGAGCGACTTCGTCGGGCTGGAACTCACCAGCGAGCAGACCGCGCAGTTCAAGTGGCGCGCGTGGAGCCACGTCGAGGGCTTCTTCCGCCAAACCAACCCCGTCGACATTGACGTCGTCGCCCGCGAGGAGCGGCTCGAAACCACGGTCGCCGACGTGCCGTTCGTCGGCGTGATCGACCTGGTCACCCAAACCGACGACGGCATCCGCATCACCGATTACAAGACGGGCCGCACGCCGAGCCCCAGGTGGGCGGAAGGCAAGTTGAGCCAGGTTTGGCTCTACGCCGCCGCATACGAAGCTCAGACGCTGCGCAGCGTCGGCTCGGTGCGCCTCCAGTACCTGCCCAACCCGCAAGCGCCGAGCCGCTACCCGGGCGCGGTCATCGAACGCCCGCTCGATGCCGAGGCGGTCGACGCGGCCGCCAGCCAGCACAGCGAGACGTACTCACAGATCGGCAACGCGGTCGTGGCCAACGAGTTTGCGCCGACGCCGAACTCGCTGTGCGGGTGGTGCGCGTTTCACGCGCACTGCCCGGAGGGCACCGAGCACATAAAGGCGCGCGAGGCGCAACTCGGTCAGCCCGACGGCTAGCACGTAGCGACCACCGGCCGACCGCCGCGCCCGTGCCAGAGCTGCCCGAAGTCGAAGTGGTGCGTCGTCAGCTTGAGCCGCTGCTCGCCGGACGGACCGTCACGAGCGCCTGGGCGCAGCCGTCGCCGCGGTTCGCAGCCGCCGAGCTGGCCGTCGGGCTGACGATCGGTGCGGTCGAGCGCCGAGGGAAGTACCTGCTGCTGCGCGGACACGTCACGCAGGGTGATGCCAACACGCTCGTCGTTCACCTCGGCATGACCGGCTCGCTCGCCATCACAGATGGCGAGCCAGTCGCGAGCACCTACCTGCGCGCCTGCTGGGGTCTCGGCGGCCGCACGCTCACCTACGCAGACGTTCGCCAGTTCGGTCGCATCGCGTGGGTCACCGGCGACGACTATTCGTCTGTTGCGACGCTGGCGGCGATGGGCCCGGAGCCGCTCGATGAAACGTTCACCGCGGACGCCCTCTGGCGCAACACCCGCCGCAGCCGGCAGCGCATCAAGACGCAGCTGCTCTCCCAGCGCCCCGTCGCTGGCATCGGCAACATCTACGCCGATGAGGCGTTGCACGCCGCTCGCATCAACCCAGCCGTGCGCCGCATCAGCCGCGCCCAAGCGGCCCGCCTGCTGGCCGAGCTGCGCCGCCTGCTGACCGCCAGCATCGAGCGTGGCGGCACCACGCTGCGCGACTACACGAGCCTCGCTGGCAGCGGCGACAACCAGCACCACTTGGTCTGCTACGGGCGAGCGGGCCTGCCGTGCACCGCATGCGGCACCGAGCTACGCCGCCGCGTCTACGACGGCCGCTCGACGGTGCTGTGTCCGGCTTGCCAGCGCCGCTAGCGCGCACCTAGCGACGCTGCGCGCTGCGCTCGCCGTTACTCTGAACGCTCAAGGGCGAGGACACAACAATGGACAACGAACTCTGGCGCTGGATCTGGACGTTCGCCACGGTCGCGTTCACGATCGGCGAAGCCGTCACCGC
Organism: uncultured Acidimicrobiales bacterium; assembly: GCA_964424585.1. GTDB lineage: Bacteria > Actinomycetota > Acidimicrobiia > Acidimicrobiales > Poriferisodalaceae > CAYRJD01. The sequence goes on along the minus strand of CAYRJD010000096.1, from coordinate 33,975 downwards.
CGGCTTTTTCATGCTGCCGTTCGGCATCGGCGCGGCGCTGGCCGCGATTGCCGCGTGGCTCGACCTGGCAGGCGGGTTGCAGTGGCTGCTGTTCTTCGGCGGCAGCGCCATCTCGTTCGTCATCGTGCGCAAGTACATGCATCGCCAAGACAAAGACGAAGGCCGGCCGGCGGGCGTCAACCGCTACATCGGCATGACCGGTCTCGTGCTCACCGACGTCGACGCGCACGCCAACACCGGCATGGTCCGAGTCGAAACCGAAGAATGGCGAGCCACGCCCGGCGGCGTGTCGGCTGGCGAGACGTTGGCGCAAGGCACCCAGGTGAAGGTGATAGGCATGAACGGCAACCGCTTGCTGGTCGAGACAGACGGCGCGTCCGCCGCTGGCCGCGACACGAACATCGACGTCAAGCCAAACGCCAACCCCAATGAAGGGCCTCACCAATGACACCCGCCGTCGTGCTGCTAATAGTCATCGCTGCGGCGGTGTTTCTCACCGCCGCGCTGGGGTTCCGGGTTGTCCGGCCGTACGAGCAGGGGCTGGTCGAGTTCTTGGGCCGCTACCGCACCACGGTCGAGCCGGGCTTGCGGTTCGTGGTGCCGTTCGTGCAGCGCCTCCTCAAGGTCGACATGCGCGAGCAAGTCGTCGACGTGCCACCCCAAGAGGTCATCACCAAAGACAACGTTGCCGTCACCGTCGACGCGGTCATCTACTACGAAGCGACCGACCCGCGCGCGCTCAAGTACAACGTCGGCAACTTCATCTTGGCTGCGACCAAGCTCGCGCAGACCAACCTACGCAACGTCGTCGGCGACCTACAGCTCGACGAAGCGCTGGTGTCTCGCGAGCTCATCAACACCAAGCTGCGTGACATCCTCGACGACGCGACCGACAAGTGGGGCACCCGGGTGGTGCGGGTGGAGATTCAGCGCATCGAGCCGCCGCCTGACGTCACCAACGCGATGCACCGGCAGATGAAAGCCGAGCGCGACCGCCGCGCGCTGGTCACCGAAGCCGAGGGCGAGCGGGCGGCCGCGATCCTCCAGGCCGAGGGCGTCAAGCAGTCGGCCATCTTGCGCGCCGAAGGCGAGGCCGAAGCGGTGCGGCTAGCAGCCGACGCCGAGCGCTACCAGAAGACGACGGTCGCCGAAGGCGAAGGGGAGGCCATCGAGCGGGTGTTCGCCGCCATCCACACCGGCGACCCGACCGACGACCTCATCGCCATCAGGTATCTCGAAGCGCTGCAGGGCATCGCCGATGGCAACGCCACGAAAATCTTTCTGCCGCTCGACACCTCTGGCGTGCTAGGTGCCGTCGCCGCGATCGGCGAGATGTGGAAAGACGGCCCTCGTTCAGCCCACGCAGGACCAACCGACGCTGAGTCAACCGACGCAGGGTCGACTGACGCGGGTCAAGATGACGCTGGCCCTGCTCACGCTGACCCGAACGACGCCAGCTAGCTCTGGCAGCTGGGGCACCACCACACGTTGCGGCCGTCGACGTCTTCGCTCGCGACGGGCGTGCCGCAGCGTCGGCACGGCTCGCTGGCTCGCTTGTAGGCGTAGAGCGACTCATCTGGCGCGAGCCGCCCCGGCGCCTTGCCGCCGTCTCGCGCGCTCACCGTCACGATGCGTCCGCGCTTGACGCCGTCGCGCATCTGGGCAACCATCACCTCCCACAGCTGGCCGACCTGGTGCTCGCTGAGCGAGTTGGCGGGCCGCCTCGGGTCGACGCCGACCAAGAACGCCAGCTCGCTGCGATAGACGTTCCCCACGCCAGCGACGACGCGTTGATCTAGCAGCGCGACGCCCAGCGGAATGCTGCGGCGGGCGATGTTCGCTGCGAACTCACTGGCGCGCTTGGCGCCGCGCCGCAGCGGATCGGGGCCGAACTTGGCGATGGTCGCGTTCCAGTCGGCGTCGGTCACCACGTCGCATCGCTGCGGCGCGACCAAGTCCCAGACGGTCGACGTCTCTGCGCCGTCGAGCGAGCCGGGCGCCCGGCCGATGCGCAGCCTGATGGTGTCGCGCGTCGGCGTGTCGGCGGGCACCTGCTTCATCGAACCGATCAGCCCCAGGTGAATGCGCAGCCCGACGTCGCCGAAACGCACCCGCACGTTCTTGCCGTACGCCTCGGTGCCGGTGACGACCTCGCCGTTGACCAGCTCGGCTGCGGCCGTCAGCCTGCCCTGCGGCGAAGTAGCGGCGACGGCGTGACCGCGCAGGTCGCGACCCAAGTCGCGCGCCAGCCGGTGCATCGTGTGTCCTTCGGGCATTCACAAGAAACTTAGGCGGCTCGTGTGCCCTAATGTCGTCGTGTGGCTCTGGGGCTCGACGAGGTGCACGTGGGCTGCTGGACCGACGACGAAGCGCAAACCGGCGTCACGGTCGTGCTACCACCCGCGGGCACGCTGGGCGCGGTCGCGGTGCGCGGCGGAGCGCCCGGCACCCGCGAGGCTGCGGCGCTGGGCGCGACCGGCGCAGGCGTCGAGTGCCACGGCGTCGCGCTGTGCGGCAACAGCGTGTTTGGGCTGGCGGCCGCCGACGGCGTGGTGCGCTGGTGCACCGAAGCGGGGCGCGGGCTCGACATTCGCGGCGTGACGGTGCCGGTGGTCGGCGCGGCGGTCGTCTACGACATCAACGACGACAGCTCGGCCCGCCCCACCGCTGCCGCGGGCATCGCCGCGTGCGAGGCGGCCACCGCGAACGAGCCGCCGTCTGGCCGAGTGGGCGTAGGCCGAGGCTGCACGCTCGGCAAGTCGGCGGGGCGCGAGTATCGCGTCGCCGGCGGGCAGGGCACGGCGGTGCGCGAGATTCCCGTCGAAGGTTCGCCCTCGCCCCTGATCGTCGGCGCGCTGATGGCGGTCAACTCGGTCGGCGACGTGATCGACGCCGACTCATCGGTGCTGGCAGGCTCGACCGCGCCGCCAGATGCGCCGCGCTACCCGTACGCGCCGATCTCTGCGATACCGGGCTTCGCTGGCACCGAAGAGCGCGCCAACACGACGATCGGCTGCGTCGTCACCAACGCGGCGCTCACCAAGGGCGCGGCGGTGCGCGCCGCCGACCTCGCGCACACCGGCATCGCCCGCGCGGTGCATCCTCCGCACACCGACTTTGACGGCGACGCGATTTTCTTGCTGGCGACCGGCGAAGTCGAAGCCAGCACCGACGCCGTCGCGACGCTGGCAGGCGAAGCGGTCGCCGCAGCCATCAGAGACGCCGTGCGCCGGTGAGAGTGGCTGCCAGCTAGAAATGATCGCGCGCCATGCCTGCTAGCTCGACCGCTCTGCTCACCGACCTGTACGAGCTGACGATGCTCGACGCCGCGCTGGGTAGCGGCGTGGCGCAGCGCAAGGCGTGCTTTGAGGTGTTCGCTCGACGGCTGCCCGCAGGCCGGGGCTACGGGGTGGTCGCCGGGCCGGGCCGGCTCGCCGAACTGCTCGCCGACTTTCGGTTTGACGACGACGCCATCGCGTACCTGGCGAGCCTCGGGCGATTCTCTGACACGCTGCTTGGTCACCTTGAGACGTTCCGCTTCGACGGCGACGCCTGGAGCTACCGCGAGGGCGACGTCTACGTGCCCGGCAGTCCGGTGCTGCGAGTGGACGCAGACTTCGGCAGCGCCTTGCTGGTCGAGACGCTGGTGCTGTCGGTGCTCAACCACGACTGCGCGGTGGCATCCGCGGCCGCCCGCATGCACGACGCCGCAGCCGGTCGCCACCTGATCGAGATGGGCGGGCGCCGCACGCACGAAGCCGCCGCGCTGGCGGCCGCTCGCGCCGCGTGGCTGGTCGGGTTCGACGCGACGTCGAACCTCGCCGCGGGCTCGCTGTACGGCATTCCCACCGCCGGCACTTCTGCCCACGCGTTCACGCTGGCGCACCACGACGAGCCGGCCGCGTTCGACGCGCAGCTCGCCGCCCACGGCCTGGGCACCACGTTGCTGATCGACACCTACGAAACCAGCGTCGGGCTGAAGAACGCGCTCGACGCCGCGCAGCGTCTGGGCGGCACGCCTGGCGCGGTGCGCATCGACTCGGGCGACCTCGCCGATGAGGTCGCCGCCGCTCGCGCCCAGCTCGACGCGGCCGGGGCGACCGACACCCGCATCGTGGTGTCGGGCGACTTAGACGAGTACCGCATCGCCGAGCTTGCGAACAGCCCCATCGACGGCTACGGCGTGGGCACCCAGCTGGTCGTCGGCTCGGGTTACGCCACCGCCGAGATGGTGTACAAAATGGTGGCCGTCGCTCGTTCGGTCGGCGTGAGCGAGCCGGTGGTGCCGGTGCGCAAAGAGTCGGTCGGCAAGTCGACGCGCGGCGGGGTGGTGCGTCCGTACCGGGTGCTAGCTAGCGGCGTGGCAGCGGCCGAGGTGCTGGCGCACCAAGACGCGCCCGGCCCGCCCGACGCGCGCGCGCTGCACGTGCCGCTCACCGAGCGAGGCGAGGTCGTCTACCCCTACACGCTCACCGAAGACCGAGCATTCCACCAGCACGCGCGAGCCGAGCTGCCGCCGGCGATGCGCGAACTCGACGCGACCCCGCTGTTCGAGGCAACCGCGCAGTAGCTACCGGTAGAGGGCTACCGGTAGCGTTCGGGCTTCCGCTTCTACCGCTACGCAAAGGAGAACCAAAGTGGCACTACTCATCGGCGACAAGGCGCCAGATTTCACCGCCGAAACCACCGACGGCACGGTCAACCTCTACGACTATCTGGGCGACAGCTGGGGCGTGCTGTTCAGCCATCCGGCCGATTTCACGCCCGTGTGCACGACCGAGCTGGGCCGAGTGGCTGCGCTGCGTGACGAGTTCACCGAGCGCGACGTCAAGGTGCTGGGCCTCAGCGTCGACCCGCTCGACAGCCACGAGGCGTGGATCGGCGACATCGAAGAGACGCAGCACCACGCGCTCAACTTCCCGCTCATCGCGGATCCAGATCGCAAGGTCGCGAACGCGTACGGCATGATCCACCCCAACGCGAACGACACGATGACCGTGAGGTCGGTGTTCGTCATCGGGCCCGACAAGCTGGTGAAACTGACGGTCAACTACCCCGCCTCGACCGGCCGCAACTTCGACGAAATTTTGCGCGTCATCGACTCGCTGCAGCTCACCGCGCAGCACAAGGTGGCCACGCCGGTCGACTGGAAAGACGGCGACGACGTCATCATCGTGCCCGCGCTCAGCGACGAAGAGGCTGCCGAACGTTTCCCTGACGGCTGGAACGCCATCAAGCCGTACCTGCGGGTCACCGCCCAGCCCAACAAGTAACCCGCCGGTGGCGTAGCCCGCCAGCCACGCAGCCTGCCAAGATTTGAAGGCGCACCCTGGCTGAGCCCTACAATCGCCCCGACAAAGGAGCAGCGTTTGACGGCACAAGTCTGGCAAGAGCAATACGACAAGACCGAGCTGCGCGACGCCGAGTTCGCGACGCTCAGCGGCTTTGAGCCCGAGCCTCTTTACGCGCCCAGCGACGGCGAGGTGCCCGAGCGCATCGGCTGGCCCGGGCAGTACCCCTACACCCGCGGCGTGCACGCCAGCGGACATCGGGGGCGGCTGTGGACGATGCGGATGTTCGCCGGGTTCGGCACGCCCGCGCAGACCAACGAACGCTTCAAGGCGATCGCCGCCGCGGGCGGCGACGGTCTGTCGACGGCGTTCGACATGCCGACTCTGATGGGTCTCGACTCTGACGACCCGCTGTCGCTCGGCGAGGTGGGTCGCTGCGGCGTGGCGGTCGACTCGATCGAAGACATGGCGATCCTCTACGACGGCATCGACCTGGGCGCCACCACGACGTCGATGACGATCAACGCGCCTGCCGCGGTGATTTGGGCGATGTTCGTCGCCAACGCCGAAGATGCGGGCACGCCCCGAGCGAAGCTCGGCGGCACGCTGCAGAACGACATCTTGAAGGAATACCAGGCGCAGAAAGAGTGGATGTTTCCGCCGCGTCCGTCGATGCGGCTGGTGGCCGACACCATCGAGTTCGCGACGCACGAGATGCCCCGCTGGAACTCGGTGTCGATCAGCGGCTACCACATCCGTGAGGCCGGTTCGACCGCTGCTCAAGAGCTGGCGTTCACTTTGGCGAACGGCTTCGCGTACGTCGAAGCGGCGCAAGCGAAGGGCTTGGCGGTCGATGAGTTCGCGCCACGGCTGAGCTTTTTCTTCAACGCGCACTTGGACTTCTTCGAGGAGATCGCGAAGTATCGGGCCGCTCGACGCATCTGGGCTCGCTGGATGCGTGACCGCTACGGCGCGCGAGACGAACGCTCGATGATGCTGCGCTTTCACACGCAAACCGCCGGAGTTTCGCTGACCGCGCAGCAGCCCGAGATCAACATCGCTCGCACCGCGATCGAGGCGCTGGCGGGCGTGCTGGGCGGCACTCAGAGCCTGCACACCAACTCGATGGACGAGGCGCTGGCGCTGCCGACCGACAAGGCCGCTCGCATCGCGCTGCGCACCCAGCAGGTCATCGCGCACGAAACCGGCGTCGCCAACGTCGTCGATCCGCTGGGCGGCAGCTGGTATGTGGAAGAGCTGACGAACGAGCTTGAGACTCAAGCCGAAGAGATGTTCGCCCACATAGAAGCCACCGGTGACGGCTCGATGCTGGAGGGCGCGTTCACGCTCATCGACGAGGGCTGGTATCAGAGCGCCATCGCCGATTCGGCGTACGACTTCGAGCGCCGCGTCAACGCGGACAAGCGCGTCGTCGTAGCGGCTAGTCGCTTCACCGAAGGCAACGAAGAAGACGAGATTTCGGTGCTCAAGATCACCAACGACGACGAGGCCAACCAGGTCGCGGCGCTGCAGCGTCTGCGCGCCGAGCGCAACTCGGCTGCGGTCGATGACGCGCTCGTCGAGTTGCGTCGAGCCGCGGAGACCGACGTCAACTTGATGCCGTTCCTGATCGACGCGGTTCGCGCCAGAGCCACGGTCGGAGAGACGATGAGCGCGATGGCCGACGTGTTCGGCCGCTACGTCGAGCCGCCGTCGTTCTAGGCCGCGTCATCGCCGCCGCAGCCGCTACTCGACGCCACCGATCACCGCAGCCGGTGAGGTGGCTTGCGTTCGGCGCTGTGGCCGCCCTGGCGCTCGGGTGCGGCGCTGGCAACAACCAGACGTCTCTTGAGCGCGAGCTGCAAGACTTGATTCGCTCGAACGTGCTTCCGGCGGAGATCACCGAGGGCGTCGAGTGCCCTGAGCAGCAGGAGGTCTCGCCGGGCGCGTCGTTCTTGTGCGACCTGACCGTGGAGGGGCAGCTGTTTGAGCTCGAGGTCGCCTACCTCGACGCGCAGGGTCGCTACGAGGTCACCCGCCGTCACGCCGTGCTGAAGGTGCTGGACGTTCAGACCGAGCTGGCGGCACAGGCAGGCCCAGAGCTGGGCTTTTCGGTGCAAGCCAACTGCGGCAACGACGACTATCTGGTGGCGCAGGTGGGCGGCAAGTTTCGCTGCAAACTGGAGCGCGTGTCATACGCGAACCAAGCAGAGGACGTCGACGTGCTGGTGACCGACGCGCAGGGCGGCATCTGCTGGCACGGCCGCACCTGCCCCGACACCGTTGATCGGACAAACTAGGCGTGTCGCCGCCAACTTGGCCGCCGTGTGAGGCAAACTAGGCGCATGCCACGACGATCTAGCTACGACCGCGCCGGCAACCTTCGCCCGCTGCGCAAGCGCAACCCCGCGCTGTTTTGGGTGGCGATGGCGCTCGCGGTGCTGATGGCGCTGAGCGGCATCACCGCGGTGGCGTCCATCTTCGGCGGCGGCGCGCTCTAGCCGCCCCTCCCCCGTCCGCCCAAGCGGTGGCAGAAGTAGCCGCCAACCGCGCCTGTAGCCTGCGGCGCATGGAGCACACCAACTCATCCAGGTCTCGCGACCGCTCGACCGACGGACCAGATCGCCCAGCTGAGTCTGCGGGGCAGCAAGGGCAGCCATCAAACGAACGTGAGAACGAGTTCACGGTTGCGGTTTACAACCCGCGTGAGCACGTGGGCGGCTTCCTCTCGAGGCGGTAGTGAGCTGGTTGCTGTGGCCGCTGCTGCCTGTCCTCACGCTCACAGCCACTTGGGTGATCGCGCGCGCCGCCTACTCGACGTTTCGCGTAAGCAAGCGGGCGGACTACGAGAGAAGAGAAGCGGGCCGGTTGCGGCACTTTCTTCGCCGCGGCAAACAGCGGAGCTTCTACGTCGACGGCATCTTTCCCATCGACTGGTGGTGGCGGCCCGCCGAAGCCGTCCGGTGGAACCGCGACGTTCACCGGTTCGTGGGCGTTGCCTTCCTGCTCGACCCGACCCGGCAAGACATCACGCAGACCCTGCTCATCAACATGCGTCGACGCAACGCACCCGAAGTGTTTGCGGCGGTAAGAGACCTAATTGGGGTTACCCCGGATGCTGAGGTCTCCTTCACGCGAGCCCACTACTTCGGACTGGCAGTCATGGGGGAGGACTTCATGGTGTTCATTTGGCGGTTGGACGAGGTGCCCAAGCGGTGGCAGAAGTAGCCGGCAAGCGCGCCTGTAGCCTGCTGAGGCAATGACCCCATCTGCCTCAGGTGCTGTGGCTCCGGCCAGCCCGACAGTTGCGCTGCCGGTGGCGGAGTGCAGCTTCACGATCACCGACGCGGCGAGAGCGAACGTGCTCGAGCTGCGCGCCAACGAAGCCGACGCCGAGCTGCTGGGCTTGCGGGTCGAGGTGACCGGCACGCACGGCGTCGACTACACCTACGACCTGGCGTTCGAGCTGCTGAGCGAGGGCGACGAGTTTGACATTCCCATTCCGGTCGGCGACGGGCTGACCGTGCTGGTCAGCGACCGAGACGCCGCCAAGCTCAACGGCGCCACGCTCGACGTGCCGTCCAACGCGCATCAGTCAGGCCTCGTGCTGCGCAACCCCAACCGCCCCGATCTCGGCCCCAACGCGTTGCTCGAGCTGTCGGGCTCGGTGGCCGAGAACGTTCAAGAGGTGCTCGACAAGCGCATCAACCCGTCCATCGCCGCGCACGGCGGGTTCGCCGAGCTGGTCAACGTCGAGGGCGACACTGCGATCATTCGCTTGGGCGGCGGCTGTCAGGGCTGCGGCATGGCGAACGCCACCATCACCGCGGGCATCGAGAAGACGCTGCGCGAGTTGATCAGCGAAATCAGCCACGTGGTCGACGTGACCGATCACGCTTCCGGCGAGAACCCATACTTCAGCGCCTGAGCGCACAACAAGCCTGAGTGCACAACAAAGGGGAGCACCAATGAGGGGAATAATCAGCTACGGCACCTACCTGCCCTACTGGCGGCTAGACCGAGCCAAGATCACCGCCACCACCGGCTCAGGCGGCGGGCGAGGCACGCGCAGCGTCGCCAGCTACGACGAAGACACGACGACGATGGGCACCGAAGCCGCCCGCAACTGCCTGCGGTCGATTGGCCTCGACAACGCGGCGATCTTCTTCTCTACGCCCAATCCGGCTTACGTCGACAAGACGAACGCCACCGCCATTCACGCGGCGCTCGACTTGCCCGACGACGGCTACGCGGTCGACATGGGCGGCGCGGCTCGCAGCGCCGAAGCGTCGATGGCGCTGGCTGCCGAGCTGCCGCAGGGCGCGGCGATGGCGGTGCACGCAGACCTGCGCACCGGCCTGCCGACCGGCGCGGAAGAAGCCAGCTGCGGCGACGGAGCGGTCGCCATCGCGTTCGGCGACTCGGCCGAGCACCCCGTCATCGCGGAGTGGCTGAGCGGCGCTTCGCAGACCAAAGAGTTCACCGACCGCTACCGCCAGCCGGGCGACGTCGCTTCGCGGGTCTGGGAAGAGCGCTTCGGCGAGCAGGTCTACGTGCCCTTGGGCCACAAAGCCGTCGATGGCGCGCTGGCTGCAGCCAACCTCAGCCTCGACGCCGTCGACAAGGTCGCCGTCGTCGGCCTTCACGCTCGCGCAGTGCGCGGGCTCGCGCGCATGGCCGGCGACAAGCTGTTCGACCCCATCACGCCCGCGGTCGGCAACTGCGGCGCCGCGCACATGGGGCTGGTGCTGTCGGCGTGGCTCGATGCGGCCGCGCCGGGCGAGACGATGCTGCTGGTGCACCTGGCTGACGGCGCGTCGGCTGGCGTGCTGCGAACCACCGACGCCATCGCTGCGCACGAGCCGTTCTCGACGGTCGAAGCGCAGATCGCGAAAGGCAACGACGGCCTCGACTACGCCAAGTTCCTCACTTGGCGTGGACTGCTAGATCGTGAGCCGCCTCGCCGTCCCGACCCCGAGCGTCCGGCGTCGCCGCCCGCGGCGCGCGCCGAAGACTGGAAGTACGCGTTCGTCGGCTCGCGCGATCGCGCCTCCGGCGCCATCCACCTGCCGCCGATGCGCGTGTCGATGGAGGGCGGCGCGGTCGACGACATGGAGCGCATCCGCATGGCCGACGTGGGCGCCACCATCGCGACGTTCACCGTCGACCGGCTGGCGTATTCGCTGTCGCCGCCGGTGGTCGCCGTGGTCATCGACTTCGACGGCGGCGGCCGCTTCCAAGCAGAGATGACCGACGTCGACCCCGAGAGCATCAAGATCGGCGACCGCGTCGAGATGACGTTCCGCCGGCTGTTCACCGCCGAGGGCATCCACAACTACTTCTGGAAGGCTCGGCCCGCGGCCTAGCATCGAGTTTGCCTGGCGTCACGGCGGCGACTTGACCAGCACGACCGTCGTCGTTCCTGTAGAGTGAGCGACAGGCCCGCCAAACGACGGGCCACCAAACCAAAAGGGGGAACCACAAATGGCATCCAACGGAATTCGCGACCAGGTCGCGATCGTCGGAATGGGGTGCACTCCATTCGGAGAGCACTGGGACAAGAGCGTCGACGACATGCTCGTAGATGCGGCCACCGATGCGTATGCGTCGGCGGGCGTCACCCAAGACGACATCGACGCCTTCTGGCTGGGCACGCTGGGCTCTGGCGTTTCAGGGCTCACGCTTTCGAAGCCGCTGCAGCTCGACTACAAGCCGGTCAGCCGGCTCGAAAACATGTGCGCCACCGGCAGCGAAGCGTTCCGCAACGCTTGCTACGCGGTTGCGTCCGGCGCCTACGACGTGGTGATGGCAATCGGCGTCGAGAAGCTGAAGGACAGCGGCTACTCCGGTCTCACCGGTTCGGCGCCGCCGAGCGACGGCACCGACTCGTCGCTCACCGCTCCAGCGATGTTCAGCTTGCTCGCTCCGGCTTACGCCAAGAAGTACGGGCTCGACGACGAGCAGATGAAAGAGGTGCTGACCCGCATCGCCTGGAAGAACCACAAGAACGGCGCGTTGAACCCACGGGCGCAGTTCCGCAAGGAAGTGGCGAAGGAGACGATCTCGGGTTCGCCGCTCATTGCCGGGCCGCTCGGCATCTTCGACTGCTCGGGCGTGAGCGACGGCTCGGCTGCCGCTGTCATCGTGCGAGCCGAAGACGCTCACCGCTACACCGACAAGCCGCTCTATGTGAAGGCGCTCAGCTTCGCGGCTGGCCCCGCCACCGGTGCGCTCGACTCGACTTACGACTACACGACGTTCCGCGAGGTGCAGGCGTCAGCCGCCGAGGCCTACAAGCAGGCTGGCATCGAAGACCCCCGCTCGCAGATCGCGATGGCGGAGGTGCACGACTGCTTCACGCCGACCGAGTTGGTGCTGATGGAAGACCTGGGTTTTGCCGAGCGCGGCACCGGTTGGAAAGAGGCGATGGCTGGCACGTTCGACTTAGACGGCGACCTGCCGGTCAACCCGGATGGCGGGTTGAAGAGCTTCGGTCACCCGATCGGTGCCTCCGGCTTGCGGATGCTGTTTGAGTGCTGGCTGCAGCTTCGCCAAGAAGCGCCGGTCGAGCGTCAAATCGCGTCGGTCACCGAGGGTGGCAAGACGCTCGGCCTCACGCACAACCTGGGCGGCCAGCCCGGCGCTTGCGTGTCGTTCGTCTCAGTGGTGGGTAGCCAGCTGGGCTAGTCCGCACCGTGGCCGATTAGCGTTGCGCTCCCGCGAGCGAAGGGCACCGTGTGACGACATCCATTTCAGCGCACTCGTCCGATGCGCCACAGCGAGACACTGAAGGCGCGCACGACATCGCGATGCTGGCAGACGCGCTGGAGCGGTGCGTGGAAGAGTAGATCGACCAACGCCACCCGGGCGAGCGTCACGCTGGCATCGCACCTTGCTGTGAAGCTGTGCTGTCGCGAGCACTGCACAAGGTGCTCGTCCGCCAGCGGTTGCGCAGCCTGCAACAAGCATCCATGGTAGATGAGAAGTTGGGCGAGACATACGACTCTGGCCGTCCCCAAACCGTCACGCTGGACGACGCCACGATCCAGAAAATCAAGCAGATAAGCGCAACGCCTGTTGCTGAGGCTGACCTGTCAGAGGTCACCCTCTCGTTTGACTACTAGCGCCTGTTGCGCGACTGACCAAACGATGTGGGAGGACCGCGCACCTAGCGATGATGCCGTCAGACAAGGCGACCTCATTGACTTGGCCAGCTGCGGAACCGTGTTTCCCCGGCTGCAGCTCCCGATTGAGGCCGCCACGGTGGCCGGACAACCAACCAAGACGGCCGTAATCGACATTGAAGCTGTGCCACTTGGAGTGACCACGTCGCAGTGTTGCACGACGGAAAATCCAGTGGACCACGTCGGGCACGTCGTCGTCATCGCTCCCGTCGCTCGACTTGGCTGGCGACCAGAGCACGCTGCTGCGCGACTTGAGAGCCTTAGCCACATCAGTGACCCGCTGTCTGGCAACCGAGACACGCTCCACTTCATGTTGGAGACGGCACCTGAGTTCCAGTTGCCTGACCCGGGTGACAACGCGCGCTGGGTCGTGAGTCTCGTACGTGCGGTGCCGTTTATGGGCAACCACGACCTGCTATTGCCACACCGCCTAGCCCGGCTGACGACAAGATCGCGTGGACACCTGCGTGAAAGGCTCATGAGCCTTACCGGCCGACCGACCGAGGAAGACGCTCGCCTGTTGAGTGGGCAGTAAGTGCGACGGTTGCGTGGCTCGCGTCGCGCTGACGGGTAGCGAGTCGGGCTGACACTCTATTTATGCTGGCTCGCGCAACGGCGCATAAGTCGGAGATACAAGTAGCGTTGGGTTTGTGAGATGCGCGCTAGGCGGGACTTGCCGTGCGCTGTTGGCGTGGGCGTTGGTGGGCGTGCTGCTGGCGTTGGTGAGCGTGCCTGGCGCGGTGGGTGCGCACGGGCTTGAGTCCAGTGTTGAGGTGGCCGGTGTCGACCAGCGCGATGCGACGGTGCGGGTGCGCGAGGGTGGCGTTGACGCGTCGGGCGAGCGGTTGTTGTCGGGGGTTGATCGGTTTGCGACGGCGGTGGCACTGGCGGAGCGCGCGTTGGATGCTCGGACGCGAGCGGACGGGGGCGAGGGTGCGGCTAGCAAAGTGGTGGTCGTGTCGGGTGAGAGCTTGGTGGACGCGTTGAGCGCGGTGCCGTTGGCGGCGGCGAGCGGCGGCGTGGTCGTGCTGACGCGACGCGACTCGGTGCCAGCTGTGGTCGCCGGGTTTGTGCGCCGTCACGGCGCGGGCGGCGTGGCGATAGTCGGCGGCACGGACGCAGTGTCCGACGACGTCGCGCGCCAGCTGAGCGAGCTAGCTGCGCGCGCTGCTACGGGAAGCGGCATTACCGATGTCGCAGCAGTGGAACAATTCGCTGAAACCAACCCGACTGAGGCGACGACGGTTGATCGGTTCGCTGGGGCCGACCGGTACGAGACCGCGGTGCCCGTCGCGCGCGCCGCGGGTACGCCGGGTGGGTGGTGCGGCGAGGCGGGCCCGGCGGTGCTGCTGGTGAACGGACACTCGCTCGTCGACGGCGTGCTCGCCGCGCCGGTCGCGTACGCGATGGGCTTGGGTGTGCTGTTCACACGTGCCGACGCGCTGCCAGTCGCGGTGCGCGCGTACCTCACCGAAGCCGGCGTGGCGCGCGCGGTGCTCATCGGCAGCGACGCAGAGATCTCGTCCGCGGTGGCCGACGAGATCGCGAGGCTGGGTGCGGCCGTCACCCGCATCGACGGCGCAACGCCAGCGGCGCGGTCGGTCGCACTCGCCGACGCGGTCAGCGAGTGCGGCGCAGCCTCAGGCGAGTTCGCGCTGCTCGACGCCAACCAACCAGTCGACGGCGTCGCCGCAGCCGCACTGCTCGCCAACGGCATCAACCCCGTCCGCAACGTCACGGCCGGCGCGTCGCACGCCCACCGCGCCTCGGCCGCACAACTCGATGCACTCGTCAAGCCAGCCACCGCGAGACCAGCCACCAACGGGCAAGCCACCGCCGGGCCAACCACCTCTGCGCCGCGCGCGCTGGTGCCAGTGCTCGCGGTCGACCGTGACCTGCCCGCTGACGTGGCCAAACACCTCGCCGAACGACGACCCGCGACCGCCGGCGACATCACCCTCTACGCGCTCGGCGGCACCAGCCGCATCACCCCGCAACTGATGCGCGACGCGCTTGATGCAGCAGGCAACAGCAACACCGAGGCTGGCGACGACGTCGCACGCGAACGCGCTGGCACGAACGACCGCGACGAGGCCCGCACCCAGCGCGTCTCGGTTGGGCGCGGTGGCGACAAGCGCTCGGGCGGCAGCAGTCCCCTGCGGTCGGACAGCGATAGCTCTGGTGGCGGTGGGGCCGTGACGACGACAGCGACCACGAGCCCGACGGCGGCAACGCCTCCAACGGTGGCGACTCCGACGGTGACGACGAGCCCGACAGTCGCGGAACAGGTCACAACGACCACGCGACCGACCGCCGCAGAGCAAGCCACGACGACGACTGCGGCAAGCGATGGTGATGACTCATCGGCGGTCAGCGCCGGAGAACACGACGACGAAGCGTTGACGACGCTGCGGGCGGAGGGCCCCGACGGCATCGAGGTGGTGCCAGCCACCGACGAGTTGCCGCCGTTCGTGGTGATTGAAGCGACGGTTGGCGCACGGTCGGTTCGGCTGCTGACGCTTGAGGAACACCCAAGCGTGCGGCTCACCGAGATTGCGCCAGACGAAGAAGACATCACTCTGATGCTCGGCGACATCGACATCTCGGTGCCACCCGACGGGTCAAATCCGCACGGCGTGCACGTGTTCGCGGCGGGTCGGGCGAGCGACGTCGACTCGGGACATTACGCGGTGCACTTGCCGGACGGTGAAGTTGAAGCCGTGCCGGTGGCATGGGGTCGGCTGTGGGACGTTGGCTGGGACTGTCCGGCCCGGGCATATGAGGTAACCGACTGCGCGGGTAGCCCGGCGCTGGCACACGGCGACCGCATCGCGGTGGCTGAAGGCGCGCTGATTGACGCGTTTGGCAACCGCAGCCCGGCAAACGAGTTCGTGCTGATCGACCCCAACGCGCCCGCGCCAACGACGACGACCGTGACGTCGACAGCGACAAGCACAACGACGACCGCGCCGCCGACAACGACGAGCACCACGGAAGCTCCGCCAAGCACGGCCACCACAACGTCGCCGACTACAACGACAGAGTTGCCGACAACGACGACTTCGTTGTCGTCGAGCACGACGACCACCGAGCCGCCCGCGCCGGACGTGCCCGGCCCGGACGTCGGCGTGGATGTTCCCGAGAGCGGGCCGCCGCCGGGCACTACGACCACGACTAGCTCAACAACGAGCACAACCGCGCCGCCGCCAGCGCCCCCAAGCACAACCGCGGCACCAGCGACCACGACGAGCACAACGACGACGACCACCGAGGCGACGACGACGAGCACAACGACGACGACGAGCACAACGACGACGACGACCACCGAGGCGACGACGAGCACGAGCACCACGACGACGACCGAGCTGCCGCAAGACCCTGAGCCGTCTGGCTGCGAGCTGCCGCCGAACGTCCGCAACCTGCGCGACGAGACGGTCGGCCGTAACGAGGGCAGCGACACGTCGCTCATCCGCACCTACCGGTGGGACACCCCCAGGCACTGGGGCGGCAGCGACTGCAGCGGCAAACGGGGCTACGACGTGAGCGTCACCGAATACCACAGCGTCGGCCTCGCCACCGCACTGGCCGAGGGGCACACAACCTGGGTCGGCGACCGCGTCGGAACCGTCGAGGGCACCGGCGCGCTCCTAAAGCGCTTCACACACCCGGTCACCTCGCGCGTCGGCTCCACGCGCACGATCACCAACGCCATCAACCAGCACGACACGGAAATCTCGTGGCACGTCGTCAACGTCCGCAGCTACAACCGCAACAAGCAGAGCCACAAAAACAAGAGAGGGTCAAACACGCTGCTGACATCCAAGGTCGCCTGCCCGCGCAGCTCGCCCGTCCAGCTCACCGACATCGAGCCGCCCAGCTTCAAAACCAACCACGCCGACTGGCTCAACTCTGTGCGCACCGCCTGCGGGCTGTAACGAAACCGTAGGAAATCACGCCGATTTCGACCGACGTGAGCGAGCGAGCGGCGCATGGGCTATGGTCCGCGGTATGTCGCGTGGTTTGTCTTCGTCTCATCGGAGCGGCGCGCAAACCTCCCCCGACAACTCCTAGCTCTTCGGGCCATGGCACGCCGTAGCCGAAGTTTCCGACTGGCGGGGCTGGCGTGGGTGCTGATGTGCTCGCTGCTGGTTGCGGTCGCGACGCCAGCGCTAGCGGGCGGCGCGGCGCAGGTAACCGAGGGCGCGGTTAGCTCGTCGGGCGAACGCACCCTGGCGGGCGACACTCGCTACTCGACCGCGGTGGTGCTGGCGCAACGAGCGACCGAGCGTGGCGCGGGAGCTGGCGGCGTGGTCGTCGTGTCAGGCGAGTCGCTGGTTGACGCGCTGAGCGCGGTGCCGTTGGCGGCGGCCTGGTCGAGCGTGGTGGTGTTGACGCAAACCGGCTCGCTGCCGGACGTGGTCGCTGACTTTGTGCGCACCCACGGAGCAGGCGGTGTGACGGTGGTGGGCGGCACAGCTGCGGTGTCCAAAGGCGTAGCCGACCAGCTGGGTGAACTAGCTGGGTTGAGAGAGATCGATCGGTTCGCGGGCGCGGATCGATACGAGACGGCAGTTGCCGTCGCACGCGCGGCTGGCACGCCAGGCAGCTGGTGCGGTGAAGCGGGCCCGGCCGTGCTGATGGTGAACGGCAACTCGCTCATCGACGGCGTGCTCGCCGCGCCGGTGGCATATGCGATGGGACTAGGTGTGCTGTTCAGTCGCGCCGATGCGCTGCCGGACGTGGTGCGCGACTACCTCACCGACGTTGGGGTGGGCCGTGCGGTGCTGATCGGCAGCAAAGCCGAACTCACAGACGGCGTCGCTAACGAACTCAGCGGGCTGGGCGTAGCGGTGACACGCATCGACGGTGCGACTCCGGCGGAGCGTTCGGTCGCGCTGGCCGATGCCGCAGCCGGGTGCGGCGCGGCAACCGATGTGTTCGCACTGCTCGACGCGACCGTGCCGGTCGATGGCGTAGCCGCTGCCGCGTTGTTGGCGACCGGCGTGGCGCGAACCGCGTCGGGCCAGCCGCGCCCGCTGGTGCCGGTGCTGGCGGTTGGTCGAGACTTGCCAGCCGTTATCGCCAAGCACTTGTCTGCGCTGGGCGACGTAACAGATGAGGTGACGCTCTACGCGCTCGGCGGCACCGCTCGCATCACTCCGCAGCTCATGCGCGACGCGCTTGACGCCGCCGAAGGCAGCAGCAGCGACTCCGAGAACCGCCGTTCGAGCAGCGGTAGCTCTAACCGCGGCACCTCCCGCGGAGAACGAAGCAGTTCAGGCAGCGACACATCGTCTGGCGTGACGGCGACCACGAACGCGAGCAAGACGGCCGTGACGACATCGGTTGGCGACAGCACGTCAGCCACGCGCGGCCCTAGCGCGACTCGCACGGCTGCTTCGCCACTGCGGGCCTCGCCGATTGGCATTGAAGTGACGCCCACGACCGAGCCGCCGACAACGACCGCGCCGCCGACAACGACGGTACCGCAGCCACCAGCGACGACGCAGCCGCCGCAAGGGCCCGAGGTCGACGTGCCAGACAACGGCCCGCCAGATAGCGGCCCGCCAACGACGAACCCGCCTGTGCCAGAGCCGACCACGACGCAACCGCCGTCAACGACGCAGCCACCAGCGCCCCAGCCACCAGCGCCCGAAGCACCCGCCGTGAGCGAGTTTGTCTCGGTGTCGGCCGGACGAACGCATTCGTGCGGGCTGACTGCCGACGGCACGGTGGAGTGCTGGGGCTACCTCTGGGGCGGTTCGGCGCCCGACGGCACCTTCACCGAGATCACCTCCGGCAGTTGGCACTCGTGCGGCATCCGCCCGGAGGGCTCGGTGGTCTGCTGGGGCGACAACCCGTTCGGCCAACTCGACGCTCCTGCCTATGAGTTCACGACGATCTCTGCCGGTCGACAGCACACCTGCGGCGTTCGCACCAACGGCAAGGTCGCTTGCTGGGGCGAACTGCCCCGCGGCACTCCGCCGCCAAAGAAGGGCACGTTCATCGCCGTCGACGCGGGCTACCAGCACACCTGTGCGGTTCGCACTAGCGGCGAGATCGCCTGCTGGGGCAACAACGACTACGCCCAGCTCAACGCTCCCGCTGGCAGCTTCACCGCGGTGACGACCGGCAACATCCACACCTGCGCTCTGCGGGCTGATGGCCAGATCGCCTGCTGGGGTCACCCCAGAGACGGCCGCACCAACCCGCCAACTGGCACCTTCATCGCAGTCGCCGCTGGCTACGACCACGCCTGCGCCCTCGCCGACAACGGCGCGGTCACCTGCTGGGGTCGCAACCGTTACTCGGTGCTCGACTCACCGGCTGGCGCCCACACCGACGTTGCCGCGGGCGCGTATCACAACTGCGCGCTCGCCGCCAACGGCGCGGTCACCTGCTGGGGCTCGAACGACTTCGGCCAGCTAGGCGCATACGCAGCCAGGAACTCAACAACGATCACAACCGAGCCGCCAGCAAACCCGACGCTGCCGCCGGGAGAAGACGTGCCGGTTGAACTCGAAGACGATCCAGCCGTAGACGCGCCCGGTGACGACGAGCCCGCCGAAGACGAGCCCGCCGAAGAAGACCAGGCCGCGGCCATCGACACCGCCAGCTGACCAGCGCGAGCTGGCTCAACTTTCCGCTAGCCCAGCTCGCGGCTAGCCCAGCTGGGCGAACATCTTGCGCACGGCGAGCTTGATGCCGAGCGCATCGAGCCCCATCTCAGCGGCCAGCTCGGCTGGGCTGCCGTGAGCGATGAACTCATCTGGCACGCCCAGCGCAACGACCCGGGGAACGCTGCGCGCGGCAGAGCGCTGCAACGCTTCGGTCACCGCGCTGCCGAACCCGCCGGAGGCGACGCCGTCTTCGACGGTCACCACCAGCGGATGCGCGCCCGCGTCCGCGAGCATCGTCGGGCACAGCGGGCGAAGCGACCGAGCGTCCCACAGCGAAACGTCGACGTGCTCGTCCGCGAGCATCGCTGCGGCGTCGGTGGCCGCCGCCAGCGTCGAGCCCGCTGCCAGCAAGCAGACCTGGTGGTTGGCGGGCGTACAGCGTGCGTCGCCGCGACCGCCAGCCCCAACGTCAACAGGCCCGGCGTCAGCAGATGGCGCGATCACCTGGCGAGCAGCCAGACCCTCTCCTGCTTCTGTGGCACCCACCGTGTCACCCGCTATCTCACTGGGATGTGCTGCGCCGCGCGGCCAGCGAATCGCGATGGGCCCCTTTCCGTCGGCGACCGCCCAGCGCAGCATCGCGTCGAGTTCGTTCGCGCTGGAGGGCGCCAGCAGCGTTAGCCCGGGCACGCGGCTCAACAGCGCCACGTCGTACAGCCCGTGATGCGACGGGCCGTCCGGGCCGGTGATGCCCGCTCGATCCAAGCACAAGATGACGTCCGCGCCGTGCAGACCCACGTCGAACAGCACCTGGTCGAGCGCTCTCGTCAGAAACGTCGAATACACCGCCACCACCGGCCGCATGCCGGCGCGCGCCAGCCCCGCCGCCGCGGTGAGAGCGTGCTGCTCGGCGATGCCGACGTCGAAAAACCGCTCAGGCCAGCGCTGCTGAAACGGCACCAAGCCCGTCGACCCGCCCATCGCCGCGGTGATCGCCACGATGCGGTCGTCGGTGCGCGCGACGTCGATGAGCGTCCGGCTGAACACGTCGGTGTAGGTGGCGGGCGGCGCCTGCTCAGACACGGCGACGCTCGCGTTCGGCGACCCGAGAGGCTGCTCGACAGGTTGCGGGGCAGCCTGCTTCGGCCCCGTCTCGAGGTCGAAGCTGGGCGTGTCGTGGAGGTGCTTTTCGTCGTCTTGCTCGGCCGGCGCGTAGCCCCGCCCCTTTTGCGTGGTGACGTGCACCACGATCGGCCCCAGCTCATACGCAGCAGCGTCGCGCAGCGCTTGCTCGACCGAGCCAATGTCGTGGCCGTCGACCGGCCCGACGTAGCGCACGCCCAGCGTCTCAAAGAACGCCGGCGGCTCCCACATCTCACGCAGCGCAGCCGCCGCGCTGTCTAGGCCTCGACGCAGCTCCTTGCCCATCGGCACTCGTTCGAGCAGCTTCTCGACGGCTTCTTTGCTCTGCACCCAGTGCGGGCTCTGGCGGATGCGGCTGACCAGGTTGGAGATGTGGCTGACCGTCGGCGCATACGAGCGCCCGTTGTCGTTCAGCACGATCACCACCCGCTGCCGGTAGTGCCCCAGGTTGTTGAGGGCCTCGAAAGCCATGCCGCCGGTGAGCGACCCGTCGCCGACCACCGCCACGACCCGCCGGTGCGACAGCCCTCGCAGCTCAAAGCCAGCAGCCAGCCCCGAAGCCCAGCTGAGCGCGGTGGACGCGTGCGAGTTTTCGACCCAGTCGTGTTCGCTCTCTGCCCGGCTCGGGTAGCCCGACAGCCCGCCGAACTGCCGCAGCGAACCGAAGTCGTCGGCCCGGCCGGTGATGAGCTTGTGCACGTACGCCTGGTGACCGGTGTCGAACACGATGACGTCGCGGGGGCTCTCAAAGACACGGTGCAGCGCCACGGTGAGTTCGACCGCGCCCAGGTTCGACCCAAGATGCCCGCCGGTGCGGGCCACCGACTCCACCACGAACTGGCGAACGTCCGCGCAGTATCCGGCGAGTTCGGCGCGGCTGAGCCCCCTCAAATCCGCGGGACTGCGCACCTTGTCGAGGTGCTTCATGGCGAACTCAGACTAGCGGTCGCTCGCGTTCGGAGGCTTCGGCTTGGTCGCCGGGCTCGTGTTCACGGCCACGGTCGGCGACGGCCAGCGCGGGTGCGCCGGCGAGGCTGACCAGCAGCGTCAGCCCGTACAGCAACAAGCCGATCACCAGCGCTTCGCCCTCAGCGACGCCGTGCGGACCCAAGAAGAACACGAGCGCCGCCTCGCGCACGCCCAGCCCGCCGATGGTGACGGGCAGCACCTGGGCGGCCAGCACCGCCGGCACCACCGCCAGCCACACGAACGGGCTCAGCCGCACGCCGAACGCCGCTCCGACGCACGCCACCGCAGCCACCTGCAGCAGCGCGAACACCAAGCCCAACGAAAACAGCGCCAGCGCGGCGGCGAAGTTCTTGCGGTACGCGACCAAGCCGTCGTGAACGGCGCCCAGCGCGTCGCGCACGACCGTGCCGCGGGTGATGCGACCGAGCCCCTTGGGGTGCTCCGCCAGAAACAAGATCACCCCCAGCACGGCTGCCACGCCTGCGCCGATCACCGCCAGCGCTACACCTTCTACGCGACCCAGCTGCGACGGCATCAGCACCAGCCCGATCGCCATCAGCGTCGGCAGCACCGTCCAGCCGGTCAGCCGCTCGATGATGACCGACGCGAACGCGCCGTGCCGGTCGCCAACCGCTCGCCCCAGCCGGTTCACCCGCAGCACGTCGCCGCCGATGGTCGACGGCAAGAAGTTGCTGACGAACTGCCCGGCCAGCGTCGCCCACAGCACCCGCCGCTTGCTCACCCACAGCCCCAGCGTGTTGGCCGCTTCCCACCAGCGCAGCGCCGACATCGCCAGCGCCAGCGCCAGCAGCAACGCCGCGGCGACGAGCCACGCGGTTGCGGTGGACGCCGACGTGAGCTGCGCGTCGCTGAACGCGTCGCGCGGCAGCCAACGCCACAGCAGGGCCATCAGCAGCACCGTCGCCGCGACGCGCAGCAGCAGTACCGGCCTCACTCGACCGTCACGCTAGCCACTGGCCCGCTCATCGTTGGCTGGCTTACGCACCGCTAGCTTGCCAGCGATGCCGCCACCGCTCGTAGAGATCGATCTCGTTCGCCAAACCCTCAACACCGCGCTCGGCGCGGGCGCCGACTGGGCCGAAGTGTTTGCGGAAGACCGTGAGGCCACGTCCGCGACCCTCGACGAGAGCCGCATCGAAGAGCTGACCTCGAGCCGAGACCGAGGCGCCGGCGTTCGCGTGATCGTCGGCGAAACCGTCGGCTACGCCCACACGACCGACCTGACGCTGGCTGGGCTGACCGAAGCCGCGCGCACCGCCGCAGCAGCGGCCAAAGGCAGCGGCGACGGCTCGGTGGTCGCGCTCACCGGCGACGGCACCGCCGAACCCCGCGCCGAGGTGCTGCCCGCCGACGTCAGCGCCCAAGACAAGGTCGACCTGCTGTTCGCTGCCGACGAAGCGGCGCGCTCACACAGCTCGTCCATCACCCAGGTCACCGCCCGCTACGGCGGCAGCCGCCGACGCATCTTGGTTGCCAACAGCGACGACGTGTGCCGAGCCGACGACCAGGTGCGCTCTTTGCTGTCGATCAACTGCGTCGCGAGCGGCGACGGCGGCTTACAGACGGGCCGTGAAACCGTCGGCTACACGGTCGGCCACGAGCTGTTCGACGACTACCGCAGCGCCGATCTGGCGCGCGCCGCGGCCGAGCGCGCCGTCACCAAACTCACCGCCAGGCCGGTGCCGTCCGGCACGCTGCCGGTGGTGATCGCCAGAGGCGGCGGCGGCGTGCTGTTTCACGAGGCGTGCGGCCACGGGCTCGAAGCCGACCTCGTCAACAAGGGCGCGTCGGTGTTCGCCGGTCGCGTCGGCGAGCAGGTCGCAGCGCCCGGCGTGACGCTCGTCGACGACGGCACGATGGGCGTCGAGTGGGGCGCCGTGCGCATCGACGACGAGGGCTGCGCCGCCCAGCGCAACGTGCTGATCGACAGCGGCGTGCTGACCGACTACATGTACGACGTGTTGCGCAGCCGCAAGGAGGGCCGCACGCCGTCGGGCAACGGACGTCGCCAGAGCTACAAGCACCTCCCGATGGTGCGCATGACCAACACGTTCGTCGCAAACGGCGAGGTCGACCCCGACGACATCATCGCCGACACGCCGTACGGCATCTACGTCGCGCAGCTCGGCGGCGGCCAGGTCGACACCGCCAGCGGCAACTTCCTCTTCGGCATGACCGAGGCCTACCTCATCGAAGACGGCGAGGTAACCGAGCCGCTGCGCGAGGGCAACTTGGTCGGCAACGGGCCTGCGGTGCTCGCTGCGATCGACGCCATCGGCAACGACTTCGCGATGGGCAGCCCCGGCACGTGCGGCAAAGACGGCCAAGGCGTTCCCGTCGGCGACGGCCAGCCCACGCTGCGGGTGCCGGCGCTGACCGTCGGCGGAACGGCTGCGTGAGCGCGCCGACGCTGGCCGCGGCCGCCGCCGCCACGGCGACCAACTTAGGCGACCTCGCCCGTCGAGTGGCGGCGCAAGCGAACCGAAACGAGCACATCGAGGTGGTCGCCAGCACCGGACGCTCGACGTCGGTGAAGGCGTACGGCGGCGAAGTCGAGTCGCTGCGCAGCGGGGTGACCGCCTCGGTCGGCATCCGGGTCGTGGCAGACGGGCGACAAGGCTTCGCCACCGCCGGCAGCCTCGACGACGACGTGGTCGCGGCCACGCTCGCTGCGGCCAGAGAAAACCTGCCGTTCGCGTCGGTGGACGAGCACCAGGGCATAGCCACGCCCGACGGCGTCGCGCCTGCCCAGCTCGCCCTCGCAGACGCGTCGGTGCTCGACATCGACGAAGCCACCAAGGTCGCCACCGCGCTCGAACTCGAGCGTCGCTGCGTGAACGCCGATCGCCGCATCACCGGCGTGCGGGTGGCCGCGTTCAGCGACTCGTGGTCGTCAACCGCGCTGGCCTCCAGCGCTGGCATCGACGTCTACGACGAAACCAGCACCTGCTCGGTCGGCGTCCAGCCCATCGCCGCAGACGCCGATGGCAAGTCGCGCAGCGGCTACGGCGGCGACGCGGCAAGAAACCTCGCGCAGCTGCGGCTCGATCACGTCGTCGACGAAGCCGTCACCGACACACTCAGCCAGCTCGGAGCCACCCAGCCGCAAACCGCCAAGGTGACCGCATTGTTGGTGCCGGAAGTGGTGGACGAGCTGCTGGAGATCGTCGCCGGCTGCCTCACCGCCGAGCAGGTGCAAAAGGGTCGCTCGCCGTTCGCCGAACGCACCGGCGAAGCCATCGCGGTCGACGCGCTCACGCTGGGCGACGACCCGACCGACACGAGCACGCTCGGCGCGACCAACTACGACGGCGAAGGCCTCGCGGCGCGCCCCAACACGCTGATCGACGCCGGCGTGCTGGCAGGCTTCGTCCACAACTCATACACCGCGCGTCGCAGCGGAGTCGCCTCCACCGGCTCGGCCGTGCGCTCGGCTCGCTCGCTGCCAGCCGTCGGCGTTCACGCGATGACGATGTCTGCCGGAAGCCTGCCGACGGCGCAGCTGCTGAGCCGAGCTGACATCGTGGTGCGAGACATCGGCGGGCTGCACTCAGGCGTGAACGCGACCAGCGGCGACTTCTCCGTCGGCGCGGAAGGCAACTACGTGACCGGCGGCGAGATCGCCGCGCCGTTCGACGAAGCAACCATCGCGTCGACGCTGCAACGCATGCTGTTGTCGATAGTCGGCGTCGGCAGCGAAGCCAAGGTGCTGGCAGGCGGCACCGTGCGCTACCCGATGCTGATCGCCGACGTCGCCCTGTCGGGCGAGTGATGCCGCCCAGCCCGACTCCCACGAAAGAGGCCAGCGAGCGGCACCCGCACCTCGCCGCCGAACGGCCCGCTGGCACCGTGCGGGTCGACTTTCACTCGCACACGATGTACTCGGGCGACTCGACGACCACGCCTGATGAGTTCGCCGATGGCCTCAGCCACGCCGCGCTCGACGTGGTTTGCATCACCGATCACAACACCATCGACGGCGCGCTCGCGCTGGCTGATGAGCTGCCGTGCGAGGTGATCGTCGGCGAAGAGATGCGCACCCACGCGGGCGAGATGATCGGCTTGTTTCTGACCGAACGCGTGCCTCAAGGCCTGCCGCCAACCGATACCGCCAAGCGCATTCGCGACCAAGGCGGCATCGTGTATGTGCCGCACCCGTTCGATGAGATGCGCAACAACCTGCGCACCGACGCGTTGATCGAGCTAGCCCAAGCGGGGCTCATCGACGCCATCGAGGTGCTGAACTCAAAGACCAGCCTGCGCAGCTTGAACGTGCGCGCCGCCGAGTTTGCCGCCGAGTTCGACCTGGCCGCGGGCGCGGGCAGCGACGCGCACGTGGCCGAGGCGTTGGGTGCGGCGTATCTGGAGATGCCGAGCTTTGACGGGACGCGAGAGTTTCTCGCGGCGATGCGCGAAGGCAAAGCGGTCGGCCACCACTTCGACGCGCCCCGTCCGTGGCGGCCTCGCATCGTGCCGTCTACTGGGCCCTCTACTGGGCCGTCTGCGGGGCCCTCTATCGGGCCAGCCGCTTAGCACGCCGCCGCTGCTCACCCCTCACCCCAAGCGAGGCCGTCTATGCCGCTAGTGCGAGCGTTGGTGCTGGGCGCGCTGCAGGGGCTCACCGAGTTTCTGCCGGTGTCGTCGAGCGCGCACCTAGAGCTGGTGCCCTGGCTGGCTGGCTGGGAGCACTTCGGCGACGACGAAGCCACCGCCGCGCTGCGCGAGCAGGCGTTCGACGTGGCGCTGCACGTCGGCACGCTGATCGGCGCGGTGGCGTTCTTGCGTCACGACATCGCGCGATACGCGACGGCAGCTTGGAGCGCGACGCGACGCTGGGCTGCCCGCTGGCTACGACCAAGCGCGTCCAGCGCGCAAGTGGCTGGTGCCGAGCAACGAGACGCGCAGATCGGGTTCGGCTTGGTGCTAGCGGCTGCGCCCGCGGGGTTGGTCGCGCTGGTGCTCGAAGACGTGCTGCTCGACGCAGCCGAGCAGCCGCTGCTGATCGCGATCACGCTCGCCACCTTTGGGTGGCTGCTGTTTGCGGCGCACCGGCTGGGCCCCAGCACCCGACGAGCAGGCGCGTTTTCGCCAGCCGACGCCGCGATGCTTGGCACCGCTCAAGCGTTCGCGCTGGTGCCGGGAGTGAGCCGGTCTGGCGCCATCATCACAGCGGCGCGTCTAGGCGGGTTCGAGATTGCGGCCGCCGCCCGGCTCGCGTTCTTGATGGCGCTGCCGGTCATCGCCGGCGCGGCCAGCTACCGAGCGCTCGACGTGATCGGCGGCGAAGTGCCAGCAGCAGACCTCGCGCCGATGGCGCTGGGCGCGGCAGCGGCTGCGCTCACGTCGTTCGTGAGCCTGTGGGTGCTCGGCGCGTGGCTGACGCAACGTCGAGCCACACGCACGTTTGCGACGACGGCGACCTACCGGACGCTGCTAGCTGCCGTCGTCGTGCTGGTGCTGGCCGCGGGCTGACGCGCGCGTGTCCCTAGGCGAGCGCGGGCTGTCGCGCCCGTGTCCCTAAGCGAGCGCGGGCTGACGCGCGCGTGTCCCTAGGCGAGCGCGGGCTGCCGCGCGCGTGTCCCTAAGCGAGCGCGGGTTGCCGCGCTCCGAAAAGCTCAGCGCCCGCAGCTACGACCTCGCCTGCGCCGACGACGCTGCCTTCGACCACCATCGACCCGGCGCCGAGGGTGACGTTCGGGCCCACGATGCTGTCGCGCACGACCGCGCCAGCGCCCAGCACGCAGCCGTCCATCACCACCGAACGCTGAATAACCACGTCGGCTGCCAGCGAACAGCCCGTGCCCACGAAGCTCGACGACACCCTCGCCGTTGGGTGCGCGCCCAGCGATGCCCGCACGTCGCCGGCGAGGGGCCCGTCGACTGCGAACCCGTCCTCTATCGCGACGTCGGCTCGACGCCCAGCCAGCACGTCGAGGTTTGCCCGCAGGTAGAGCTGAGGCGTGCCGGTGTCGATCCAGTAGCACGGCTGCGCCAGCGCAGACAGCTCGCCGCGCGCCGCCAACGCCGGAAACGTGACCCGCTCGATCGACGTGTTCTCATCGGCAGCAATAGCCGCGATCACCTCGGGCTCTAACACGTACGTGCCGGCGTTCGCCAGGTTTGACGGCTCGGTGCCTGGCGTCGGCTTTTCGACAAACCGCAGCACCTTGCCGCGCTCGTTTAGGTCGACTACGCCGAACGCGCTCGGGTCGGCGACCGGCTGCAAGCTGATCGTCGCCGCGGTGCCCGCGTGCTCGTGCGCGCGAGCGTGGAAACGCACCAGCTCGCTCACGTCGGTGTCGGTCAGCACGTCGCCGTTCACCACGACGCAGCGCTGCGTGACCCCCGCAGCGTCGGCCGCGAAACGAACCGCGCCGGCGGTGCCCAGCGCGGTGGGCTCGACCGCGACGACGAACGGCAGCCCCGCGATGGTGCCGTCGCTGAACGCTTCGGTGAACGCCTGCGACTTGTAGCCCAGCGCCAGCACCAGGCGCGTGACGCCGTGGCGCGCGAGGTGCCGCGCCACCCACTCGATCATCGGCCGGTTGGCGACCGGCAACATCTGCTTGGGCGTCTCGTTGGTGAGCGGACGCAGCCTCGTGCCCAGGCCGCCTAGCAGCGCGATAGCCCACATTGTCGTTTGGCGCGGTGCGCCGTTAGCCCTGCGTCGTCGAGGGTGCTGTCGTCGGCGCGGCCGGTCCCTGCTCAGGCTCGTCGCCTGCTTCGAGCCACGCCAGCAGCTCGGTCGCGTCGGGCGCGCCGATGTCGTCGTTGTCGAGATCTGGGTGAACGAACGCGACCGTCACCAGCTGCCCGTTGCCAGCTAGCCGCACCTCATTCAGCCCCTCGGTGAACACCACCGGCGCAGGCGCGTCGTGCCGGTTCCAGCGCAGCACCCGCAGCTCGGCAGCCGCCTCGCCTTCCGGGTCGGTCGGGTGCTCACAGGTGTCTTCAAACTCAGACAGCGACCTCGGCTCTGCCTCGGGCGAGCCCTCTTCGGCATCGGCTTCGGCTTCGGTGTCAACTGGCGGCAGCCTCACGCTGCGGTCGTCGATGGCGCCGCCGTTCACGGCGAAGAAGTGCCACAGGAACGGCGCGTTCTGCGCGCTCTGGCTGGCTGGGCGCACCTGAATGAGCGAGCTGCCGTGCGCCCGCACGCCGATGTCGGTCAGCGGGTCGCCTGCGGGAACGTCCCACGCGTCGGTGAACGAATCGCAGTGGTAGAAGCTGTAGTCGAGCCACCAGTCGGGGTTTTCCGCTCGCAGGATGTCCGAGCGCTCGCCGCGGGCGAACACCACCAGCAGCACGCCGACCAGCACGACCGCGATCATCGCGATCGGGAACGTCCAGCTCCGGTTGAGCTTGATCCCTTTGCCGCCCGCGCCAGTGCTGGCGGCCCGGGCTACCTTTTTTGCCGCCGCCGTTCGGGCCATAGAACGCTCAAAGCTACCGGCGCAACGGCCCAATCACGAACTGGCAGTCGCGAACTGGCAATCACCAGGTGCCAGTCACGAGTTGGCGCCAGCCAGTTCACCGAAGAGCTGCGCGTAGCTGGCGGCTGCTACCGCCGCGCCGCCGACTTTGGCTCGATGAGCGGCGCGGGCTCTCATCGCCGCCAGGTTGTCTACGTCGTCAGCCAGCTCGACGACCGCGACCGCCAACGCCTTGGCGTCACGCTCGGCATCGCCGGTCAGCTCAACCCAACGCCCTGCGCCCGACGAGCCGACCAGCGTTGCCAGGTCGCTGGCCGCGTCCGACGCGGCGAGCACCGGCCGAGACGCGGCGAACGCCGCGTACGTCTTCGACGGCACGCTGACGTTGCCCAAGCCCGCCGCCAGCAGCACCAGGTGGACGTCGGCGGCTGCCCGCACTTCGTTCGCAGCTTCGGCCGGCTGGAACGGACGCACCGTGAGGTTGGGCAGCCCGTCAGCGAGCCGGGCGATTTCGTCAAAACGGTTGCCCCCGCCGTTGATGACGAAGCCGATGTCGTCGCGGGCGCGCAACCGCTGCGCCGCGTCGACGATCAAATCGAGCGGCTGGGAGTAGCCGACGTTGCCCGCATACGCGAACACCAGCGTGTCGTCGGGGAAGCCGAGCGAGCGGCGGTAGTCGTTGAGCCGGGGCGTTCGCTCGTGCGCCTCGGCGGGCGCGAAGTTTTCGATGACGCGCACCGAGCCAGATACGCGTTCGGCGATCAGCTCGCGCATTGCCGCCCCGACGACCACCACCGAATCGGCGAGCGCGTAGCTGGCTCGCTCTAGCCACCGCAGCGCTTCGGACACCACGCCCTCGCGCACCACGCCGCTGGCGATTGCCGCGTCGGGGTGAACGTCTTGGAGGTTCAGCACCAGCGGCGCGCCGGTCGTCTTGGCGAGCACAGCAGCCGCGGGTGCGAGCGTGAGCGGCGGGCTCATCGCCAGCACCACGTCAGGCTTGGCTCGGTCGCGCAGGCGGAGTCCGCCGAGCGTCGCCAGCGCGCCGAACCCGCCAAACGAGACCGCCCGCGCCGCGACGTTGGCCTTGCCGCCCAGCAGGCACGGCGACAGCCGCAGCACGCTCCCCCACTCGGTCACCTGTTGGCGCGCGAGACGTCCTCGCCAGGCAGGCTCGACCGCGTGGCGTTCGTAGTGCGGGAGCGTCGTGATGACGTCGATGAGGTGGCCGGCTTGCGCCCACTGCTCGACCAGCTGGGTGGCGACGTCGCCGGTGGGAGCGGTGTCGGGCCAGAAGTGCGGCACGAACGCGGCGATGCGCACCGCTCAGCTGCCAGCGGGTGGCTTGCGGGCTGCGTCGATGGCTGCCTCGTATGCGGCGACCTGCGCTTTCGCTGCTGCGGTCGGGCTGTAGTGAGCCACCCGCCGGGTGCCCTTGGCGATCAGCTCTGCTCGCGCGCTCGGCTGGGTCAGGTGCGCCAGCGCGTCGGCCCACGCGGATGGGCTGTCGCCGACCAGCAGCCCGCCGTCGCCGACTACCTCGTTGACCGCGGTGCCTCCCGCCGCGATGACCGGACACCCGGCCGCCATCGCTTCGAGCGGCGGCTGTCCCAGTCCCTCATACGCCGAGGGAAACACCAGCGCGCGAGCGTGCTCGTAGAGCCACGCGAGCTCGTTCGGCTCAACTCGACCCAGCCGCACAAACCGGTCGGCTACCGATGAGCTGGCCAGCTTCGCGAGCAGGTCGCGCTCGGTGGGGCCGTCGCCGCCGCAGAACACGAACGTCGGCACCGACGACGGGTCGCGTCGGGCGAGTTCTTCGGCCACGTCGACCAGCAGCTCATGTCGCTTGTGCGGCCAGGTGACGGCTGGGTAGACGACGAAGTCTCGCGCCGCCCCCGCGTTGAGGGCAACGGGCCGAACTTGTGCACCGGCCTGGGGCGCGATCGCTGGTGGCACCACCATCGCGTCGTTCAGCTTGCTGGCGAAGTGCCTGCTCAACGCCTCACCTGCCCACTGCGTCGCGGCGCACACCACGTGGCTGTGCTTGATGGCCGAGCGCAGCGTCTTGCGCAGATAGCTGCGACGTGAGCGAGTGAAGTTCTCCGGCAAATCGATGAACTGCGTGTCGAAGATGCTCACCACCCTCGGTGGCCTGCGAGCTTGGCCGAACATCGGCAACGGCCCGGCCATCGCGGCGCCCAGGTGGTGGGTGACGTCGACCGGCGGTCGATGGCCGCCAGCCGCGCGGCCAGCGGTG
Source organism: uncultured Acidimicrobiales bacterium (assembly GCA_964424585.1). Classification (GTDB taxonomy): domain Bacteria; phylum Actinomycetota; class Acidimicrobiia; order Acidimicrobiales; family Poriferisodalaceae; genus CAYRJD01. The sequence goes on along the minus strand of CAYRJD010000096.1, from coordinate 3,054 downwards.
CTGCGACGCACCGGAGCGCCGTAGCGCATCCACTCGGCGCCCACTCGTCCGGCTTGCTTGCCCAGCACGCTCACCACGTCGCAGTCGAACGCACTCGTCAGCCATGGATGCGTCTGCGCCGTCACCTTGTTGACGACCACTCGCACCGCCACCGATGGCTCGTTCGCCAGCGCCGCCAGCAGGTTCAGCGCGTACGTCTCGGTGCCGCCGACGCGACCAGGTCGCAGCCACAACAGGTTGGCTTCGACGCGCAGCAGCTCGCCGTCAAGCGTCACGAGCGCATCAGCTGGCACCGCCGGTGAGCTTGCGATAAACGTCGACGGTGGCGGCTGCGGTCGCTTCCCACGTGAACGTCGCCGCTCGCGCTCGACCTGCGGCCGATAGCTCGCTCGCCAGGCTCGCATCGTCGAGCACGCGCGCCAGCGCGACCGCGATCTGCGATGGCACGTTGGGGTCGACCATCACCGCCGCGTCACCGGCGACCTCTTGCGTAGCAGTGCCGCTGCTGGTGACTACCGGCGCGCCGTAGCTCATCGCTTCGAGCACCGGCAAGCCGAAGCCTTCGAGCAAGCTCGGGTAGCAGAACGCCGACGCTTCGCCGTAGAGCGCCGCCAGCTCGTCGTCGCTCACGAAGCCGGTGGTCACGACCCGTTCGCCGATAGCCGGGCTGAGGCTCTGACGCATCTTGACGACGCTGCGCCCCCACCCCGCTGGGCCCGCCAGCACCAACAGCAGATCTCGTCGTTCAGGTGCCAGCTCGGCGAACGCGGCCAACAACGCGGGGAGGTTCTTGCGCGGCTCAACCGTTCCTACCGACAGCACGAACGGCCCCTCTATGCGGTGCCGCCGCAGCACCTCGGCGCGCTGGGCTTTGGCGACGGCACGAGGCGTGTGCCCGAGCGGCACGAGGAACAGCCGGTCGGCATCTAGGCCAGCGGCTCGCAAGTCGGCCGACGTCGCCAGCGACGGGCTGAGCACCGCGTCGGCTCGCCCGAGCACGCGCCGCCACGAACGTTCGAGCAAGCGCACGACCCGCTTGGCGAACCGGTCGGGGAAACGGCGAAACGCGAGGTCGTGGACGCTGACCACCAGCGGCACGCCACCGGTCGGAGGCGGCACGATGGTGGTGGAGTGAACGACGTCGACGCGGCCGCGACGCCGCACCTTCGGATGCGCCCAGCGGCTCCACGACTCATACAGCAGCGGCCTGGGCAGCCGGTGGCGATAGACGCGCACGTCGCCGAGGGCTGTGGCGGGCTCGCCGAAATGCCAGGCGGCGATGCCGTCAATCACGATGTCGTCGCGCGCGTCGAGCGCTTGCGCCAACTCGAGCGCCGCTCGACCGGTGCCGCCGGGCACTCGGTGCCACAGCGCTTCGAGGGTGAGGCCTACGTGCACCGGCCCAGACCTGCGTAACTGAAGCCGGCGGCGCGCAGCTTCGCCGGGTCGAACAAGTTGCGGGCATCGACGATGGCGGGCTGCGCCATTGTGCGCGCGACACGCTGAACGTCGAGCTGGGCAAACTCACTCCACTCGGTGAGCACCACCGCGACGTCGGCTCCTGCCAGCGCTTCGTAGGGGTCTGCGCAACCCACGAGTTCTGTGTTGCCTTGCTCGCCAGCCAACGTGACGGGTCGGCTCACGGCTGGGTCGTACGCCGTCAGCGACGCGCCCTGCGCTGCCAGCAGCTGCGCGACCGCTACCGCAGGTGAGCCTCTGGTGTCGTCGGTGCCGGCCTTGAACGCGAGCCCCAGCAGCGCCACGCGCACGCCGCTCAGTCGCTGTTGGCCGGCGGCTGGCTGCTGCGCGCCGGCGAGCGCCGCCACTTTGTCTACGACGCGTTTGGGCTGGTCGTCGTTTACCTCCATCACCGCCCCCAGCAAGTCGAACATGTAGCCCGCTTTGCCCGCGGCACGCCACAGCGCACGAGTGTCTTTCGGCAAGCAGCTGCCGCCCCAGCCGGGGCCGGGCGACATGTATGCGCTGCCGATGCGCGGATCCGCGCCGATGCCAGCGAGCACCGCGTCGACGTCTGCTCCGACGGCTTCGCACGCGGCGGCCAGCGCGTTCACGAACGACACCTTGGCTGCCAGAAAGCTGTTCGATGCGCACTTCACGAGGGCTGCCGATGCGTGATCCATTACGTAGATCGGCGCGCCTAGCGGCCGATACAGCTCGGCGACTGCGTCGGTCGCCCAGTTGGGTGCGTCCCCACCCCCAATAACCACACTCTCTATCTCCCCACCCAGCACCACCCGATCCGGACTGAGGAAGTCGGCGACGGCGCTGCCCTCGCTCAAGAACTCGGGGTTGCTAACGAGCCCTATGTCTTGGCCCACCTGCGCGCGCCGCAGGGCCTCGCGCAGGTGCGCGGCTCCGTCGACCGGAACGGTCGACTTGAGCACCAGCACGCTGGCTGGCTGCATCGCACCGGCAGCCGTCACCGCCGCGTCGATGACGTGCGCCATTTCGATCTCACCGTCGCGCGCCAGCGGCGTGGGAACGGCGATGAACGCAAACTCGCTCGGCCCACACGCCTCTTTTGCGCTGCCGGTAAAGGTGAGCGCGCCAGCCTCAGCAGCTTCGGCAACCAGCTCGGCCAGCCGAGGTTCCGCCACCGGCACCTGTCCGTGCGCGAGGCGCGCCAGGCGCTCTTCGTCGATCTCACAGCAACGCACGCGATGCCCCAGATGCGCGAAACACGCAGCCACCGTCAGCCCGACGTAGCCCGCGCCTACCACGCCCATCTGACGCGCGTCTGTGGGCTTCACGCGCACTGGCTCGTTCACCCCCGCACTCGCCTCGAGTGCGTCACGGGGCAAGTGATGGCCCCGCGACTCGCGGCGGCAGGTCGACCGCCACGTAGCCAGCCGACACCTCGAGCTCATCCGCCGCATACAACACGACGGTGTTGTTGTCGAGCGACGGCACGCCCAGCAGCGCAACGTTGGCGCCCGGCAGATGGCTCAGCACGAGCGCGGCCGCTAGGCGGCTGTCATTTCCGTACGCCAACACGTTCTTTGACCCGCTGTCGCCCGGCCCGCCCGGCCCGCT
>CAYRJD010000095.1:0-11706 GCA_964424585.1 uncultured Acidimicrobiales bacterium | reverse complement strand
GCGTTCAACAGAGGCGACGACGGCTGCGGTGAACGCTGCCACTCGTGGCTGCGTTCACCGCAGCCGTCGTCGCCTCTGTTGAACGCTGGGCGTTCGCAACCTCAAACTCGAGCGCCCGCAGCTGCGCGCCCACGCGATTGGCTCGCGGGCCCGCAACCTCAACCCGCACCCGTCGCTCAACCACGTCGTGGTAGCCGATACCCCGGAACACATCGAGCACCCGCCGGTTGTGCTCGTTAGCCAGCACGCTCAAACTCCATGGCACCGGCCCTTGCTCGCGGCTGTCTCGCACGTCGAGCGAATACTGCTCGACGTCGCGGTCGAAGTCGATAGCCGCAAACTCTCGGGCAAGATCGAGCCCGTCGGTAACGATGTTGATGGTGTCGGAGGTAGCGACGTTGCCCGCGGCGACGTCGAGCCAGCTCCGCACCTTGGTCAGGTCGCTGGCTTGGGCGGCGAGCTGTCTCGCCGCGATGATGCCGAAGGTGCGCTGCCGCGCGTTGCGCGCCAGGTCGCTCCCGCGTCCTCCGTAAGAGCGCCAACGGCCGTCTTCATCTAGAAACTCGAGCTGCCGGGCTCGCACGTACGCGAGCGACTGGTCGCCGTTCAGCACCTGCGTGCCCGGGTCGGTGAAGAAGCCGCTGTGGGTGTCGCGCAGCGCGTGCTCGAACGTCATCTCCACGCCGCCCAGCGCATCGGCGAGCTTGCGAAATCCGTCGAGGTCGACCTCGACGTAGTGCGACAAGCCGATGTCAAGCTCGGCTTCGATGGTGTCGATCAGGCGAGCCGCGCGCTGTGCGCTCGTCGTGTCTGAGCGCAGGTTGTATGCGCTGTTGATCTTGGCTTGCGTGCTGGTGCCGGCGATGGTCACCAACAGATCGCGCGGCACCGAAACGAGCGCGGCGGTGCGGTCGGGTCGCAGCCGCAGCACCATGATGACGTCTGCTAGGTGCGTGCCGTAGCGGCCTTCTAGCAGCGGGTCGTCTTCGTCGATGCCGTCGATGCTGTCGGTGCCGACGATGAGGAAGTTCTGCGCGAAGTCGCCGTTGAGCGCGCCGACGAGCCCGTCTGAGTAGTCGATGAGTTCGTCGACAGAGTTGCGCACGCGGGTGGTGTCGCGCAGCCCCGTCGCATCGCCCGACGGGCCGCCGTGGGTCGTAGCGCCAGAGATATCTGTTGGGCTATCGGCTGGATCGGAGCTGGCGGCCCCCTCTGTGTCTCCGTCGCCGCCGCCGTCGGCCGCGCCAGCAGCGTCGCCCGCTGCGTCGCCATTCGCTGGGCCGCCAGTCGCTGGGTCGCGCAGCACGTCCGCTGCGGTGACCGGCCGCGCCACCGGCGCGGAGAGCGCCCCCGCGACCTCAAGCCGTTCGACCTGACCCAACTTGAAACCGGTGTAGCCCACCACCACCGCTAGAGCGCCAAAGCCCACCGCGGCGGTGCCGAGCATCGACGTGGCGATCCACCTGCCGACCGACACTTACTCAGCAGCCTCCGACAGCGCCTCCGACAAAGACGGATACACGAACAAGCTCTCGGCCACGTCTTGGACGCGCAAGCCCGCGGTGACCGCCAACGCCACCACCGAGATCAGCTCGGCGGCGTGACGGCCAACTATCGAACCGCCGAGCACCTGACCCGTGAGCGGGTCGGAAACGATCTTCACGTAGCCCTGGGTTTGCTCTTCGATGAGCGCTTTCGCGTTCGCGCTGAACGGCACTTTGGTGACGCGAATCTTTCGGCCAGCCGCGAAGGCGTCGGCTTCGGCTAGCCCGACGTCCGCGATCTCGGGGTCGGTGAAGATGGCCGACGCCGCCTTCTCATAATCGAGGTGCCGGTGCACCCGTCCTTGGTGCATGCCCATCGCGTGCTCGGCGATCTTGCGGCCCTGCATCTGGGCAACCGACGACAACGGCAGCTTGCCCGATAGGTCGCCCGCCGCGTAGATGAACGGCACGCTCGAACGCAGGTTGTGGTCGACGACGATGTAGCCGCCGTCATCGAGGGTGACCGACGTGTGCTCTAAGCCCAAGTCGTCGCTGTTGGGTATCGACCCGATCGCCAACAGCGCGTGGCTGCCGGTCACGCTGCGTCCGTCGGTGCACGACACCGTCACCGCGTCTTTGTCGCGAACAATGGCGCTCGCCCGTGCGCCTTTCAGCAGCTCGACGCCGCGCTCGATAAACGAACGCTCGAGCACGGCTGCAGCCTCGGGGTCGTTGTGGGGAAGCACCTGCTGGCGACTGACGATCAACGTCACGCGGGAGCCCAGCTGGTTGAACATGTGCACGAACTCCACGCCCGTCACGCCGCTGCCGACGACCACCAGGTGCTCAGGCAGCTCGGGCGGCGGGTACGCGTCGCGGGTGGTGAGCACACGGTCGCCGTCGACGTGCGCCCACTCGGGAATGCGAGGGCGGCTGCCGGTCGCCAGCACGATGACGTCCGCGGTCAGCTCGATCGGGCCGTCGGCCGTTTCGGCTGCGACCTCGTGGTCGCCCGCCAGCCGACCTCGTCCGGTGACGATGCGCACGCCCTGGTTGGCGAGCATCTCGCGCGCGCCGTGCGCCAGCTTCGCCTCGATCTCGGCGATGCGCACGCGCAACAACGCCGAGTCGACCTGCGTGCTGACGGTGGCGAGGCCCATCTGGTCGAGCCGGTTGGCGAACGCGTAAGCCGATGCCGTCGAGATCATCGTCTTCGACGGAACGCAGTCGAGCAGGTGCGCCTGGCCGCCCACGAGGGTGTCTTCGACGAGCGTGACGTCAGCGCCGAGTCGGGCTCCGAAGGTCGCTGCGGAGTGGCCCGCCGGGCCGCCTCCGATGACCACTAACCGTTGGGCTCGCATCAGCGCCGCTCAACTCAGCGCGGGAGCGCACAACCCATCTAGCTCGACGATCTCAATGCGGTCACGGTTGGCGTAGGTGACCTCGTTTTGCGGGTCGACCTTGAGCGCGTACTCGCGGAACGACAGCTCGAGCGAGTCGAACGCCACGACCCGGCCGATTAGCGGGTCGCCGATGCCCAACAGCAACTTGAGCGCTTCGAGCGCCTGGATCGAGCCGACGATGCCCGGCAGCACGCCCAGCACACCAGCCTCCGCGCAAGACGGCGCCAACTCGGCGGGCGGCGGCACCGGCACGTAGTCGCGGTAGGTCGGGCCGCGCCTGGGGTCGAACACGGTGACCTGCCCTTCAAAGCGGAAGATCGAGCCGTGCACCACGGGAATACCCAGCTTGACCGACGCGTCGTTCAGCAGATAGCGCGAGGGAAAGTTGTCGGCTCCATCGACGATGACATCCCAGCCGGACAGCACGTTGAGCACGTTGCCGGCGCCCAAACGGGTGTCGTAGCTGACGACGTTGACGTCGGGGTTCAGCGCCGTGAGCGTCTTCTTGGCGGAGTCGACCTTGCGCTCGCCCACGCGGTCGACGTTGTGGAGCACCTGGCGCTGCAGGTTCGACTCGTCCACCACGTCCATGTCGATGATGCCGAGCTGTCCGACGCCGGCCGCCGCCAAATAGAGCGCCGCGGGCGAACCCAGCCCGCCCGCACCCAGCAGCAGCACCTTCGCGTCGAGCAACTTGAGCTGGCCTTCCTCGCCGACCTCGGGCAGCATCAGGTGGCGCATGTAGCGGTTGCGCTGGGTCGCGTCGAGCGTCGCGGGCTTCGCCCAGGGACGGCCTTCGTCTTTCCAGCGGCCGAAACCGCCGTCCATCGATACGACGTCGGTGTAGCCAAGCTCGCCCAGCGTCTTGGCGGCGAACGCCGAGCGCACGCCGCCCGCGCAGTAGACGATGATGGGCGCGTCGCGATCCACCGCTCGGCTTTCGATTTGGCCCTCTAAGTGGCCTCGGGGGATGTGCACCGCCCCGTCGATTGCGCCTTGTTCGTATTCGTCGGGCTCGCGCACGTCTAGCAGCAGCAACTTGGTGCCAGTCTGTGAGGTGCTTGCCGACGCGGCCAGCATGTCTGCGGCGGTGGCGGTGTCTATCTCGCGGATTTCCTGCTTGGCAGCAGCCAGCAGCTCTCGAAACGTTGCCATCGGTGCCTCCGGTCTCTGTAGGCGGATTTCTTGGGGGAGAGTTGCCTATGACGCTACCGGCGAGGCAGCGAAACTTGGCTAGCCCGCCTCCGCACCTGCGGGTTCGACCAGCACCGGCAGCACCTGTGAGATCGACCCTCGCACGACTTCGTCTGCCAGGTGGTCCATCTCGGTGGGTTCGGCGTTGACGATCACCACCTTTGCGCCATGTCTCTTCGCGACGGGCACGACCTCGGCTATCGGATACACCGCCAGCGTCGTGCCGACCGCCAGCATCAGGTCGCAGTTTTCGGCCGCCACCTGGCTGCGCAGCAGGTCTCGTTGAACCAGCTGCTGGCCGAAGCTGATCGTGGCGCTCTTCAAGATGCCCGCGCAGCTCGGGCACTCGGGGTCGTCTTCGCCGTTGCGCACCCGCTCGAACGCGACCGCGATGTCGTCTCGGTAGTCGCAGCTCAGACACGCCACCTCGCGCACCGTGCCGTGCACCTCGACGACTACCTCGGGCGCAATGCCAGCGGCTTGGTGCAGCCCGTCGACGTTCTGGGTCAACAAGGCGACCAGCTTGTTCTGCTGCGCTAGCCGCACCAGCGCGCGGTGGCCGTCGTTGGGTTCGGCGTCATACGCGACGTGCTCGAGCCGTGAACGCCACGCCGCCTTGCGCACGTCTGCGTCAGCGACGTAGTTGTTTATGGTCGCCATCTTTTCCGCTTCGGGGTTCTTCGTCCACAGCCCTTGGGGGCCGCGGAAGTCGGGAATGCCCGAGTCGGTGCTGATGCCTGCGCCGGTCAGCACGGTGACGGCGGTTGCGTCGCTGACGAGCTGTCGTGCGCGCGCGACGTCGTGCTCGATAGCCGGGGTCGCGTTCATTTCGACCTGCTCATTGCTGTTGCTCCATCCAGTTGATGAGTGTTCGCACGCCAAAGCCGGTTGCGCCTTCGGTGAGATCGCCTTCGGCTTCGTCGGTGGTGACCGGCCCGGCGATGTCGAGATGCGCCCACGGGTGCTCGTCGACGAACTCCTTGAGGAACAACCCCGCGATGAGCGCGCCGCCGTAGCGGCCCTTGCCGATGTTGCGCAGGTCGGCCACTTGGCTTTCGAGCTGCTTCGCGTAGCTCTTCGGCAGCGGCAGGTGCCAGACGTGTTCGCCTGCGTCGTCCGCGGCTTTGCTGAGCGCGCCGATGAGCGTCTCGTCGTTGCCCATCAGCCCGGCGTATTCGTTGCCCAGCGCGACGATGCATGCGCCGGTGAGCGTCGCCAGGTCGACGACTGCCCGAGGCTCGTGCTCGGCGGCCAGCGACAGGCCATCGGCGAGCACGAGCCGGCCTTCGGCATCGGTGTTGAGCACCTCGACGGTCTTGTTGTTGCGAATGCGTAGCACGTCGCCGGGCATGACGGCGGTGGGTGAGGGCTGGTTGTCGGTGCAGCACATCACGCCGACGACAGGCACGCTCGGCAGCAAGCGGGTGACGGCGGCCATCGTGCCGGCCACGGCTGCGGCGCCGCCCATGTCGGTTTTCATCGTCGACATGCCTTCGAACGTCTTGATGTTGAGCCCGCCGGTGTCGAACGTGATGCCCTTGCCGATGACCCAGAGCGCGTCGGCCGGAATGGCCCTCGGCGCATCGTGGGATGCGCGCAAGTCGGCGGGCGTGTCGGAATGCGCGTCGGCGTCGGGCACGTAGACGATGCGCACGAGCCGAGGCTCGGCATCTGAGCCAGCGTTGACGCCCAAGATGCCGCCGCAACGCTGCGCGGCTAGTTCGTCGGGGCCCCACACGTCTGCCCACCACCTCGGCGTTGGCACCTCCGCGGGCGCGGGGGCAAGCGCGTCGACCGCGACGTTGGCCAGCTGCTGCGCCGTGAGCGACCCGCCGGGCTGGTTCACCAAGTCGCGCGCGAGGGCGACGCCGCGCACCAGCGCGTCGGCGCGGCTGATGGCGGCGGTGGCTTGCTCGTCGCTCATGCCTGCCGGCAGCACGATGTGCGCGCCGGTCAGCTCGCTGCGATCGGTCTCGTCGTCTTCGTCCACGTCGCCGCTGCGTGCGGTGCGGCTGCTCGACGGGCCGCTCGCGGCTGCGTCGTGGCCGCGCGGCGTGGCGCTGAACTCATAGGTCGCCAGCGTCAGCCCCTGCGCGACCTCGCTCACCGCGGCTCGCGCGTCGAGCCCGTGAGCAACGCCCGCCACCGCGAGGTGGGTCGCAACCGTCGGCAGCTTCGACGCCGCCCGCGCGAGCGCGCCCGCGCAGCGACGCAGGTGCGCGACCGTCAGCGGCTCATCGCCCAAGCCGACCAAGATGCGCAGTCCTTCGTCGGTCGGAACGAGCAACGTCTGCGCGAGTTTGGCTCGAAAACCCCCGGCGGCGGCGAAAGTTTCAAGCGCCCCCAGCTCGCTCAGCTCACCGGCCCGTATCGGCCAGTCGACCGCGCCGGTGTCGGGCGGCGCTTCGTGCGCCACCTCTACCGCGTCTACGTCAAGTGAAACCGGCATGGGTCACCTCCATTTGAACTGCTCAGCGACAACCGCTAAATCCTGCCATCTGACGCGTCGACCGATGCGAGATACGCCGCGCACACCTCACCCGGGTCGCCGACCTTCATCAGCGTGCCGTGGTCGAGCCAGCCGACGATGTCCGCGTGCTCTTCGACCAGGTCGAGCGCGTGGCTGACCAGCACGATGGTGACGCCAGCTTCGCGCAGCGCCTCTAGCCGGGCGAGGCACTTGCGCTGGAACGCCTCGTCGCCCACCGAAATCACCTCGTCCATCAAGAGCACGTCGGCTTCGACGTGCACCGACACCGAAAACCCCAGGCGCACGTACATGCCGCTCGACAGCACCTTCACCGGCGCGTCGACGAAGTCGCCGATGCCCGAAAACTCGATGATGTTCTCGATCTGCGCTTCGATGTCTCGCCGGCCGAGACCCATGATCGCCGCGTTGAGGTAGATGTTGTCTCGCCCCGATAGCTCTGGGTGAAAGCCCGAGCCAAGCTCTAGCAGCGCGCTGAGCCGCCCCTTCACCTTGACCGAACCTTGCGTGGGTTGGTGGATGTTTGCCATCAGCTTGAGCAGCGTCGACTTGCCTGATCCGTTGTGCCCGATGAGGCCGAAGAAGCTGCCCTTGGGCACATCGAGGCTCACGTTGCGCAGCGCGGGGAACAACTCGGCGGGTTTGCGGCGGCGGCGGCTGACGACCGCTTCTTTCATCGAGTGAGGCCGGTCGCGCCGCAGGCGGTAAGTCTTCGACACGTCGCGCACGCGCACCGCCCAGTCGCCCGAGGCCCCATCACCTGACACCCAGTCGTCCACTACATCTCCTCGGTGATCGCCATCGACCGTTTCGCGAAGAACCGGTAGCCGAGCGTGAACACCACCACGGTGATCGCTACCAGCCCCGACCAACGCCGCCAGGTGGGTAGCTGAAGGTGGTATACGAGGTCGCGTCCGGCGGCGACGAACTGGTTGATCGGGTTGAGCTGGACGATCTCTTGCAGCGGCACGCCGCCCGCCCGCTCGGGCACGATGTTGATGGGATACATGATCGGCGTCAGCACGAACGCGGCTTGGAGCCCGATGCCGACCAGGTGGCCGGTGTCTTTGAACCGCGAGTTGAGCACGGCGACGACGAAGCCGATGCCCAAGCCGAACATCGCCGCCAAGATGAGCACCACCGGCAGCAGCAACGTGGTGGGGCCGACGTTGCCGAGGATGATCATGATGGCAACGAGCACCGAGGCTTCGATGCCCGTTTGGACCGCCATCGCCGACGCGTTGCCCAAGATCGCGACCTCGGGCGGAAAGTAAATCTTGCGCCGCAGATCGCCGATGCCGCTCAGCCAGCCCATCGCGCCGGTCAGCATCGACGAAAAGAACGTCCAGGTGACCAGCCCCGAAAACAAGAACAGCGCGAAGCTCTTGGTGCCGTTCGCGGTTGGCGGCGGCTCTACCCGAAAGATGACCGCGAACACGAACGTGTAGACGAGAATGGTCGAGAGCGGGTTGAGCATCGACCACGTCCAGCCCAGCACGCTGCGCTTGTAAAGGCTCTTTAGGTCACGTCGAGCGAAGTAGCCGATGAGCGGAATGTTTCGCTTGAGCCTGGGGAGCAAGCGGCGTTCACTGGCTGGCTCGTTTCGAACTGGCTCGTTGCGCTCGCGCTCGCCCACAGCCCGACCAGGCTAAGTGTGAGACGAGCCGGTGTGGCGAGCGTGCACGACCTCGCCGACCGTCACGATGTGCCGCTCGCCGTCCGCGTCTTCGATGATGAGCGCGCCGGTGGCGTCGAGCGCGACGGCGGTGCCAACCAGCGGGGCAGCCTTGCCTCCCAACTCGACGGTCACGGTGCGCCCCAGCGTCGCTGACCGACTGGTCGCTTCGTCAAGCAGGCTTGCGACCCCCGGTTCGTAAAGCCGCGCGCCGGTAGCTGGGCCGTCGACGAGACGCCCGTAGCGACGCTCAAAGCCGATGAGCAGCTCGCGCGCCAACTCCACCCGGCTCACCGCCGCGCCGCACAGCAGGTTCAAGCTGGTCATCACGCCAGCCAGCTCGGCCGGCACTTGCGGCCAGTTGACGTTGAGCCCCATGCCCACGACCAGCGCGCGTACGAACTGCCCGTCTAGCAGCGTCTCGGTGAGCACGCCCGCCAGCTTCGCGAACCCGTCCCAATCGCGATCACCAGCGCCGCGACTGCCGTTGGTTTCGATCACCAAGTCGTTGGGCCACTTCAGCTTCGGCGCGACGCCCGCGACGTTTTCACACGCAGCAGCTGCCGCGCACGCCAGAGCCGTCGTCACCAGCGACGCTTGGGTGGCTCGCACCGTGCCCGACGGCGGCCGCAGCAGCACAGACATCATCAGCGAGCTGGCTGGCGGCGCAGACCAAGAACGACCGCGTCGACCCCGTCCCGCCGTTTGCGCGTCGGCCACCAGCACGACGCCTTCTGACTCGCCCGCCCGCGCGGCTTCTAACAGGTCGGTGTTGGTCGAGCCGGTCTCGCTCACGTGGCGCACCTGGACGAACCGTGTGCCATCGACCGCGTCGAACCAATGCTCGGAGTTACCTAGGCGCATACCCTCACCTGACTATCCGGCACCCAACTGATTGGCACCCGACTGGCTGGCCCCGACTGGTCGGCCCCGACCGGCTCGGCCGTCAGTCTGCCAAGATGCTGACCCCCGCACCCAGGAGGCCGCGTGTTTGACAAGCTGCTAATTGCCAACCGCGGCGAGATCGCCGTGCGCATCATCCGAGCGTGCCGCGAGATGGGCATCGGCACCGTGGCGATCTACAGCGAACTCGACCGCAACGCGATGCACGTGCGTCTTGCAGATGACGCGTACGCGCTGGGCGGCGAGACGGCCGCCGAGAGCTACTTGAACACCGACGCCATCGTCGACATCATCGGCCGCAGCGGCGCGGCAGCGGTTCACCCGGGCTACGGCTTCTACTCAGAGAACGCGGACTTCGCCCGCGCGGTGACCGAGCTGGGCGTCACCTTCGTCGGGCCGCCGCCAGAAGCCATCGAGGTGATGGGCGACAAGATCTCCGCCCGCCACGCGGCTGAGCGCGCGGGTGTGAGCGGCGTGCCGGGCACCGCCGAGACGATCGGCTCAGCGGCCGACGTGCTGGCGTTCGGCGACGCCCACGGCTACCCGGTCGCCATCAAGGCCGCCTACGGCGGAGGCGGACGCGGCATGAAGGTGGTCGCCAGCCCCGACGAAGCCGCCGCCGCGCTTGAGTCTGCCCAGCGTGAAGCCGAGGCGTTCTTCGGGCGAAACGAGTGCTACCTAGAGCGCTACCTGACGTGGCCGCGCCACATCGAGATGCAGATCATCGCCGATACGCACGGCAACACGGTGTGGATCGGCGAGCGCGACTGCTCTGCCCAGCGACGGCACCAGAAGCTCGTAGAGGAAAGCCCCGCGCCGAACTTCGACGACGACGTGCGCCAGGCGATGGGCGCGGCGGCGGTCGCCGTTGCCGAGGGCTGTGACTACACGAACGCGGGCACGGTCGAGTTTCTGTTTCAGGACGGCGAGTTCCACTACCTAGAGATGAACACCCGCTTGCAAGTCGAGCACCCCGTCACCGAGCTGGTGAGCGGCATCGATTTGGTGCGTGAGCAGATAAGGGTGGCGGCCGGAGAGCCGCTCAGCTTCACCCAAGACGACATCGACATCCGGGGTCACGCCATCGAGGTGCGCATCAACGCCGAAGACCCTGCCGGCGGAAAGTTTTTGCCTGCGCCCGGCACCATCACACACATGCGCGTGCCTGACGGGTTCGGCGTGCGCTTCGACGGCGGGTATGAGGCAGGCGACGAGGTGAGCCAGTTCTACGACAACTTGGTCGGCAAGCTGATCGTCTGGGGCAGCGACCGGCCAACCGCAATCGGACGTATGCGGCGGGCGTTGCGTGAGCTGCAGGTAGGCGGCGTCGCGACGACCGTCGGCGCGCACCAAGCCATCATGAACTCAGAGGTGTTCTGCGCGGGCACTCACAGCACCAAGTGGGTCGAAGAGTCGCTCGACCTAAGCGGCGTGAGCGGGGCAGCAGACGCTGGCCCGGGGGCTGGGGTTGGCGCCGGCGCCGGTGACGACGAGCCGCACGAACCGCCGGACGAACCGAGGGTGCGACGCGACGCGGTGGTGGAAGTGAACGGCAAACGGTTTTCGGTGTCGGCTTGGGTGCCGGAGAGCGTCGGCGCGGCGGGCGCGCCCGCCAAGACGGCTGCTGCGTCGCGCGGACGCACCGCTCGGGCGCGCGGTGCTAGCGGAGGTGCCAGCGGCTCGGGCGACGTTGTCGCTCCGATGCAAGGCACCGTCATCAAGGTGCTGGTAGCGGTCGGCGACGAGGTGACCGAGGGCGACGCGGTGATCGTGCTAGAGGCGATGAAGATGGAAAACAACATCGCAGCGGGTCGCAGCGGCACGGTCAGCGACGTCAAGGTGGCGCCCGGCGACGGCGTCGGCGCTGGCGACGTAGTGGTGGTGATCGGCTAACGCCCGCTGCCGTGAAGTCGCACCGGCTCGCAACCGTCTTCGTCTGGCTGGTTGTTGGGCTGACGTTTGCGGTAACGCTGGGGCCGACCGTCGCTAGCGGCGGGTTGCTGCTGCGGTCCGACGTCGTCTACAACCACGCCCCGTTCAGCGAGGAGCCGCCCGAGGGCTTCGTGAGCGGCGTGTCGGGCACCGATCCGGTCGACACGGGCTTTGTCACCCAGCGGCAGTTTTTCGCGCGAGCTGCCAACGGCGACTTCGCGACGTGGAACCCGTACGTCGCCGGCGGCACGCCGCTGGGTGCGGTGACCCACGCCGCGCCGTTCGACCCGCTGGGCTGGCCTTGGTTGCTCACCAGCGGTGGCGCGAACGACGACGAGCAGGCGCACCCAAGAGCGTCGGTTGAGCGCCGGACGGGCGAGACGTGGGTGCCGCTGCTCGCGAAGCTCACCGAGTTGGTGGTGGCGCTGGCAGGCACCGCGCTGCTGCTGAGACGGCTGGGCACCAGCACCGCAGTTGGGCTGCTGGGCGGATTGATTTACGCGTTCAGCGGCTTCCAGACGGCTTGGACGAACTGGCCGCAAGGCCACGTGGGCGCGTGGCTGCCGTGGCTGTTCTTCGCAGCCGAAGGGCTGGTGCGCGCCAGATGTGCTGTCGCCCCGCCCGCCC
>CAYRJD010000094.1:0-4144 GCA_964424585.1 uncultured Acidimicrobiales bacterium | reverse complement strand
GACGTGTCGCTTCGCGAAATTTTTCTGGCTGTGGGGGGGGGTGTCGCACTAGCGACGCTGTTCGCTTCGGCTGCGAGCGCGCAGGTGCTGCCGCCGGGGACTGACAGTGATTGCACCGGGCAGGTGCCGGTCGTCGTCGCGGCCGACGCGGCAGCGCAGTCAGACCTCTACTCCGCGGTCACGCTCGCCGGCGCGCTCGACACCAGCTGCGTCGTGCTGGCGGGCGCGCGCGACGCACAGATGGACGCCACACAACGGGCGCGCCTCGAAGCCGTCAGCGCAGGCGGATGGATAGTCGACGGCACGGCCGCCGTGCCAGACGGCAAAGTCGCGGGCTTCAACCTCACACGCCTCGGCGGGGTGGACCGCTGGCACACCGCCCGCCTCGTCGGCGCACTCGCCGCAGAACCGCGCGATGACGACGATGCCAACGTCGACGACGAGCCCACCGCGCCGCCCAGCGAGTTCACCCACATCGCAACTGGCCTCCATCACACCTGCGGCATTCGCACCGACCAGACAATCGCGTGCTGGGGCGGCAACGACGTCGGACAGGCAGACGCGCCCGACGGCACGTTCACTGCAGTCGCAGCGGGCCGCTGGCATTCGTGCGGCGTGCGCGTCGACGGCTCGGTCACCTGCTGGGGCGAAAACCGCTACGCACAAGCAACGACGCCGGCGACCACAGCGGACAGCTCGACGCTCCGGCTGGGTCGTTCACCCAGGTTGCGGCTGGATGCTTCTTTTCGTGCGGCCTGCGCAACGATGGGGCCGTCGTGTGCTGGGGTGACAACGAGCACGGACAGGCGACGCCGCCCGGCGGTACCTTCGTAGCGATCGCCGCGGGCGGCAACTACTCGTGCGGCATCCGCACCGACCAGTCCATCGTGTGCTGGGGCGGCGAAGACGGCGAGCCAGCAGAGCCGCCCGACGGCACCTTCACCCACGTCGCCGCGGGGTATGGTCATTCATGCGGCATTCGCACTGACGGCACGCTCGCCTGCTGGGGCGCCGAGTACGTCTATGACGTTGCGCCAGGGCCAGCACCTAGCGATGCCGACGCTGCGTCTGGTGGGCCCCTGGGCGACAAGAAGCTCCGCTGGGAAGGCGTGCCGTCGGGGACGTTCACAGCAATCGCCGCGGGCTTCGACTACTCGTGCGGCATCCGCATCTACGGCACGCTCGCTTGCTGGCTGACGCCGGCCTGGCGAGCCGCGCCAGCTGGCGTCGAGCTGATCGCTAGCCCCGACATCGTGCGGGCCAACTAGCCGTGCGCAAACGAGTGCAAAGAGAGAGGGCCTGATTTCATGATTCGTCGATTAGGGCAACTCTGCGTGCTCACGAGCGGCGCCGTGCTCAGTGCGGTCGCTCTGTCGGCGGTGATGCTCGCGTCTGGAGCTGGCGCGCAGCTGTTGCCGTCCGACACCGAAAGCGATTGCACGGGGCGAACGCCCATCGTCGTGGCGTCTGACGAAGCAGCGCAGTCGGACATGTATTCGGCAGAAACGCTGGCGGGCGTGCTCGGCCATTCGTGCGTCGTGCTGGCCGGGCCTCGTGACGCACCGATGGACGTCACGCAACGAGCACGACTCGACGCCACCTACTGGGACTGGGGCGGCTGGATCGTCGGCGGCACGGCCGCGGTGCCCGAGGCGAAGGTGGCAGGCTATGACCTCACGCGCCTCGACGGCGTCGACCGCTGGCACACCGCGCGCCTCGTCGGCGTTTTCGGCGCTATCTCCGCGGCCGACCTCGACCTGCTCAGGGTCGACCTCGGCGAGCGCGCCGCCGCCATCGTCTGGCTCACCGATGCGACCGCGCCCGTCATCGAAACGTCAGCTGAGCCCGACGACACCTACGTCGACGACCCTCTCGATCCGATCAGACAGTTCAAGGTCGTTGCCGCAGGCTGGTCGCACTCGTGCGTGATCCGCGCCGACGCGACGCTCGTGTGCTGGGGCAAGAACGACCACGGTCAGACGAACGCACCAGACGGTACGTTCACCCACGTCGCCGGCGGGAGCAGCAGCTCGTGCGCGATCCGCACCGACAGCCGCGTCGTCTGCTGGGGAGCGGGGTACTACGAGATGGGTATCGACCTGTGGTGGACCGTGAATGCGCTAGAAGGCACTTTCGGTCGCGTCGTCGGCAGCGATGACCATCAGTGTCGCATCAGCACGACCAACACGATCACCTGCTGGAATGAGAACGCCCGGGAGTAGGACATGCCGCGGCGCCACGTGCGGAGGGAGGGGGATTCGAACCCCCGGAGGCTTGACACCTCAACGGTTTTCAAGACCGTCGCATTCGTCCGCTCTGCCACCCCTCCGGTGCCGAACCTATCGGCGCGCGGCGTAGCCTGCGACCCAGTGCCTGGAGAGGTGCCGGAGTCTGGCTGAACGGGCTTCCCTGCTAAGGAAGTGACGGGGCTTCTCGTCCGTGGGTTCGAATCCCACCCTCTCCGCCAGTGAAGAACCGACTGCTGCGCTTTGGCTCATACGTCGCGGTGGGCGTAGCGACCGGACTGCTGGTGGCCGCGCTGGTGCTGCTCGCCGAGCGCGTGCTGCTGGCGGAGGTGCTCGAACTCGACTGGCGGCTGCAGGCGATGGTGCCGGCGGTCGGGCTGTGGGCTGCGGTGCTGACGCTGCGCTGGGCAGACGCCGGCAAGCCGCTGGGTGGCCAGACCGCCGAGCTGTACATCGCGTCGTTTCACGACGCCGACAAGCCGCTGCGGCTGCGCAACTTGCCGGCGCGACTCGCGGCGGGCATCTTCACGGTCGGCAGCGGCGGGGCGGTCGGGCTGGAAGGCCCGTCGGTGTACGCAGGCGCGACGCTGGGCTCGTCGTCACAGGGCTGGCTCAAGAACCTGTTCCGCTCGAAGCAGCGACAGGCGCTGCTGGTGGCGGGCGCGGCGGCGGGCATCAGCGCGGTGTTTCAGGCGCCGGCGACCGGCGTGCTGTTCGCGCTGGAGGTGCCCTACAAGAGCGACATAGGCCGGCGAGCGCTGCTGCCCGCGCTGTTCGCGAGCGCGACGAGTTTCGTCACGTTCGAGCTGGTGGCGTCGGGCGCGGTGGTGCCGTTCGCCGAGCGGACGGGCCTGGTCACCGTCGGGTTCGGTCGCATCGAGCTGCTGGGCGCGGCGATCGTGGGCGCGCTCTGCGGGCTCGGCGCGGCGGTCTTCGCGCGGGTGCTGGCTTACGGTCGCAAGGTGCAGCAGCAGGTCAAGCGGTGGTGGCTGCTGGCGCTGGGCGGCAGCGCGATTTTGGCGGCGTTGGTCTACGTGAGCGACGTGCTGTTCGGCGAGCCGCTCACGCTGGGGCCCGACACCGAGGGCGCGCTCACCGAGTGGGTGCTGGCGCCCGACACGTCGCTGCTGGCGCTGGGCGCGCTGCTGGCGGCGAGAGCGATCGCGACGACCACGGTGATCTCTGCAGGCGGCGTCGGCGGCGTGTTCATTCCGCTCGCGGTGTTCGGGCTGATCGTCGGGCGGCTGGTCGGCGGGTGGATCGGCGTGAGCGACGAGAGCTTGGCGTTCTTCCCGTTCATCGGCGTGGCGGCGTTTTTGTCGGCGGGCTACCGCACGCCGCTCGCGGCGGTGATGTTCGTCGCCGAGTCGTCGGGCGCGGCGAGCTATGTGGTGCCGGGGCTCGTCGCGGTCGCGGTGTCGCAGGTGCTGATCGGCGGAGCGTCGGTGTCGCACCTACAGCGCGACAGCCGCATCGGGCACCTAGAGCGACGCATGGAAATGCCGGTGACCAGCGCGCTGTTACGGTCGGTGCCGAAGGTGAAGGCGACCGCGCCGATCTCTGAGTTCATGTGGTCGGTGGCGCTGCCGCAAAAGCAAACCGAAGCCGTCGTCGTCGACGACCACAACCGCTACCTGGGCGTCATCGGCGTCGCCGACCTCGCGGAGGTCGACCGCGACAAGTGGCAAGCCACGCCCGTTAGCGAGGTGATGGTGACCGACATCGAGCCGGCGCGAGCGTCGTGGACGTTGGGCGAACTCACGTTGAAGATGGCCGAGGTCGACATCGAGGCGTACCCCGTCGTCGACGCCGCCAACCGCGTCGTCGGCGTGGTGACCGAGAACGCGATCGTGAAGATGGTCGACGTGCTCGCGCAAAGCCAGCCCAG
Organism: uncultured Acidimicrobiales bacterium; assembly: GCA_964424585.1. GTDB lineage: Bacteria > Actinomycetota > Acidimicrobiia > Acidimicrobiales > Poriferisodalaceae > CAYRJD01. The sequence continues at coordinate 10 of CAYRJD010000094.1, read as the reverse complement.
CTAGTCGTCG
>CAYRJD010000093.1:0-9550 GCA_964424585.1 uncultured Acidimicrobiales bacterium | reverse complement strand
TACCGCTACCCCACCACCGGCACGGTCACCGTGCTGGGCGAACGCTGGGGCTCGACCGACGTGCGCGAGATGCGCCGTCACATCGGCCTGGCTAGCTCGTCGTTGCGCGACACGTTCCGACCAGCCATCACCGCCGTCGAGCTGGTCGTCACCGCTCGCTACGCCGCGCTCGAGACGTGGTGGCACAGCTACTCCGATGCCGACTACGACGCGGCGCGGTCGTGCCTCGCGCAGATCGGCGCGGCCGAGCTGGCGCAGCGTCGGTTCGGCACGCTGTCGTCGGGCGAGCAGCAAAAAGTTCAGCTGGCGCGCACGCTGATGGGCGAGCCGAAGCTGATGCTGCTCGACGAACCTACCGCCGGGCTCGACCTGGCGGGCCGAGAGCAGCTGGTCGGCACGCTCGCTCGGCTAGCAGGCGACCCCCAGACGCCGCCGACCGTGCTGGTCACCCACCACACCGACGAGATTCCGCCGTCGTTCACGCACGTGTTGATGCTGCGCGACGGCGAGCCGCTGGCTGCTGGCCCGCTCGACGAAGTGCTGACCGCGGACGCGCTGTCTGAGTGCTTCGGTCTGCGCCTGCGGCTAGAGCGGCGAGACGGCCGGTTTCTCAGCTGGTCGGCTAGCTAGCTCGAAACTCCTGCGCGACGGCCGCCAGCGTGGTGAAGGCCACGTTCGGGTGGCTGGCGATCTCGGCGACAAGCGTCTCCAGCATCGTCATTCGGCTGCCGCGCCCGATGACCTGGGGGTGCATGGTGTAGGTGAGCACGCCGTCGGGCTCGTGCTCGGCGGCCCAGCGAAACTCGCCCTGCCAGGTCTCGAGCACCGCGGAGGGCGCGCTGAGGTTGCCTTGGCCGCGGGGGATGTGCTCGAACCACGGGAAGTCGTCGAGGTGCCAGGCGATGGGCACCTCCACCAGGTCGATGCGTTGGCCCCACTTGACGCCGGTTTCGCGCGACCACTCATCGCCGCTGCGGCACCAGTACGGCTGGGTGTCGTGCCCCATCAACGACGAGTCGTAGCTGAAGCCGTGCGCGACCAGCAGGTCGAGCGAGTGCTCGCTCACCGCCCACGCGGGTGAGCGCCAGCCCACGGGTCGTGGTGCTCCGGCGGCTGCGAGCGCGTCGAAGCCCTTCGCGAGCACCTCGGCTTCGCCGTCTCTTCCGAGCCGCATCGGGTTCTCGTGGTGGTGGCCGTGATGCCCGATTTCGTGGCCAGCGGCGACGATCTCGCCGACCAGCTCTGGGTAAAGCTGCGCGGTGAGCCCGGGCACGAAGAACGTGCCGGTGATGTCGTAGCGGTCGTACAGCTTGAGCAGCCGGCGGGTGCCGACCACGCCGAACTCGCCGCGGCTGAACGACGTGGCGTCGGTCGTGCCGAGCCACACCGACACGGTGTCGACGTCCGCGGTCATTGCTACTCGCAGCGTTGTCATCAAGTCACCACCAGGCTCTCTAGGCGTCGGTTAATCATCACACGTCCGCTGGGGCCCATGCCGGACGTGAAGTCGGGCTCCCACACCATCACGTCGCCGTCGAACGCGTACAGCAGGTAGCGGCTGTCGCTCGACCACGCGATGTCGCCCAACTCGACGCTTTGTTCGGGGCTGAACGCGTGCGTGCCGGTGACCAGGTCGATCACCATCACGCCGCGCACGTTGCCGCTCAGTTGCGCGAGGTGAAACGCCAGCATGCGTCCGTTGGGCGACACGACGCCCGGTTCGCTCCAGTGATCGGGGTGTGCTCGGCTGAGCCGGTCAGGCAGCTCGATGCGTCGGCCGGCGGTGATGTCGAACGGCGGGTCCGGGTCGACGCCGACGACCTCTAAGCGACAGCCGTCTCGGCCGCACCGCACGGCGATCACGCCAGACGCGCCGATGCCGATGGGACGGCCAGCGCCCAGGTAGGTCGGCTCGCCCGTGCCCGTCCACGCCCAGATCTCGCCTGCCATGGCCACGAAGAAGTGCTCGCCGATAGCGCCCAGCACCCGAGCTTCGGCGGGGAAGATCACCTCGTTCACGGTCAGCCCGTCGAGCCCGACGACGCGTGCTCGCACCAGGCGCGTCGTGGCGCGCTCGTCGAACGTGACGACCACCCGCGGCGGGTTGAACGCCGCCAGCATCGAGCTGGTGTCTTGTGCCAGCAAGAGATCGTCGGTCGTTTCGATGCCCAGCAGGCGCACGTCTCGCCCGGCGCGCACGACGAGATCGCCGTCGAGGTAGAGCAGGTCGTTGGGCTGGCCGGCAGTCGAGTGCAGCAGCACCGAGCCGTCGGTCAAGTCTTTGCTGAAGATGATCGCATCGTTAGACGAACTGCTAGCCGCACCGTTAGAAGAACTGTTGGGTGAATCGAGTTGCTCGCGCAAGCCAGCGTCGATTGCGAACAGCTGCGCGTCTGGTCGGCGACGAGGCAAGCCCGCGAGCGGCGGCAGGCTGGGCGGGGGCGCCAGGGTGAGCGCTGGCTGCGCGGTCGCGTCGGGCCGGGACTCACTTGGGCTGCGCCGACCGGATGCTCCGCGCCGATCGCTGTCGTTGGTCGCCGCGTCATCGGCAGCGGGTGCGGCATCGGCTGGCTCTGCGCTTGCTGGTTCCGCTTCGTCTTCAGGCGCAGTGGTCGTTGCGTTGCGCGCGGTCAGCACCACGCCCAGCACGATGACGCCGAGCAACACCGCTAGCCCGACGGTCGCGAGCACCGCGGCTTTCGCGCGGCGCGGCGGCTCTCGCTCGTACACCGACTCGCTTTGCTGGCTGCCGCCGAGCGACGTGATGAGTTCGAGCGGCTCCGGTTCGTCGTTCATCGCACAGGCCTGCCGCGGCGCTGACCGGCTACCAGGTGGTCGCGTTCGCCTGAAGCTGGCTGAACGGCGTGTCGGACGGCGGGCCCGGCTCGCGGGGCAGCCCGAGTACGCGCTCACCGATGATGTTGCGCTGCACCTCATCGGTGCCGCCGTAGATCGACGGCGCAGGCGAAAACACCACCATCTCCGCGAGCACGCCGCCGGTGGGCGCTCGCTCGCCCCACAGCGTCAGCTCGGCGCCCAAGATGTCGCCCGCCAGCTGACGGGTGCGGTGCAGCGCGTTGGTCATGCGCAGCTTCGCGAGGTTGCCCTCACCGCCGGTGCGCTGCTGTTTCACCCGCCCACGCAGCGACGAGAGCCGCATGACCTCGAGGTCGGTCTTGAGCGCAGCCAAACCTTGACGGATGCGCGGGTCGCGCAGCTTGTCACGCTGCGCGGCCTGGGCGGTGAGCTGCGCGAGCGTGCCGGGGCTCACTCCCCCAGCCGCGAGCGGCAGCCGCTTGCCTACGAAGCTGCCCGCTGGCTGGCTCAGGTGCCCCGCCACGCTGCCCGGGTGCGCTGCGGCATACGCGAGGCCGTGCCCGCCGCCGATGCCGGCGCGCTCGACCGCGAGCGTCGTGTTCGCCACGCGCCAGCCGTCGTTCAGCTCGCCGATGACGTTCGCGTGCGGCACCCGGGCTTGATCTAAGAACACCTCGTTAAACAGCGAGCGTCCGGTCATCTCACGCAGCGGCCTCACCTCGACGCCTGGCTGGTGCATGTCGATAGCGAACCAGGTGATGCCTCTGTGCTTGGGCGCATCCGGGTCGGTGCGAGCGATCAGCATGCCCAAGTCGGCGTGCTCGCCCTCAGACGTCCACACCTTCTGGCCGGTGATGACCCACTCGTCGCCGTCGCGCACCGCCTTGGTTTGCAGCCCCGCGAGGTCGCTGCCCGCGCCCGGCTCGGAAAACAGCTGGCACCACGCGTCTTGGCCGTTCAAGATGCGTTCGACGAACCGGCCGATCTGGCTGTCGGTGCCGTGAGCGATGATGGTGGGCGCCGCCAACAACATGCCCAGCCCAGCGGGTGAGCCGATGGCGCCTGCGTCTCGCAGCGCCGCCGCCAGCTGGCGGGTTTCGTTGCGGCCCCAGCCTCGTCCGTGCGGCGGCGCGAGCGCCGGGTTAGACAGCCCGGCGTCGGTGAGCAGCTGCCACCACTGCGCCACCGTCAGATCGGCGCTCCAGTGCTCCGCTACCCAGCCGCTCACCTCGGCAGCGACGTCTTCTGCGGCGGCGGTCACGTCGGTCACGCGCGTCACGCTAGCGACGCCTCGCAAGCAGCCGGGGCGCTACTCCGCGAAGCCTCCTTCGGGAGGCTGAGGACGCCACCAGCCCCTGCGGTCACGCAGCTCGTCGTCGCCATCTCGCGTTGGCCGACAAAAAATCGCCGCACGCGGCAAAAAGATGAGCTTCCACGCCTGGCTGATGCCGCCGCAAGGCCCGCACGTCACCTCAACCGGCGCGTCGGTAGTCAGCTCGACTTCGAGCGGCGCGCTCGTAATCCACAGCAGCTTCATTCGCACCACATAGGTGCCCGGCGAGGCGAGAAACGACGACGTGCGGCCGTCGCGCACCTCACCGACTGGGTTGCCGTCGAACAGCACCTTGTAGGCGCGCAGCGTGTCGCGGTAGTGGCTGATGCGGTGCACGATCAGCTCGGCCCGCAGGGCTGCGAGGTCGTCTTTGGCGTCGGTCGCTTCGGTATCGGCCCCTTCGCTCGTTGCCACAGCTCGTCAGCTTTCTCGCACCGCGGTGGCGGTCGCAACGTGAATGAGGCGGTCGTCGTTGGCTCGGTCGCGGTAACCGACGTCGACGGTGACCGAACGTTCGGTGCGCCGCAGGTATTCGGCCTCGACCGCTATCGGGCCGCCCCGGGCGGGCGCGAGAAAGTGAACGTCGGCTTGGGTGCAACGCCAAGCGCCGTCGGTACCGTGCGCGAGGCGAGCCGCGTGGGTGGCCATGACTTCGGCGATGACCACCGACGCGCCGCCCTGCAACGAACCGAACGAGTTGCGGATGCGGTCGCCCATCGGCACTTCCATGCGGGGCGCGCCCGGCTCAGGTGACAGCCCGAGGTAGTCGTCGAGCGGCGGACGCGGGCTCAGCTCGGCGGGCTCGCGAAAGTGAGCTTCGGTTGCCGTCTCGCCCGAGTCGAGCACGGGGTTGTCGTCACGCCGAATGAGGCGCGCGTAGGTGCACTTGCTGCGAGCCACGAGCGCGCCGGTGGCGTCGGCGACGGTGATGTCGCTCACGACCTGGTTGCGGCCGACGCGCAGCGGCACGCAGGCGGCTTCGACGTGGGTGCCGGTTGCCTTGGCGCACAGCACGGTCGCGAGGTGGAGGGTGGCGACCCAGTCGGGCGCGACCGCCATCACGCTGTGGTGCCCCGCGACCGAGTCGACGAGCGTCGCGACGGCGCCGAGGCGCAGCCAGCCCGCGTCGTCGGTGAGGTCGTCGAGCACGTCCATCGTGGCGCGCAGCTCGCCGGGCGCGCCCTCGTAGTGGCTGAGGCGCAGGTGCCGCAAGATGTGGTTGGGCGGCGGGTAGCGGCGCTGCGTCATGACTGGCTCGGCGCTGCGACGAGCTGCGCGGCGAGGTCGCCGAGCTGAGCCGACAGCTCGGCCACCGACGGCGCTAGCTGCGCGAGCGTGCCGCCGTTGCCGATGATGAAGTGCGCCAGCGCGCGGCGCTCTTCGTCGGTTGCCTGGCGGGCCATGCGTGCGGTGGCGTCGGCTGCCGTGAGGCCGCGGGCGACGAGCCGCTTGAGGCGAACGTCGTCGTCTGCTTCGACAGTGACGACCAGCTCGTAGCGGTGTCGGTTGGTGCGACCCAACGTGCTCTCCGCCAGCACGGCCATGTCTAAAACCACGACGCGCGCCAGCGGGTCGTCGTGGAGCGCGGGCTCGGTGCCGAGCCGGTCGATGACGTCGTCGACCTCTCGGTCAATGAGCCGGTCGATGGCTGGGTGGGTGATCGCGTTCAACGCTTCGAGCGAGGCGTCGTTCGCGAACGCTCGGGCGGCTAGCTGCGCTCGGTCGATGCCGCCTGTGGCGTGGCGCACGGCTTCGCCGAAGTGCTCGACGAGCGCACCGACGGCTTCGCCGCCTCGCGCGATGACCTCGTGTCCGAGCGCGTCGACGTCGACCGAGGCTGCGCCGTGGTCGTTGAGCAGCCCGGTGACGGTCGACTTGCCCGCTCCGATGCCGCCGGTTAGTCCGACGATCAGCAGCTGGGTTGGCTCAGCCGACTCGTCCACGCTCAACGGTCGTGGCGGGCCCGGCGAAGGCTTGGGCGATGTCCATCCAGCCGCGGGCTGCGTCGCCGGTGACGGTGAGGCTGGTTTCGGTCCAGTGTCGTCGCTGGGTGACCGCGAGGCAGAAGTCGTAGGCATCGCCGACGACGGCGTCGGGCACGTCATCGGGCCCCCACGTCCACGTGTCGCCGCTGGGCGCGGCCAGCTCGACGCGCACCTGCGCCTCTGGCATCTGCTCGCCGCGGTTGGCGTAGCTCCAGCCGCGGGTGACGACGCAGATGTGCGCGACGTTGCGCAGCCGGTCGGTGGCCGGGTAGGGCTGGCCGAACGTGTCGGCGACGTCGTGGCCGTGCGACCAGGTTTCCATCAGGCGGGCGGTGGCGAACATGCGGGCGCCCATGTCGGGGCCGAACCAGGGGATGCGGTCTTTGGGGTCGAGGCTGGCGAAGCCGGCGAGCATCTTGGCGCGCTCTTCGTTGAACCACGCCCAGAGCTGCGCGCCAGACATCGCGTCAAACTGCGCGCCGGTGGCGTCTTCGAGCGACAGGTTCTCGTTGGCGAGCCGAGCCTTGGCGTCGTTGAAGTTGTCGGGTTCGTTGACCGCCAGCGCGGCCGCCCAGTCGCCTGCGCCGACGTGGATGATGGTGTCGCGGGTGTTCCAGCCCGGCGCCGGGGTGGGCTTGCGCCACTGGTCGTCGGTGAGGCCGGAGATGATGCCGGCGAGCGCGGCGGTCTCGGCTGCGATGTCGTTGCAGATGGCTTCCATCGGGCTCAAACTACACAAGCGCGCTGCGCGCGACCCGAACGGCGCGTAGCTTGGCGGCGTGCTGTGGCAGCCGTCTGACGAACGAGCGCGTGCGACGCGGCTGGCGGAGTTCGCCGCGTCGGTCGGGTTTGACCTGTTCGCGGCCAGCGAGTCGGCCAGTGAGTCGGCGGGCTACGACGCGCTGCACGCTTGGTCGGTCGCGCAGCCCGACGCGTTCTGGCGGGCGGTGTGGAGCTACTGCGGCGGCGTCGGTGACTTGGGCGACGCGCCGTTTTGCGCTGGGCGCGACAAAGCCGAGCCGTCGAGCGCGCGGCCCGAGGGTCGATGCGCGCCCGGCGTGGGCTTGACGTTCTTTGCTGACGCCCGGCTCAACCTCGCCGAGAACTACTTGGCGCCGCGCCCCGGCGTGGCTAGCTCAGACACGGCGTTGGTGTTCGTCGGTGAGAACGGGCTGCGCCGCACGCTCACGTGGGCGCAGCTGCGTGCCGAGGTTGCGGCGACGGCGGCTGCGCTGCGGGCCGACGGCGTGGGCGTGGGCGACCGGGTTGCGGCAATGCTGCCGAACGGCCCCGAAGCGGCCGTGCTGCTGCTCGCTGCGGCGTCTATCGGCGCGGTGTTTTCCTCGGTCAGCCCAGATTTTGGCGCCGCAGGGGTGCTCGACCGTTTCGGCCAAATCGAGCCCACGGTGCTGGTGGCGTGCGACGGCTACCACTACAACGGCAAGCGTCACGACACCTGGGCTAAGGCGTGCGAAGTGGCGGCCGAGCTAGGCGTGGCGCGGCTGGTGTGCGCGCCGTACGACCCGTCTTCACCGCCCGACGCCGCTGTGTTGAACAGCGGGGTCGGCGGCGAGCCGGTGAGCCTCTGGGCCGACTGGGTCGGCCGCAGCGCCGACGGCCTCACCTTCGAGCCGGTCAGCTTCGATCACCCCGTCTACATCCTCTACTCATCGGGCACGACAGGCGCGCCGAAGTGCATCGTGCATCGCACCGGTGGCGCGCTTACCAAGCTCTACAGCGAGCTGGCGCTGCACTGCGACGTGCGCCCGGGCGACGTCGTCTTCTACTTTTCGACCACCGGCTGGATGATGTGGAACTGGCTGATCGGCGCGCTGTCGGTCGGCGCGACGGTCGTGGCTTACGACGGCTCGCCGACGCATCCGGCGCCCGACCGGCTGTTCACCCTCGCCGACGACGAGGCGGTGACGCTGTTCGGGGTGAGCGCGAAGTTCATCGAGGGCGTGATGGCGGCCAGCGTGCGGCCGGCGCAGACGCACTCGCTGGCAACGGTGCGCACGATTACCTCGACCGGCTCGCCGCTGTCCCCGGAGGCGTTTCGCTACGTCAACGACCACGTGAGCGCGACCGCGCATCTGGCGTCGTTCAGCGGTGGCACCGACATCTGCGGGTGCTTCGTGACGGGCAACCCGACCGCGCCGGTGCACGCAGGCGAAATACAGGTGCCCGCGCTCGGGCTCGACGTCGCCGTGTTCGACGACAACGGCGAGCCGCTGGGGCCCGGCGATCTGGGCGAGCTGGTGTGCACGAACGCGTTCGTCTCGGTGCCGCTGTGCTTTTTCAACGACCCCGACGGCGAGCGAATGCACGCCGCGTATTTCGAGCGGTTTGCCGGGGTCTGGCATCACGGCGACTTCGCTCGCTGGACGTCCAACGGCGGCATGGTGATTGAGGGACGCTCAGACGCGGTGCTCAACCCGGGCGGCGTGCGCATCGGCACGGCTGAGATTTACCGGCAGGTCGAGCGAGTGCCCGAGGTGGCCGAGAGCGTGGTGATCGGCCAGCCGATGGCGGGCGACCCTTCTGCGGCACACGGAGTGACGACCGACGTGCGGGTGGTGCTGTTCGTGCGACTGGCTGACGGGCTGGTGCTCGACGACGAACTCGCCGCTCGCATTCGTGCGGCGATCCGGTCCGGTGCGTCGCCGCGGCACGTGCCGGCAGTGATCGCGCAGGTGCCCGTCATTCCTCGCACGCGCAGCGGCAAGCTGGTCGAGCTGGCTATCCGCGACGTCGTGGCGGGCAAGCAGCTCGCGAACCTCGAGGCCATCGACGACCCGGGCGCGCTCGCGCACTTCGCCGACCATCCGGCCCTGCGTTGACCGGCCAGAGCAACAGCGAGGAGCGCGAGCGGTGACCGCACGAGTGAACGTGAAGGTGGTCGAGCATCCGCTGGCGCAGCTGCTGCTGACCGAGGCTCGTGCGGTCGAAACCAGCCACGCCGATTTCCGGCGGTGCATGGCGGCGTTGAGCGAGATGCTGATCTACGAGGCGACGGCGAATCTTGAGACCACCGAGGTGAGCGTGGCCACGCCGCTGGCGCAAGCCAAGGGCACCGAGCTGGCGCAGCTGCCGCTGATCGTGCCGATCTTGCGGGCGGGGCTGGCGATGCTCGACCCCGCCATCAACCTGCTGCCAGATGCGCTGGTGGCGTTCATGGGTATGCGCCGCATCGGCCCGCCCATCGCGCACGAGGTCTACCTGAGCGGGCTGCCGCGAGACGCCGCCGGAGCGACGGCGCTGGTGCTCGACCCGATGCTCGCCACGGGCGGGTCGATAGTGAAGACCGCGACGCTGCTGGCGGAGTCGGGCTGCGGGGCGATAGTCGTCGTCTGCACGCTCGCCTCGCCCGAAGGCGTAGCCGCGCTAGAGGCTGCCGCTACGTCTGGGGTGCTCG
>CAYRJD010000092.1:0-36431 GCA_964424585.1 uncultured Acidimicrobiales bacterium | reverse complement strand
GCGACCGGCTGCGGCAACGAGTTCTGATTCACCGCCAATATCGGGATCAACGTTTCGCTGGTGCCGTGCTCGCCCAAGCCGGTCGCGAGCGCGGCGGCAGCGGCGACGCCGTCGACCGGCTGGTTCGCGTCTAACAGCGCGTACTGGCCCGACGCGACCGGCTGGGTGCGGCAGTGCGCGACAGCCTCCGCGAGTTCGACCGACCGCGCCGCTGGGGTGGCCGCGTCGATGCGGAGCACGTTGATGTCGTTGCTGCGCGCGATGTCGCGCACCACCGCGTCGCTGACGTCGGTCGGTGCGCCGACGACGGTGACGTGCCGCACGTTCGCCGTGCCCTTGAGAAACTCGGCGACCACCTCCGGCAGCGCGTCGGGCTCGGTGAACAGCAGCGGCAGCCGCCACGCGTATGCGACCGGCGCGGCGATCACGCCGTCCACCAAGCTCTCACCAGACACCACAACCGCGCCGCGATAGCCGGTGTCGCACCAGTCGCCCGGCTGACCCGCAGCACGCGCCGCCGCGACCGCCGTCTCAAAACGCGTCGCACCCGCCACACGCCGCACCGACGCGTCGCCCGCCGAACCGCTCGACTCACCGCCATCGCTCACGTCCCCCGTGCCAGCCACCGCGTTGCTCGACCTGCCACCCGACGTGCCCGCCGAACCGCCGCCCGTCGCGCCGCTCGACCCGCCGCCGGACGAATCGCCAGTCGCGCCCCCCGACCCGTCGCTCGATCTGTCGTCGTTCGGGTCGCCGATCAGCGCGGCAAGCTCGCCTGCGGTCGTGTCGCTCACGGCGGCGGTGCCGCCGCCGACGGTCACTCGGTCGAAGCCGCGCCCGGCGATGAACTCGGCCACCACCTCTGGCACCGCGTCGGTTGCGGTCAGCACAATCGCCGCGTCGCGGCTCGCGGCGACCGACACCGCCGACACCGCGTCGACCAAGCTCTCACCCGACACCACCAGCACCTCACGAGTGGCAGCATCGCCAGCGTCCAACGGCACCCCAGCCAGCAGCACCGCCGTCGCGTAACGATCAGCGCCAGCCAGCAGACGCTCGCCCTGCGCGTCCGTCGCGCCTTCGGTGACGGTCGGCTGCGACGCGAACGACTGCGACCCGGTCAGATGTGACGCGTGTGCGGCAAATGGCGTGCCCGCGGCCACCAGCGGCACGCTCAACGCGGCCACCACGCCGACCGCCGCAGCGAACAACCAGCGCGCCGGCCGCAGGCCGGCGCGCCAAACACGAGCGGCTGCGCGCAGCGCAGCCGCAACCTTGATTGTTGCCAATTGGTTCATCAACGCACTCCTTGTGGTCCAGGTAGATGAGGTGCCGTCGTCGTCGCGGCGCCCGCTGAGCGGCGAGACGGCTCGCGCTACTGGACGAGCGCGGGACGAGGGCGGCTCACCGCAGGCAGCAGCACGCTCGCACGCTCGCCTCGATGCTGAACTTCGTAACGATGCGCGTCGCCTGCCCGGTAGGCGTCGTCGAGCCCCCGCGTGCTCACCTGCACCCACAAAGACCCATCGTCGTCCCGCGCGAGCACGTCGACCGTCGCTGACAGCCCTGTTCGTATTCCGCCTTCAACCCATTCGGTGAGAGTAAATCCGCCTCCTGGCGACACAATCGGGTCACGCCCGATCCAGCCGGTACCGTCGTCACCGAGAATGCTCACCGGCAGGCCAGCGCGCGACGAATCATTTCGCACCAGGTACGGAAGCAGACCCTCCCGCTGGAGCACACGCGAATACTTGCCCGCATCGCCTGCATCCAAAAGTCGGTCGGCGTCATAGCCAGCACGTGTGCGGTTCTCTAGCACCAAGAGATCACGGCCGAGACGCACAAACAGCGCGCTCCTGTTGCGGCCCTTATCGGTAATCGGAGCAAGGCGCAACGTCACGGCACTCGGAGCCGAGCTGTGCGCACTGTGCACGCAGCCGACCTGCGAATGCGCCATCCAGTTCATCCTCCACCGTGCCCACACCAGCTCTTCTAGCGCGTGTGGCGTGATGTCGTGGTCTATCGTCGCGCGGACTTCCATGCCGTCGAACGTATTCGCCACAGCGTCCATTTGTGTTCGTCTGAAGTGCTCAGGCCACACCCACATTCCTTCCAATCCCATCGCCCCGTATGTGCCCGACATGTAACCCCAAGCAGACGCGTCGCGATCGACTCTGCCGACGATGTTGCCGGGAAAGTAGTAGTTCAATCCTAGATTGTTCATCAGCTCGCGTGCTGCCATCGGCCACCAGTCGTGCTGCAGATGCTGCACTCGTTCGCTACGCCCAGCCGAGCCCACAAGCGATGCTGTGCTGATAGAACTAGACGCAAACCCGCCAGCGCCATCGGCTGCTGGTATTCCGATTGGCTCACTGCTAGCGTCACTGGCGAAAAAGCTATCTGGCGGGGTGATCACCAAAAGTGTGTCGTACTTTTGCTTGGTGTCGTCAAAGAAATCGGAGCTAACGTGGTCTTGTATTGCCAACGTTGCTAAAGTTCCCATGTAGCCAGCATCGAAATGGATGAACTCTCTTTCGGTGGGAAATTCCGTGCCTAGACTGATCGGAAGCCACTGAGGAATGAAAGTTAGATCGAGTTCGAGGTTTCTGTAGCTTTGCGCTTCGATGTAGTCTTTCGCGTCATTCACTTGCTGACGCAGGTCGCGCATGGGCCACAACTCATCGTTGTTGACGAGTCCTCGATTCGGAAACTCCAAAAACGCGACCAGCACGCTCAGGTTCTTGCGTGGCGTCGTAGTCACACGTCTTCGCTCGGACCCTCGAAGCGGGCTCTCGCAAACTTGGACGGCACGGAGGTCGTCGACGCGTTCGACTAGCTCATTCACCGGTGAACCAGGCTCTGGCTCCGGTGGCTGCGTCATGGTGCTAGGAGGTTCGGGTTCGGGCTGGGTGGTCGTGGTCGCTGCAGCTGGCTGGGTCGTCGTGGATGAAGTGCCGGTTGGAGTTCGCGGCTGCGTCGTAGTTGTGCTTGTGCTCGATGAAGTAGTTGTAGTTGACGTCGACTGACCCACGGCCGAGGTGCTGGTGCTGGTCGAGCTGCTGCTTGACGGAGTGCTGGTCGCCGGCGCGGGCGATGTGCTGGTCGTGGGCGCGGGCGCAGACGTCGTCGTTGTGGTCGTCTGCGTCGGCGGCGAAGTCGAAGTGGTCGTTCCCGCGGGCGTGCCAGCTGTCGTCGACGTGACCGGCTGCGGAACTGCCTGAGGCGAGGGGACGAAGCCCGTCGCGCCGCCGCTTCGCCACGTCACCTCGAAGTCGTACGCGGGTGCGGCAGTGCTGGGCGCCTGCCAGCTGATGTTCACGTCTAGCGTCTCGCCGGCATTTCTGGGCGCGACGTCCACCTCGACGACCGGCCCGGCGTCGTCGCCGGCCAGCCGGAAGCCCTCCCCGGGACGAACGATCGGCGACTGCGGAATGAGGCCGGTTCCGTCGTCTCCCACCATCCTGATCGGCACGTTCCCGTCGGTCACCCGCGAGTCAACGACGTACGCGAGCAGCCCCTCGCGACCCAGCACCCGCGACGCGGTCAGCGGCGACGAGGCGAGCAGTCGCGTCGTCGTGTCGGCATCGTAGCCCAGCCTGCTGCGATTTTCGAGCACCAGCATCTGGTGCTCGCCGAGCGGCACGATCGCCGCGGGCGTGTGGTCGCCCGGCGCGGCTATCGGGCCGAGCCGCACAGTCGAACGTCCCACGTCTAGGCAAGCCAGGTCGTCGTCGTTGATCCAGCCCGTCCGCCAGCGCGACCAAGCCAGCTCTTCGCGAATGCGCGGACGTGCGTAAGTCGACATTCTGCTGACGCTCACCTGGGTGCCGTCAGACCGCTTGGCGACCACGTTCCGCAGCAAGCTGCCCCGCCCCGGCCAGACGGCGTGAAGTCCCATCATTCCGAACTGGGCGACCACGTGCTGCCCGTCGTCTTGCGCGAACTCTGCCCGCCTCGTCGGGTCATAGGAGTAGTAATCGTTGAGGCCGAGATTGTGCAGTAGCTCGTGCGCCGCCACCGGCCACCACTGCGTTCTGTAGGCGAGCGGCTCATCTCGCAGCGTCGAACCCACCACGCTGGCCGACAAGATCGACGACCCGCTCTGCGGCGCGACATCGATTCGTTCTTCAAAGCCGATCTGCGTGGTGACGATGCCATCGTCGGTGGTCGGAACGTAAGCGTTGCGTGCCACGCCGTCTCGAAAACGCTCGGGCGGGGTGATGACCAGCACGCTGTCAAACGGCTCGGCGCGCGCGGTGAAATAGTCGTCGCCCAGCTGCTCACGAATGCCTAATGTCACCTGCCAAGCCAGGTCACGCGGCTCGACGAGACGCTCTTCAAGTAACGGGAAAAAGCTCGACAAGTCTGCCAAGTCGTAGCCCACGGTTACCCAGTCGGGGACGTAAGTGAAGTCGATGTCTAGCTGCCCGTAGCTCTGCGCTTCGATGTATTCCTTCGCCTGGTGCAGGTGGCTGCGCATGTCGCTGATCGACCACACTTGCCCGCGGCGCACGTCTGGAAACTCGGCGAACACGACGAGCACATCGAACTCGTTGTCGTCAGACAGCTCGACCGGTACGAGCGGCGGAAAGCCTTCGTATCCGGACGGGCGACACGCCGACACGTCTTGAGAAACGAACCTGACTGGCGGCTGCTGAACGGCGACCGCGGGGCGAGCGGGCACGGTCGTGCGGGTCGTCGTTCGGCTGGGAGCAGACACGACTCTGGTCGAGCGCGTCGACGTCGACCTCGCCGGCTGCCTGCTCGCCGCGCTGCGCGCGCCTGTGTCGCCCGACCGCGATGCGTCGGTGCTGCTCGTCGTGCTGCTCGCGCTCGCGTCGTCGGGCCCGGCATCTGGGGTCGTGCCGATGTGCCCGACGAGGTGCACGTTCCCGTCTGCGGTCAGCACCGCGTAGCCCTCGCCGCTTGGCGCGAGCGAAATGGCGACCGCTTCGGGCAGCCCGCGGTGAGCGAACGACGCCAGAAACCGGGCGTCGCCGTAGGTGAAGACGCCGCCGTCTGAGGCGAGCATCATGTAGCCCGCTTGTCGCTCGCCGGTGACCAGCGAGATCATCGGTGCGTCGAGCGCGTCGCGAGCTAGCCGCACGCCGTCGGCCACGGGCGGCGTGATCGCCCACTCGCGGGTGATGCCCGCCAGTTGGTTGCCGGTGTTGACGACGTCTTGGAACGACCCGAAGTAGGGCGCGTCGCCGAACGGAAACACCGCGCCGTCGGCTGCTACCAGCCAGTAGCCGTCTCGCGTGCCGGCGAGCGTGACGACCGGCGCGGTCAGGTGGTCGGCCGCGAGGTGCCCGTCGCCGAGGGTGTCGTCGACGATGCCTTGCACAGAGCCGTGAAACTTGGCGTCGCCAAAGGCGAACACGCCGCCGTCGGCCCCCAGCATCACGTAGCCGTGGCCGGATGGCGTGACGGCCGCGTCTACGACCGGCTCGTTCAGCTCGACGTTCGCCATGTCGCCGTGGTGGGGCGCGCCGCCCATGGCGAAGACGGCGCCGCGCGAGGTCACCACCCACCAGCCTCGCGGGGCGCGCAGCAGCTCGACGGCGTGCTCGTCGCTGCCGAAGCGCAGCGGCGGTATGACCTGTTGGCGAGACGCGACGTTCTGCGTGAACGCGCCGCCTGCGTCTCGCGCCAGCACCACCAGCTCGGTTCGTCCGTTCGGGTAAGTCAGCCACAAGCCATCTGGCGCGATGTCTACGTCTGTCGCAGGAGGCTGGCCGGCGAGTGCGGTGCTGACGAGACGGATGGGCGCTTCGTCGTCGCGTGACTGCGTCGCGGCTGTCCTATCTGGCGGGGCGTGCGACGGGCGAACGCCCGCCCTCAGCGACTCCGCCCCCAGCGACCCCGGCAGCAGTGACCCGAAAACCAGCGCGGCCGCGACGGCAGCAGCGAGGCGGCGCGTCTTGCTCATCCGATCTCCCCGTAGGCCGCGCCGCTCACGTGCGGCTCGTCGTGCGACATCATACGCAGCCGCTTGAGCCGCTCAACCGCCCCTGCCCGCGGCGAGTGCGGAGGATGCCGAGGTCGCGGGACTGGCCGACGTTGCTCGGTTGCTCGCCATCGCTCTGCGTCCGCTCTCCAGATGCCCAGTCTGGCTCAGTTGGTGTCGCTCTCAGGCAGAATGTAAAGGTAAGTCGGATTCTGATAGAGGTCGTTCTCGGCGAAGATCAGTCGATGTCGCCCTATGTCCGCGAGAGGTTCGTCTAGCGGTCACTCGAAGTTGTCCTCAAAGTCAACTTCCGCTGGCACCGCTCGCCTCTGACGGCATGTGGCCTAGCTGTTGCAGCAGGTCATCGAACTCGTCGTTGGTCATCGTTTCGGGCACCAGCCAGTGAGACTCATAAGGAATGGCGTTCACGCCGCAGCACGTGCCGCGAGCCGACTTGTTCTTTGGTCGCTGCGTCGTCTCGTCGCATCGTCCGTGGAACAGGTCGCCGTCAACGTCGGCGGTGCCGCCGTTCGCTGCCAGCGCAGCTGGGTCGCTACCCCAATGCCGTCCGGCATCGGCTGAGATCGTTGAGGTCTCCGTCGTAGGCATGATGGTTCTCCAAGGTGATGTGGATCGGTCGCGATTAGGCTAACAGCAGCGGTCAGGGGTTGGCGGGGTCGAGCGGGAGGTTGCCGGTTTCGAGGAGTGCCGTGTGCCTCAGCAGTTGGTTACGAGTACAACCCGCGCGCACAGCTCAGGGTCCCAGCAGCGCTGCCGGCACGACGCCTATACCGTCGGCTCGGCGATAGGCGTCCGCACCCGTGTAGATGACGATGCCGTCGCTCCACCGGGCGCCCAACTCGCGACGCAGCCAACGCAGGTGGCGTGTGTCGTCATCATCCACCAGGTTGTTCAGCTTGACTTCAACGCCAACAACTGCGCCCCGACGGTTTCTGACGATGATGTCAACCTCATGTTGAGAACGGCTCTTGTGCTTCGCGGTTGCCAGCCAGCGCACGTTGGCGTTGTTTGCTTCCGCGTAAACGCGAACAGACTGTGTGATCAGCGACTGAAATAGCAAACCGAACACGCGCTTACCCGCTGCCATATCGCTACTCTTGCCCTCGGATTTCAAGAGGTCATCTACAGCTTCGATTGACATCAGATGCGCGGCAAGTGCGGGGTCGACCAAGTGATGTAGGACGCTCGTCTTGCACTTTGGGATAGGCAGCGACGGCTGCTTCCACGGCTCTTGCTCTTCGATCACTCCTAGTTTGTCTAGAACCGTGCGGTAGTGATCGGTCGTGGTGCGGGCTGGCGTCTCGCCGTCCCGACTGTGCACCCAATCAATGATTGTCTTGAATTTTGCCTCCGTAGCAGTAGCCATGGCGTAGCCGGTCAGCCATCGCAAGATGGGGCCAGGAGCGGTTTGTCTGGTCGTCACAGATTCTTGCTGCATGTCTTGTCGTGTCAGTTGTGCCAGGTATCCCTCAAGGAACGGGAGGGAATAGTCAAGCGGTTCGCCAAAGCATTGCGGATAGCCAGATTTGAGCAAGGTAGACGCGTAGTCATGCTTGCCGAGACTGGAATTGCCCGATATGTCGGTCGGCTCTCTGTCTAGAAGCTCGCCGAGGGAGACAGTCGGGGCTTCGAGTTGTCGTTCAACCAAAGACATTGGCCTCATGTGCAACGACACGACACGGCCGATGCCGCTGTGAGTATCCCGTTCAATTGACCTGCCAGGGCTGCCAGTGAGAATGAAACCGCCGGGCTTGCGACCGTCATCCACCACGTGCTTCACCGTGTTCATGACTTTGGGAAACAAATGCCATTCATCGATGAGCACAGGAGCGGACGCTTCGGCAACCACCGCTGGGTTGGCGCGCACTTCCTCAAGGACGTCGGGCTGCTCGAGGCTGAAAACGCTCTCTGCCACGCGCTTGGCGGTCGTGGCCTTTCCGACGCCTCTGGCGCCCTCGATTGTGACCGCTGGATAGCGGTCGAGCAGCTGGCGCAGCTGCTGGTCAACGATGCGTGGCTGGTAGGCCATGGCGTCTTCTTAGTGCTCGACCGCAATGATGCGGGACGTTGCGGATCATACACGACGTTGCGAATGATGCGGGACGTTGCGGATCATACACGGCGTTGCGAATGATGCGGGACGTTGCGTCGTCTCGTCGCATCGTCCGTGAAACAGGCCGTCTGTGTGCGTCATCGGGCAGCAGCGGTCAGGGGTTGGCGGGGGCGGGCGGCGGTTCGCCGGTTTCGAGGAGGTGGGCTAGGCCGGCTTCGTCGAGCACGGGAATGTTTAGGTCGTTTGCTTGGTTGACCTTGCCGGCTGTCGCTCGTGCGCCTGCGACCACCGCGAGCGTCCTAGAGGTGACGGTGCTGACGGCACGGCCGCCGCGAGCTTTGATTGCGGCTGCGGCTTGCTTGCGGTCGGCGAACCAGCCTTCAACCGGGCCCAAACTGCCGGTCAGCACGACCGACTGCCCAGCTAGCACCTTCGGCGTGGCGGCGAGCTGCTCACGGCCGGGCACGTGATCGAACGCCACGCCAGCGACACGCAACTTGTCGATGAGCTGGCGGTTGGGCTCGTGCGAGAAGTAATCCGCAATTGATTGTCCGATGATCGGCCCAATGCCCTCTAACTCGGTCAGCTCTTCTGGGCTGGCGTCCATCACTGCGTCTAGCCCACCGAAGTGGTTGGCAAGTAGTTCGCTCACCGTCGGACCGACATGGGTGATACCCAACGCCACCAAAAGACGAGCGAGTGGCCGCCCTTTTGCCGCTTCGATCTGCTCAGTCAAGTTGGTGGCCGACTTGCCCTTCAAGACGGCCACCTCGTTCAGTCGGCCTTCATCGAGGTCATACAGATCAGCCGCATCGCGCACCCAGCCACGCGCAATGAACTCACCTACCAACTGCTCACCCAACCCTTCAATATCCATCGCGGTGCGGCCCGCAAAGAACTCGATACCAGCTTGAATGCGCTGCGAACAACCTTCGTTAACGCAGTAGGTGTTGGCGTCGCCCTCTTCTCGCACGAGCTGCTCGCCACAGCCCGGACACTCGGTCGGAAACTTCCACGGTGTCGCGCCCGTCGGCCGCTCGGTGCGCACCGGGCCGAGCACCTCGGGAATGACATCACCCGCCTTGCGAACCATCACGGTGTCGCCAACCCGCACGTCTTTGACAGCAACCTGATCTTCGTTGTGAAGCGTCGCCATCTCAACCTCAGAACCAGCAACAAACACAGGTGCGAGCACCGCGCTCGGAGTGGCACGTCCCGTGCGACCAATCGTGACGACGATGTCTAACAGCTCAGTCGGCTTTTCTTCGGGAGGAAACTTGACCGCAACCGCCCACCTCGGTGCCCTCGACGTGAAACCTAACTCGACCCGCACATCAAGCTCGTTCACCTTCACCACGACGCCATCGATTTCGTAATCGAGGTGATGACGACGCTGCCGCGCTCGCTCACAAAACGCAACCACCTCTGCTTCGCTACCGACCACCGCGGTGTGTGGCTCAATCGGCAGCCCCAGCCGTCGCAAATACTCACGCTGTTCATCCGCCGAACGCAAACCGAGCAGCAAACCTCTCTCGTGTTGCCGAGGGTCGTCGAACAGGTTTGGCGGTGGGCCGACGGGCGCATCGTCGCTGCCGCCAGGCGCCACCGCGCCCAGCCCGTACGCCCAGAACGACAAGTTGCGCGATGCCGTAATGGCCGGGTTCTTGTTGCGCAAGGCACCAGCCGCGGTGTTGCGCGGGTTTGCGTACACCTTGATTTCACCGGGCTTGTTATTTTCCTTGTTTGCCAAGTCGTACGCTTCGCGCATCTGCCCGATAACTCCACGGGCCTCTCGCTGACTGGCTTTCGTCTTGTTGAACTCGGCGAACGACATGTACACCTCACCGTGCACCTCCAGCACGCTCGGAACGTCACCGGCTAGTTGATGTGGAATAGATCGAATGGTGCGCACGTTCGCGGTTACGTCTTCGCCGACTCGCCCGTTGCCGCGCGTCGCGGCGCGCACCAGCTCGCCGTTTTCGTAGCGCACGCACAGCGCCAGCCCGTCGATCTTGTATTCGCAAATGAAGCTGGCGAAGTGGCCGTCGGCGGCGAGCCGATTGAGCCACGCAGACAACTCGCCGTCGTCCATCGCGTTGTCGAGCGAAGTCATCGGCACCTCGTGCGTGACCTCCGCAAACAAGCTCGCGCCCGGAGCGCCCACCGTGCGCGTAGGCGAAGCCGGGTCGCTCGCAGCTTGGCTGAGCTGAGACAACAACAAAAAGGCCGCTTCGACGGGCGCAGCTGTCTCGGCGAGTCGCTCTTGGCGTCGCACAAAATCGTCGGGCACAACCAGCAGCTCAACGAGCAGCCGCTGGGCGTGTTCGCGCAACTCGACGTCGCTTGCCTCGCTGATCGACCCATAAGCAAAATCGCTCAGCGCGACCACGGCAGCATCGACGAACTCTTCCACGCCGTCTGCGGGGTCAATCGACGCAGACCCAGGGCGCTCGTCTCGGCGCGGCGAAACGGCGGCGCGCAACGCGTCGACCTCGGTGAATGGCGACAGCAGCACGTCAAGTCCGAGCGAAGCCGTCAAGGCCTTCACCGCGCTCGCCTGCGCGCCGGCGATGGCTGCATCCGTTGGAGGCTTGGCGGTGTCCAGACGCCCCTGCAACTCGACCAGCCGCTCGACCCGCTGAGCGGCGGTTGCGGGGTCGGCCCGCAGGCGCTTCACCGTGTCGCCGAGCGAGCGTCGCAGCCGCTCGGCTTCTGGGCTCAGCAGGTAGCGGTCGCAAAACGCCGTCTCGACGTCGCGCAGCTCGCGCAGCAGCCGGTCGTAGTGCGCGTCGGAAATGGTCGGCGCATCTTCGGTGTAGTAGGCGATGTTGTGCAGCTGCACCTGTAGGCGCAACTCGAGCAATCGGCGCGCTTCGTCCACCGCCTCGATCGCCCACTGTCGGTTGGCCTCGCGCACGCCCGCAGCCAACTCATCTAGCCGTTCGACGGTCCGCTGCGCGGCTTCACGCAAACTCGCGCGCGCATCGTCGCGCTCGTCGTCGCGCCGGCCGTCACTCTCGCTCGACTGCTCTTCCACGACACCGCAGCGTAGGAAGGCAAAATCTCGCTCGTGGCAACCCGCAACGAAGCGATCTGGCGCTGGTCGCTCACCGTGCTGTGGCTGCCCGCGCCGTTCACCGTCGGACGAGCGGTAGCCGACGCGAGCGCCGACGCGTCGGCCGCCGTCGGCGGAGTTGCGGTCGGGTTCGTTTGGGGTGGCTGGGCTCTGGCGCTGGCGGCGTCGGTGCTTCGCAGACCACACGGGCTGACGGCGGTGCGCGTGCTCGGCCTCGCAGCGCTTGCTGCCGTAGTCGCAGCGAGCACCTGGCCGAACGCGGCCGACGTCAACGCAGCGTTCGTCGTGCTCGCAACCAGCCACGCCGTCGTGCTTGCGGGCGTCGCTCACTTGGGCGAACTCGGCAACGCCTATGTCGACGCGCTCAACTACGGCAACGAGCGACGCATCTTGCTGCGACCACCCGTCGGGCTGCTCATCGGAGCCATCCCGCTCGCCTGGGCGGTGCTCGTCGTCGGGGCAGTCGCCGGCCCGCTGCTGCTGGCTGTCGGCCGCTGGACGATCGGCGTGCCGGTCGGCATCGTCGGACTAGCGGCCGCCGCGCTCGCTTGGCGGGCCCTAACCCAGCTAGCTCGGCGCTGGGTCGTGTTCGTGCCGAACGGCTTCGTGCTCCACGACAGCCTCGCGACCCGCGAGCCGGTGCTCGTGCCCCAGCGAGAGGTCGCCCAACTCAAGCCGGTGCGCCCCGAAGAGCGAGCCGCCCGTCTGCGCGCCGACGCAGCGCGCGCAACCGCAGCGCGCGCCGCAGGCGACAAAGCCGTCCCGCCCGAACCGCTCGACGTAACCCTCGGCGCTGCGGGCGTAGCATTGGAAGTCACCACACACAGCCCGCTCGAGTTCGTCAAACGGCCCGGCCACCTGCGCCGAGATGCCGCTGCCGAAGCCGTCCAAGTTCGCCAGATCGTCTTCTGCCCCACACGGCCAGGAGCGGTGCTGGCGGAGGCGGCCAACCGTCGCATCGGAAAGCCCGCCCATGTCGCGTGACACAACGCAGCCCGACCACTCGAAGCGTCAGGGCCTGATGGCGATCACGCTGGCCGTGCTGGGCATCACCGCGGCGGTCGCCATCGTCGCGGCCACCACTGTGTCCGCGCCACGAGCACCCAGCCGCCAGGTCGACGACTACACCGACTTAGACGTCGCCGATGTCCGCTTGATTGCCGAACGCAACGACTGGCTGCTGCACGAAGAAGCAGCCGACGCGAGCCAACGCACGAACGGCGCAGCCACCCCAACCGGCGCCCTCGCCGGAACGGTCGTCAGCCAGCACCCGCTCGCCCCGTCGCAGCTCGCCGCGGGTGAGACGCTGACGGTCGCGGTGGTGAAGGGGCCGCCGCCGCGCGCGGTGCCCGACCTGCTGGGCCTCACGCTCGACGAAGCCCAAGAGGCGCTCGCGCTGTGGGGGCTATCGGCGGTCGTCAGCGAGGCGCCGACAGACGAAGAGACCACCGACGTCGCCCCGCAGCTGGTCGTCACGCAGCGCCCGCCGACGGGAACGTTGCTCGACCGCGGCGCCCCGGTGGAGGTCATCGTCGCGACGGTCAGCCGATGACGACAAGCCGATGACCGTCCGCCCATGAGCCAAGAACGCATTACCCCCGATGGCGTCCGGCACGTCGCCCGGCTCGCCCGCATCGCGCTCGACGACGCAGACGTCGAGCACTACACCCGCCACTTAGCGAGCGTGCTCGATCACGCAGCCGAACTCGACGAGCTGAACTTGAGCGACGTCGAGCCGCTGCACCACCCCTACCCGCTGCGCAACGTGATGCGCCCCGACGTCGTCGCCAACCAGCTCGACCGAGACACCGTGCTCGCGCAAGCGCCCGACGCCACCGACGACCAGTTCGCCGTGCCGCCGGTGCTGGGCGACGCGCCGTGACGTTGCCGACCACCGCCGCCGCCATCGCGCAAGCCGTGCGAGCAGGCGACGTGACCGCCACCGAAGTCGCAGCCGCCTACCTCGCCCGCATCGACGCGCACGACGGCGACGTGCACGCGTTCAACACCGTCACCGCGGATGAGGCGCTCGCCACCGCGGAGCGCGTCGACGCGCAGGTCGCCGCCGGCGAAGAGGTTGGCCCGCTCGCTGGCGTGCCCATCGCATATAAGGACAACCTCTGCACCGACGGCGTCGCCACCACGTGCTCATCTGCGATGCTCGAAGGCTGGCTGCCGCCCTACGACGCAACCGTCGTCGCGCGCTGCGCCGCGGCAGGCGCGGTGATGGTTGGCAAGACCAACCTCGATGAGTTCGCGATGGGCAGCTCGACTGAAAACTCGGCGTTCGGCCCCACCGCCAACCCGCACGACACGGCGCGCGTGCCCGGTGGGTCGAGCGGCGGCTCGGCAGCGGCCGTTGCGGCCGGCTTCGTTCCGCTGGCGCTGGGCTCAGACACGGGCGGCTCGATCCGCCAGCCAGCGGCGCTGTGCGGCACGGTCGGCGTCAAACCCACCTACGGGCGCGTCAGCCGCTACGGCCTCATCGCGTTCGCGTCAAGCTTTGACCAGGTGGGCCCCATCGCCGCCAACGTCGCCGACGCGGCGCTCGCGCTCGACGTCATCAGCGGGCACGACCCAGCCGACAGTACGTCCATCGCCGAGCCTGTCGCCTCGCACCAAACCCAGCTCGACCGCGGCGTGGAAGGCCTGCGAGTTGGGGTGATCGACGAACTCACCAGCGCAGCCGATGCCGACGTGCGCGCGCAGGTCACCGCCGCGGCCGACGCGCTGAGCGCCGCGGGTGCGGTGGTCGGCACGGTCTCGGTCGACTCGGTGCGATACGGCCTCACCGCCTACTACCTCATCGCACCCGCCGAGGCGTCGAGCAACCTCGCTCGCTTCGACGGCACGCGCTACGGCCTGCGCGTCGACGCGGATGACGTCGAGCAGATGAACGCGCTCACCCGTCGCCGCGGCTTTGGCGCCGAGGTCATCGCCCGCATCATGCTGGGCACGTTCGCGCTCAGCGCTGGCTACTACGACGCCTACTACGTGAAAGCGCAGCGCTTACGTCGCTTGACGCGGCGCGACTTCGACGCCGCATATGAGACTCACGACGTGCTGCTCTCGCCGACGTCGCCGTTCGTCGCGTTCACCTTCGGCGACCGCGCCGATCCGCTGTCGATGTATCGATGCGACACGTGCACCATTCCGTCGAACCTCACCGGCGACCCGGCGGTGTCGGTTCCCTTCGGCACCGGCGCCGATGGCCTGCCGGTCGGCGTGCAGGTGATGGCGCCGCAGCTCGCCGACGCGCTGGCGCTGAGCGTCGCCGCCGAGCTCGAGCGACACGCGCCGCCGCTGCCGTGCCCCGCGATGGTGACGGTCTAATCGTGAACGGCCAATCGTGAGCGCCCAGTCCGATGCGCAAGCCGCGCGCTGGGAGACCGTCGTCGGCCTCGAGGTGCACGTCGAGCTAGCGACCGCCACCAAGCTGTTCTCGGCCGCTCCCAACGCGTTCGGCGCCGCGCCCAACACCAACGTCACGCCCGTTTGTCTGGGCTTGCCCGGCGCGCTGCCGGTGCTGAACGAGCACGCCGTCACCCTCGCCGCCACCATCGGCTTGGCGCTCAACTGCGCCATCGCGCCGTGCGTGTTTCACCGAAAAAACTACTTCTACCCGGACATGCCGAAGAACTACCAGGTGAGCCAATACGACGCGCCGCTGTGCGTCGACGGCCACATCGAGCTGCCCGACGACGGCCACACCGTGCGCATCCAGCGAGCACATCTAGAAGAAGACGCCGGCAAGAACACGCACGTCGGCGGCGCAGACGGACGCATTCACGGAGCCAGCGGCGCGCTCATCGACTACAACCGAGCGGGCGTCGCGCTGCTGGAAATCGTCACGCACCCAGACTTGCGTGGCGGCGCGGACGCCCGCGCGTTCGTCGAAGAGCTGCGCGCGACGCTGCGCGCGACCGGCGCGTCAGACGCGCGCATGGAAGAGGGTTCGCTGCGCGTCGACGCCAACATCAGCGTGCGCCCAACCGGCAGCGACGAGCTGCGCACCCGCTGCGAGGTGAAAAACCTCAACTCGCTGCGCTCGCTCACCCGAGCCATCGAGCACGAAGCGGCGCGTCACATCGCGCTGTACGAAGCAGGCGAGCACCCCGCGCAACAAACCCGCCACTGGGGCGAAGACGGTCGCACTCACACGCTGCGCTCGAAAGAAGAAGAGAACGACTACCGCTACTTCCCCGAGCCCGACCTGGTGCCGGTCGAGCTGAGCGACGAACTGATCGCCGAGCTGCGCGCTCATCTGGGCGAGCTGCCGCCTGCGCAGCGCCGCCGGCTGACCGACGCGGGCGTCAGCGCAACCGACGCGTCGACGCTGGTGGCGCGCGGCACGGCGAGCTTGGTGCTAGACGCAGCGGCAGCGACTGCAGCCAGCAGCGTCGACGACACCGACGCCGTCACGGCCCGCGCCGCGCTTCACGCCGTCAACAACCTGGGCGACGAAACCGAACTCGGCCTGCTCACGCCCGCCGCGCTGGGTGAGCTGGCGCGCCTCGAGGTGTCAGGCCAACTCACTGCCACGCAAGCCAAGACCGTGCTCGCCGAGCTGGTCACCAGCGGCGGCGACCCGGCCGACATCGCGGCCGCCAGAGGGTTTGAGGCGATGGACCAAGGCGCGCTCGATGTGCTCGTCGACGAAGCGATAGCCGCCAACCCGCAAGCCTGGGCCAAGTTCACCAGCGGCGAAGACAAGGTCGCAGGCGTGTTCGTCGGCGCGGTGATGGCTGCCACCAAGGGTCAAGCCGACGGCGGCGAGGTCACCAAGCTGCTGCGCGCGCGCCGCGACGCTGCCTAGCTCGCAACAGACGTCCAGGTGAGCGGTCGAAATGAGCAGGCGGGCCACATTCCCCGAACCCACGCAGCCGGTTCGGTAATTTCAGCTCTTGCCTGCCTAACCCCTAAGTGAGGTAACCGTGAGTTCAGTTCCATACATCGCGCTCGGCGCGTCAGCCCTAGCGCTGCTGCTGGCGCTCCACTTCGCCCGGGTCGTGCTCGCCGCCGATCAGGGCACCGAGTTGATGCGCGAGATCGGCGCAGCCATTCGCGAGGGCGCGATGGCGTTCTTGCGGCGCGAATACCAGTGGGTGTCGACGTTCGTGGCGGCGATGTTCGTGCTGCTGCTGGTTGTGCCGGTCGACGGCAGGCCAGCCGCCAGCTTCGCCTTCTTGATGGGCGCGGTGCTGTCGTCGCTGGCCGGCTTCATCGGCATGCGGATCGCCACCGCAGCCAACACCCGCACCGCGCACGCCGCCCGTTCGGGCGCGTCGGTGGCGCTGCCGCTGGCGTTCAAAGGCGGCGCGGTGATGGGCTTCAGCGTCGCCGGACTGGCGCTGCTGGGCATCTCGTTCAACTACCTGTTGTGGGTCACGTGGGTCGGCATCGACGACGCCTTCAGCGTGGTCGCTGCGTTCGGGCTGGGTGCCAGCTCGATAGCGCTGTTCGCTCGCATCGGCGGCGGCATCTACACCAAAGCCGCAGACGTCGGCGGCGACCTGGTCGGCAAGGTTGAGGCGGGCATTCCCGAAGACGATCCACGCAACCCGGCCACCATCGCAGACTCGGTGGGCGACAACGTCGGCGACGTCGCCGGCATGGGAGCCGACCTGTTCGAGAGCTACGCCGGCTCGATAGTCGCGCCGATCGTGCTCACCACGTTGTTGCCGGTCGGCATCTCGTATCTGGGCAACAACGGCGCGCTCGGCAACTTCGGCGACGGCGAAGCGCTGCTGCTGTACCCGATCCTCATCGGCGCGGTCGGCATGATCGCATCAATCATCGGCGCGTTGTTAACCCGTGGCCGCGAAGGCACGAGCCTCTCGACGCAGCTGCACACCGGCCAATACATCGCGATGGCGCTCACCGTCGTTGGCGCGTTCGCCGCCACCGCCGTGCTGTTTTCTGGTCACGACACCATCACCTCACCCGTGTTTCTCACGCTCACCATCGTGGTCGGGCTGCTAGGCGGATGGGCTATCGGGTTTACGTCTGAGTACTTCACCTCCGAGCGGTTCAAACCGGTGCGCTCCATCGCCGACCAAGCCGAAACCGGACCCGCCACCGTCACCATCGCCGGCGTCGCTCAAGGCAAGCTCTCAACCCTGCCAGCGGTGGGGCTGGTCGCCGCGATGATCGGGCTCTCATATTGGTTCGGCCAGCTCGCGTTCGCAGACGGCATGGACGCCGAGGTCGGTCTCTACGGCGTGGCGCTCGCCGCCATCGGAATGCTGTCGGTGACCGGCGTGATCGTCGCGGTCGACGCTTACGGCCCGATAGCCGACAACGCGGGCGGCATCGCCGAGATGTCTGAGCTTCCACCCGAGGTCAGACAAGTCACCGACCAGCTCGACGCGCTCGGCAACACCACGGCTGCCATCGCGAAGGGCTTCGCGGTGGGCTCGGCTGCGGTCACCGCGCTCGCGCTGTTCAAGAGCTTCAGCCTCGCGGCCGGCACCGACGCGCTCGAAACCATCGATATCAACAACACCGCGGTCACCATCGGGCTGTTCATTGGCGCGATGACGCCGTTCGTGTTCGCCGCGCTCACGATGTCGTCGGTCGGACGCGCCGCTCAAGCGATGATCGTGGAGGTGCGACGCCAGTTCGCCGACATCCCGGGCTTGCGCGAAGGCAAGGCGGGCGTCAAGCCCGACAGCCGACGCTGCGTCGACATCTCCACTCAAGCCGCCCTTAGAGAGATGGTGCTGCCGGGCGCGCTAGCGGTCGTGCTGCCGCTCGTCATCGGGTTCATCGACGTGCGTGCGCTCGGCGGTTTCCTCGCCGGCGCGGTCGTGACCGGCTTTCTCATCGCCATCTACATGGCTAACTCGGGCGGCGCGTGGGACAATGCGAAGAAGTACATCGAAGCCGGCGCCCACGGCGGCAAAGGCACCGACGCTCACGCCGCAGCCGTCGTCGGCGACACCATCGGCGACCCGTTCAAAGACACCTCCGGCCCCGCGATGAACATCTTGATCAAGGTGATGACGATTGTGAGCCTCGTGTTCGTGCCAGTGTTCGTCTAGCCGCCAGCTTTTCGTCGCAAATCGCGAAACACTCCGGCAACAAGCCGGTAGCGGTGCCTTAACGCCGCGCAAACAACGCTGTCACAAGCGGTTCTTACCTTGAGCCGCATGAATGACACAGACCTAACCGCAGAGCTGGTGCAAGCCGTCATGGACAACCTCTGGGTGTTCCTGGCGGGCGTGCTGGTTCTCCTCATGCAAGCCGGATTCGCGATGTTGGAGTCGGGGCTCACCCGCTCTAAGAACGTCGGGAACATCATGGCGAAGAACCTGGCCGATGCCTCCATCGGCATCTTGGCGTTCTTCGTGATCGGCTACGCCCTCGCCTACGGCGCAGACGGCAACAGCATCTTCGGCTGGGGCGGCTTCGCGCTGTCTGGCACCGACCTGTTCGCCATCACCGGCGACGACGGGCCGATGCTGTCGGGCGCGACCGACTTCTTTTTCCAAGCCGTGTTTGCCGCGACCGCGGTCACCATCGCGTCGGGCGCGATGGCCGAGCGAACCAAGTTCTCCACGTATCTGCTCTTCTCGCTCGTCACCACCGCGGTCATCTACCCCATCGTCGTTCACTGGACGTGGGGCGGCGGGCTGATCGCCAACATCCAAATAGGCGACGCCGTCTACAGCGACTTCGCTGGCTCGGCCATCGTGCACTCGGTGGGAGGCTGGATCGCGCTGGTGGGCGCGTGGATGCTGGGGCCACGTCTGGGCAAGTTCGGCGCCGACGGCAAGCCCCGCGCCATCGCAGGCCACAACGTGTCGCTCGCGATCTTGGGCGTGTTCATCTTGTGGTTCGGCTGGTTCGGCTTCAACGGCGGCTCAGAGCTGGCGGCAGACAACTGGGTGATGTTCGTCGGGCTCAACACGGTGCTCGCCGCGTGCGCCGGCACGATCAGCGCAACCGTCGTCAACTGGCTCCGCACCGGACGGCCAGAGGTCGCGATGGCAGGAAACGGCACGCTCGCTGGCCTGGTCGGCATCACCGCCGGCGCGGGAACGATGAACCCGATGGGCGCGCTCGTCACGGGCGCGGTTGCCGGGCTGGTGGTCGTCGGCGCGTCGGTGCTGGTCGAGCGAGCGCTCAAGATCGACGACCCGGTGGGCGCGTTCGCGGTGCACGGCGCGGCCGGCATCTGGGGCACCCTCGCGGTTGGCCTGTTCGCCCGCTACGACGACGCCTTCTTGGGCCGAGACAACGCCGGGCTGTTCTACGGCGGGGGCATCGATCAGCTCGTCGTTCAGTTCCTGCTGGTCGTCATCATCGCGGCGTGGGTGATCGCCGCGTCGCTGGTGCTCTTCGGCGTGCTGAAGAAGACGCTCGGCCTGCGGGTCTCAGCCGAAGAGGAGATGGTCGGGCTCGACATCTCCGAGCACGGCGGGCCCGGCCTCGCGCTCGAAGACAGCGTGACGCACGAGGCGATCTCGCCGAACTAGCGCGCCCTTAGCTGGCCCGCCGCTAGCTCGCCCCGTTCGCTCGCGCCACTCGGTACCTTTTGGCGCACGTGCGCCGTCGTGTCGTCTAGCAGGTGCCTGCCGTGAAGGTGGGTGCTGTCAGGTTGCCCGCGTGAAGCGCGTTGGCGCCGAAGCGGCGCGCGG
This sequence comes from uncultured Acidimicrobiales bacterium, assembly GCA_964424585.1. Taxonomy (GTDB): domain Bacteria; phylum Actinomycetota; class Acidimicrobiia; order Acidimicrobiales; family Poriferisodalaceae; genus CAYRJD01. The sequence continues at coordinate 16,689 of CAYRJD010000092.1, read as the reverse complement.
GTTCGCGATGGGCGCAGCCGACCTGGTGCCCGGCGTGTCGGGCGCGACGGTCGCCTTCGTTACCGGCATTTACGAGCGCCTGGTCACCCAGCTTCGGCTGGGCGTGCTGGTGCTCGGCCAGCTCGCGCGACTGCGCTTGCGTGCGGCGGCCAACAGCGCAGCCCGGTTCGACTGGCGCCTGCTGGCGTCGGTGCTCGGCGGCGTCGCCGTCGCGCTCATCACGCTCGCCCGTCCGATGCGGTGGCTCATCGACAGCCACTCCGTCTACGTGTCTGCCGCGTTCTTTGGCCTCGTCGCGGCTGCCGCAGTCGCGGCGGCGCGTAGCGTCGAGACCTGGCGAACGCGAACCATCGGCGCGGCGGCTGCCGTGACGGTGGCGGCGTTCGTCGCGCTGGGCCTGCGAGCAGACGTGACCGCCGAGCCTGGCGCGCTCGCGCTGTTCGGAGCGGGCGCGGTCGCCATCTGTGCGACCGTGCTGCCGGGCGTTTCCGGGTCGTTCGTGCTGCTGATGTTCGGCGTCTATGAGCCGTTCATCGACGCGCTCGCCGAAGCCGACGTCGCGGTGATCGCCGCGCTCGGCGCGGGCGCGGCGGTCGGCTTGGTGGCGTTCGCGCCGCTGCTGGCACGAGCCGTCGAGGCGCACCGCGACCTGCTGCTCGCGCTGATGGCCGGCCTGCTCGCGGGCTCGCTGCGAGTGCTGTGGCCGTGGCCCGCGACGGGCGCTCCGGCGGGCGCCCTTAGGGGCGACAACCTCATAGCCGGTCACGGAAACGGCGCATCTAGCGTTAGCGGAGTTGAGAACGCCGCGCTCGGCCCGCCCGAAGTCACCCAGCTGCCGCTAGCACTCGCGCTGGCGGCGGCGTGCTTTGCGGCGGTGATTGCCGCCCAGCGACGCCGACCGACCCCCTAATTTGCCCCCCTCCACGGAGCAGCCGATGTCTAAAGCTCTGGTGATCGTCGAGTCACCTGCCAAGGCCCGCACGATCGGTGCCTTTCTTGATCAGAAGAACTACGTCGTAGAAAGCTCGATCGGGCACGTCCGCGACCTGCCGTCGAAGAAGACCGAGCTGCCTGACGCCTATCAGAAAGAGCCGTGGGCGTACCTCGGCATCGATGTCGACAACGGCTTCAAGCCCGTGTACGTGTCGCGAGGGCGAGCACAAGAGCAGGTGCGGCACCTCAAGTCGGTGATCAAGAACGGCAACTTCGACACCCTCTATCTCGCGACCGACGAAGACCGCGAGGGCGAAGCCATCGCCTGGCACGTGCTCGAAGTGCTCAAGCCGGCGATGGGGTCAAGCGGCATCGACGTCAAGCGCATGGTGTTTCACGAGATCACGCCCGACGCCATCGAAGCCGCCATCGCGGAACCGCGCGAGTTGAACATGCGCCTCGTCGACGCGCAAGAGGCGCGCCGCTGTTTCGACCGGCTCTACGGCTATGAGATCTCGCCGGTGCTGTGGCGCAAGGTGCGCCGAGGGCTGTCTGCGGGTCGAGTGCAGTCGGTCGCCAACCGGCTGATCGTGCAGCGCGAGCGCGAGCGTCTCGCGTTCGTCAGCGCGGGCTTTTTCTCGATGTCGGTCGACCTCGCTCCGCACGGCGACGACGCGGTGCCGTTCGCGGCGACGCTGCGTCAGATCGACGCCAAGCGCGTCGCCGTCGCCGACGACTTCAACGACAAGGGCGAGCTAGACGTCGCTGCCAAGTCGTCTGCCAAGAAAGCTGGCAAGAAGTCGGGCGACGGCTCGGCTGAGGTCGTGGTGCTAGACGAAGCGACCGCCACGGCGATAGCCGACGCGGTGCCGGGTGAAGCCTTCACCGTCACGTCGCGCCAGTCGCGGCCCTACCGGTCGTCGCCCCAAGCGCCGTTCATCACGTCGTCGCTGCAGCGCGCCGCGTCGAGCGCGCTGGGGTTCGCCGCGTCTCGCACGATGGCGGCCGCTCAGCGTCTGTATGAGGCTGGCCGCATCACCTACATGCGCACCGACTCGGTGACGCTGTCGGCTCAAGCGATTGACGTCGCCAGGAAGGTGGCCATCGCAAACTTCGGCAAAGACAACGTGCCCGCCAAGGCCCGCGCGTATAAGGGCAAGGCGCGCAACGCGCAAGAGGCGCACGAAGCCATTCGTCCGGCCGGCGACGACTGGGCGCCGCGCGGCTCGGTGAACGACTTGGGCGCCGACGCGTCCGCGCTCTACGACTTGATTTACGAGCGCACCGTCGCGTGCCAGATGATCGACGCGACCGGCGAGACGATCACGATCAGGCTCGCCGGCAGCGCGGCTGGCCACGATCTCGAGCTGTCCACCGGCGGCACCGTGCTCACGTCGCCCGGCTACCGGCTGGTCGCGCAGTCGCGCCAGCGCGGCGCGGCGGCCAAGCGAGGTGCCGACGGCCCGACCGGCGAGGCGAGCGCCGACGACGCGGCCGACGAAGCAACCGAGTCGACCGAGCGGCAGATGCCCGACATCGGCGAAGGCGACACGTGCGTCGCAACCAGCGCCAGCGCGACCGGCCGCGAAACCAACCCGCCGCGTCGCTACACCGAAGCGTCGCTCGTCGCCAAGCTCGAAGAGCTGGGCATCGGGCGCCCCAGCACCTACGCCAGCATCTTGAGCACCATCGTCGAGCGCGGCTACATCACCAAGCGTGGCTCGTCTCTTGTGCCCGAGTGGGTCGCAATGGTGACGGTCGGAATGATGGAGCGGCACTACGCGTCGCTCGTCGACTTCGAGCTGACCGCTCGCATGGAAGACGACCTCGACTCGATCGCGGCAGGCGACCGCGAGATGCAGCGCTGGCTGGCCGACTTCTACTTCGGCCCCGACGGCGACTGGCCGGGCCTGCGCAGCGTCGTGTCAGACGACTACCTAGAGCAGATCGACGCACGCGAGATCAACGGCATTCCGCTGGGCGTCGACGACAAGGGGCGCGCGATTGAGGTGCGCGCCGGGCGCACCGGCGCGTACGTGCGCCGCGACGACGACCAGACCAGGTCGGTGCCGACCGAGCTGGCGCCCGACGAGCTGACCATGGACGTGGCGGTCGAGCTGTTCGACAAGCCGAACGAGCGCGTGGTCGGCGTCGACCCCGACACCGGCCTCGACGTGGTCGCGCGCATCGGCCGCTTCGGCCCGTTCGTGTCAATCGGGCGGCCCAACGACGAGGCGCTCGAAGGTAAGAAGCCCAAGAGCGCGTCGCTGCTGCCGGGCTGGGACTTAGCGACGGTTTCGCTCGAAGAAGCGCTGTCGGTGCTGTCGCTGCCGCGCGTCGTTGGCAGGCACCCCGACGACGACGGCGAGATCACCGCGCAAGACGGCCGCTACGGCCCCTACATCAGCTGGGCCAAGACCGGCAGCGACGACAAAGGTGAGCCGCTCAAGGCCGACACCCGCAGCCTCGAGAGCCACGACCAGATGTTCAACATCACGCTCGACCAAGCCGTCGATCTGCTGGCTCAGCCCAAGGCGCGGCGTGCGCGCCAGACCGCCGCCAAACGAGAGCTGGGCACCGACCCGAACAGCGAAAAGAAAATCGTCGTGCGCGACGGCAGGTTTGGACCGTACGTCACCGACGGCGAAACCAACGCGTCGCTGCGCGGGACGCACGAGCCCGAGACGGTCACCTTGGAGGCCGCCATCGAGCTGCTGGCAGCTCGTCGGGCGGCTGGCCCGGCGAAGAAGAAGCCCAAGAAGCCAGCCCAGAAGGGCGCGAAGCGGCCCGCAGCCAAGCGTCCCGCCAAAGGCGCATCTAGCAAACGGCCCGCCGCGAAGAAGTAGCGGCGGTCAGTCCCTACATCGGGCAGCCTCTCACCTAGCCTGCCAGTTGCCATGGCCACAGCTGGCGGCGACGCGTGAACGACAAACCTGCGGGGTCGCAAACCTCGCTGTTTGGGGCGCCCGGCTTCACGCAGCTATGGGCGGCGCAGCTCATCAGCAGTTTCGGCGACTGGATCGGCCTGCTGGCGATCATCGAGATCGCCCGCCAGGTAGGCGGCAACCACCCCGGTTCGGCAATCGCGCTGGTGGTGACCGCCCGGGTGCTGCCCGGCTTTTTCCTCGCGTCGGCCGGCGGCGTGATCGTCGACCGAGTTCACCGCAAACGGCTGATGGTGGGCTGCGACATCACCCGCGCCGCCACGCTGCTCACGTTGCCGTTCGTCAACAACCTGTGGGGGCTGGTGCTCGCGTCGCTGGTGCTCGAACTCGCGACGTCGCTGTGGAGCCCGGCGAAGGAAGCCATCGTGCCGAACATCGTGCCGCCCCAACACCTCGCGTCGGCCAACTCGCTCGGGCTGGTCGCGGCTTACGGCACTGCTCCGCTCGGCGCGCTCGCGTTTTGGGGGCTGGCGAAGCTGGGTGGCGCCATCGAGCTGTTCGGCACCAACATCCGCACCGAGCAGGTCGACATGGCGTTGGTGATCGACTCGCTCACGTTCCTGACCGCCGCGACGCTGGTGGCGACGTTGCCGCTCGAACGGCACGTGCAGCGGGCGTCGCGCGACGGTCGTCGACGCATCGACTTCGCGCAGGGCATCCGCGAGCTGCGCGAGGGCTGGGGGTTTATCTTCTACAGCCCGCAGGTGCGTGCCGTGCTGGTGGGGCTCGGCACGGGAATGCTGGGCGGCGGAATGCTGGTGCCGCTCGGCGCGGTGTTCAACGCGGACGTGCTGGCGGCCGGCCAAGAGCAAGCCGACAGCGCCAACTTTTCCACGCTGCTGGTGGGGCTCGGCGTCGGCGCGGCAATCGGCGTGCTGACGGTTTCGCTGACGCAAAACCGAGTGCACCGCGCGTGGACGTTCGTCGGCTCGGTGTTTGGCGCGGGCGGGTCGCTGGTCGTCGCGGCGTCGGTCAGCACGACGTTGCTGGCGGTCATCTGCGTCGTGGTGCTCGGGTTTTTCGCTGGCTCGTCGTACGTCTCGGGGTTCACCTTGTTGCACGAGTCGGTCGACGAAGAGCTGCGGGGTCGTGTCTTCAGCGCGCTCTACACGATGATCAGGTTTTGCGTGCTGCTGGCGCTCGGCATTGGCGGCGTGCTGTCTGACGCTTTCGACTGGCTGTTCGGCGTGCTGTTCGACAACGAGGTGACCGTCTTTGGCGGCGTGCTGACGCTGCCGGGGGTGCGGGGCGCGCTGTGGCTGGGCGGCTTGTTGATCTTGCTGGCGGGGACGCTGGCGGCGGCTTCTGTGCGGTCGTTGCTGCGAGCCAGCCCAGCGCATCGGGCGCCGCACCAGCAGGCCAGCAGCTTGCGAGACGTGCAGCGATGACGTCTGCTGCTGGCGTGCCGGGCCGAGGTCGCTACGTCGCGTTCGAGGGCATCGACGCTTCGGGCAAGTCGACCCAAGCCAGCCTGCTGGCCCAGCAACTCGACGCGGTGCTCACCCGCGAGCCCGGCGGCACTCCGCTGGGTGAGCAGCTGCGTGCCGTGGTGCTCGACAAAGACGCGCAGACGCCGCTAGCGCCGCGCGCCGAGGTGCTCGCGTTTTGCGCCGACCGCGCGCAGCACCTAGCTGCGGTGGTGGTGCCGGCGCTCACCGCGGGACAGCACGTGGTGTCAGATCGGGCGTACGGCTCGACGCTCGCGTATCAGGGCGCGGGTCGGGGCTTTGATGTTGAAGAGCTGCGCTGGCTCATTCGCTGGTCGTCGCAGACCGACCACGGTCTCGTCTATCCCGACCTCGTGGTGCTGCTCGACGTCGACCCGTCGGTGGTCGCGTCTCGGCGGTCTGAGCAGCTCAAGTTGAGCGACCGGTTTGAGAGCGAGCCGTCTGACTTTCTGGAGGCGGTGGCGAGTGCCTACCGGCGGCTGGCTGCCGAAGAACCCGACCGCTGGTTCGTCGTAGACGCGAGCTTGCCGCTCGATGAGGTCACCGCGCTAATCCACGCGGGTGTGAGCGAGCGCTTGGGCGTGACCCTTGACGGCGCGCGCTAGCGAGGGCGAGAAGACGTGACCGACCCAGAGCCAGCGGCCCTCTTTGAGGCCGACGAGCCAGACGCACCGCAGCTCGGACTGTTCGGCGGCGAGCCCGAACCGGCACTCAGCCCTGCGCCAGCTCCGCCGGAACCCGAACCCGAACCCGACGTCGCCGTTGCCGAGGCCCCGACCCCAGAGCCGGAACCGCCGCGCGAGCCCGACCCGCTGCCTGACGCCGCGCCCGTCGACCTGCTCGACGGCATCGTCGGCCAACCCGCGGCGGTCGCCATGCTGCGCGCCGCGCTCGGCGCGCCGGTGCCGTCGTATCTGTTCGTCGGCGGCTCGGCAGCCGACCTGCGCGATGCGGCGTGCCGCTTCGCGGGCGAGCTGCTGGCGCTCGACAGCGACCGTCCCAACGCCCAGCGCCACCTCGCGCTCGCCGCCAAGCATTCCGACGTGGTGATCTTCGACCGCATCGGCCCGGCGCTCACCGCAGATCAAGCTCGCGAGGTGGTGCGCGTCGCGCCGATGAAGCCCACCGGCCACCACAAGGTGCTCGTCATCTGCGAAGCGCACCTGGCGAACGCCACCGCGCCGATGCTGCTCAAGGTCGTCGAAGAGCCAACGCCGTCGACCACGTTCATCATCACTGCCGAGTCGATCACTCAGCCGCTCGTCACGCTCGCGTCGCGGTGCGTGCAGATCGTCTTCACGCCGGTCAGCGCGTCTGACATCCGCGAGCAGCTAGTCGCCGAGGGGCACGAAGCGCAGGCTGCCGAGGGCGCCGCGACCGCCGCGAACGGCTCGCTCGACCGCGCCCGGTTGTTGGCAGCCGACGGCAACACCGCGGCTCGCTTGGGGCTGTGGCGCGACCTGTGCGCGCGCCTCGATGGCTCTGGCGGCGTAGCCGTGCAGGTCGCCGAGGAAGTGCTCGAAGCGATAGAGGCTGCCGCCGCGCCGCTGCGCGAACGCCAAGCAGCCGAGGCTGCCGCCGAAGCGGCCGAAGCCGAGCGCTACCAGCTCGACCGCAAGATCAGCTCGACCACCGACGCGCGGCATCGACGTGAGCTGCGTCGCCATCAGGCCGACGAGGTCGAGATGGGGCTGCTGGTGCTCACCGACGCGCTGCGACAGCGAGGCATGAGCGGCGGCAGTGCGAGCGCGACGGCGACGGCCCTGTCGGCGGTCGGCGACGTGCGCCAAGCGTTGTTTCGCAACGCCAACTTGAAGGCCGCGCTCGCGTCGGCGTTTATGAAGATCGGTCGCTAGCGGCGAGCGGCTCGCCGATACCGACATTTCGCGGAAGGCCGCGGCTGAGCCCCGCGACTGAGCCCGAGGTGGGGATTGAACCCACGACCTGCTCTTTACGAGAGAGCCGCTCTGCCACTGAGCTACTCGGGCTGGCGAGCCAAGACGCTACCCTGTAGGCGATGGAGGTACTTGCCGCTCAGGTCTGGCACTTTTGGCTGGCGGTTCCGCTGGCCCTGGGCGCGGTGCTGACCGCGGTCAAGTTGATCGCCGACTACATCGCCAAGGTCGTCGCACCTCGCTACCCGAAACGCTGAACACCCTGCCGCCCAGCGAGTCAACCAGCGGGCCCGCCAACTCACAGGCCGACGAGCGGGCACCCGACGACGACCGTCCAGCCAAGTCGATCGACTGGGATTTGGCGCGTCGCGTCGCATACCGGGTCGCGGGCGACGAGCCGCTCTATCGCTCGTATCTCGCCAACTCGCTGCTCGACGATTTTGCGCAGCACACGCCCGTCGCGCAGCGGCTGATCACCGAGACGACCGGCCTCGGCGCCGACGCCGGCGAACCGACCGCCCGGGTCATTGACCGTCAAGGCTGGATCAACGCGAACTTGGCGTCGTTTCGACGGCTGATGAGCCCCGTCATCGAAGCGGCGGCGCGCCGCGCCGACGGCGACTCAAAGAAGCGCGTCAGCAGAGACACCGTGCTGAGCCGAACGCTCGACGACGCCGCGGTGCGGGTGGCGTCGAAGGTCGGCGCGTTTGAGCTGGGTGTCGTGCTGGGCTGGATGTCTCGCCGCGTGCTCGGCCAATACGACATGCTGCTGGCCGCCGAAGACCCCGACTCGCCTGCTGTCAATGGTGCTGCTGGCTCGGCCGACGAGCAGCCGGTCGGCACGGGCGACGTCGTCTACTACGTCGGCCCCAACATTCTCAACACCGAAAAGCGCCACGCCTTCCCGCCGAGCGAGTTTCGTCTGTGGCTGGCGCTGCACGAGCTGACGCATCGCAGCCAGTTCACCGGTGTGCCGTGGTTGCGGCAGCACTTCCTCGGCCTCGTCAACGGCCTCATCGACGTCGCCGACCCCGACCCCGAACGCATCCGCAACGGCATCAAGCGGTTCTTCGCCGAGCGGCGCGAGGGTCGCGACCCGGTCGCCGACGGCGGGCTGCCTGCGCTGTTTGCCACGCCCGCCCAGCGCGAGCTGATCGAGCAGGTGGGCGGACTGATGAGCTTGGTGGAGGGCCACGGCGACGTGACGATGGCGCGCGCGGCGGTCGGGCACGTGCCGCACGCCGAGCACTTTCACTCGGTCATGCATCATCGGCGTTCATCCGCGACGGGGTTGTCGCGCATTACCCAGAAGCTGCTCGGCATCGAAGCGAAGCTGGCGCAGTACTCCGCAGGCGAGCAGTTCATCGCGGCGATCGAGCGCGAGCGCGGGCTGCGTGCGGTCGATCTCATCTGGGAGAGCCCCGAGCACTTGCCGTCGCTCGCGGAGATTCGTCAGCCCGACCTCTGGCTCGAACGGGTGCCCGCCCCAATTCACGCTTAGGGCCACGCTTAGGGTGCCGCTCAGCAGCTACCTCGAACGCTGCTCGTTCGGCGAACGCGCAACGCTGCGCTGCGCGGTGAGCGGCGGCGCCGACTCTGCTGCGCTGTTGCTGCTGGCGTGCGAGTTCGCGCAGCGATACGGCGGCGATGTGAGCGCCGTGCACGTCAACCACGGCTTGCGAGCCGATGCCGCTGCCGACGCGGCTCGCGTGGTCGCGCTGAGCGAGCGGCTGGGCGTGCCGTGTCGGGTTGAAGAGGTGAACGTGCTCGCCGGTGGCAACCTTGAGGCGCGCGCCCGCGACGCGCGCCACGCGGCGCTGGGTGCCGACGCGTTGCTGGGCCACACCGCGGACGACCTCGCAGAAACGGTGCTGCTGCAGCTCATGCGCGGCGGCGCGCTCGACGCGCTCGCGTCGATGCGCGCGGAGCGTCGCCCGATCTTGGCACTGCGACGCGCCGACACCGAAGCGATCTGCGCCGAGTTCGGCTACGAGCCGGTCGACGATCCGCACAACGTCGACCCGAAGTTCACGCGCAGCCGTGTGCGTCACGAGGTGCTGCCGCTGCTCACCGACGTCGCCGGGCGCGACGTCGTGCCGCTGCTGGCGCGCGCCGCCGCGCTGGCGACCGACGAAGCCCGCTACCTCGACGCCGCCGCGCAGCAGCTCGACGCAACCGACGCGGCGGCGCTGCGCGCCGCGCCGGTCGCGCTGGCGCGACGAGCGGTGCGCCGCTGGCTGGCGGGCGACCATCCGCCCGACGCCGCCGCGGTCGAGCGCGTGCTCGACGTCGCCGCCAAGCGCGCGCGAGCGACGCAGGTGTCCCCGCACATCACGGTCAGCCGCTCGGGCGGCCGGCTGTCGCTGCGCAGAGGCGAGGGCGGCGTTCCATCTGCGCGCGAGTGTGGGTAGGTTCGCCCAACGTGACAGGCGCAAGCGCAAGCCCGCCAGGCGCGACGAGCGGCCTCGATGCGGTCGTAGCGGCAGACGCGGCGACGGGTGAGGTGCTGCTTGGCGAGCAAGTCATCAACGAACGGATAGCCGCGATCGGCGCCCAGATCACCGCCGACTACGCCGGCCGGTCGCCGCTGCTGATTGTCGTGCTCAAGGGCGCGGTGCTGTTCGCGAGCGACTTGAGCCGAGCCATCGACCTGCCCATCGAGCTCGACTTCATGGCGGTCTCGTCGTACGGCGCGAGCACCCGCTCGTCAGGCGTGGTGCGCATGCTGAAAGACCTAGACCGCGACATCAGCGGCCTCGACGTCATCTTGGTGGAAGACATCGTCGACTCCGGGCTGACGCTGCAATACCTCCGGCGCAACTTGAACGCACGCCGGCCGAAGAGCTTGGCGGTGTGCTCGCTGCTGGTGCGCGAGCGTTCGACGGTCGAGGTCGACTACGTCGGCTTCACGCTGCCCGACATCTTCGTCGTCGGCTACGGGCTCGACGTCGACGAGCGCTACCGCAACCTGGGCGACATCCGCGCGTATCACGTCGAGGGCGCCTAGTGGGCGGCAAGTGGGCTGACGGCATCGAGCCGCGTCAGCTCGACTGGCTGGTGAGCGGGCGGCTGGCGTTCTGCGAGCGGCCCGGCGGAGTGGGCTCTGACTACCGGCGGGTGCGGCGACAAGAGGAGATTTTGTGGCTGGTGCTGCACGAGTTCAAGCGCATCGTCACGCTCACCGATGCGCCGGTCAACGTTCACGCCTACGAAGAGAAGGGCTTGCGGGTGGTGCACCTGCCGTGGCCCGCTGGCGGGCCCGACGCCGCGTACCTGCGTGACGTGCACGCCGAGCTGACGGCTGGCCTCGCGGCGGCCGACAAGATGCTGCTGCACAAAGACGGAGTCGACGACGACTTCACCGGCATTCTCGGCTCGCTGCTGGTGCTGTCGGGGCGCACCAAGAACGCGCCGCAGGCGATCGCGCTGACCGAGCGGCTGGTGAAGCGACGGCTGGGCGTCGGCGCGCTCGCCGTGATCGAGCTGGCCGCGGAGATTGTCGCGCCCGGCGGCGCCCAGTCTGCCGACAGCGCTCAGTCCTCCGACGCCGCGCAGTGAACGCGACCGCGCACGACGTGCTGAGCGTGCACGGGCTTCGCACGGTGGCGGTCGTGGGCGCGCTGGCGCACGAGCGCGACGCGCCGCAGCCGCTCGAGATCGACCTCGACGTCTACGGCAACTTTGCTACCGCCGCGAACAGCGACGACCTGGCAGATGCCGTCAACTACGCGACGCTGATCGAGCTGGCGGTGCAGGTGAGCCAGCGCACCGCCGCGCGTCTGCTTGAGCGGCTCGCGGTCGAAGTCGCCGACGCGGTGCTCGCCGTCGGAGGCGTGGCGGGTGTGACGGTGAGGGTCGCGAAGCTGCGTCCGCCGGTGCCGCACGACGTCAACCGGGCGTCGGTGAGCGTCACGCGCTGGGCATCTTGAAACTCGTCGACGCGTACCTCGGCTTGGGGTCGAACCAGGGCGACAGCGAGACGTTGCTGGCTGCCGGCATCGAGCAGCTGCCAGACGTGGTGGCGACCTCTGGCGTCTACCGCAGCGCGTCGGTCGGCGGGCCCACGCAGCCGCCGTTCTTGAACTTGGTGGCGCACCTTCGCACTCGACTCGACCCGCACGCGCTGTTGGCGGCGTGCCAAGCCGTCGAGGCGGCGGCCGGTCGGGTGCGCACCGTTCGGTGGGGGCCGCGCACGCTCGACGTCGACGTGCTGCTTTATGGCGCAGAGACGGTCGCCTCGCCGACGCTCACCGTGCCGCACCCCGCGATGTATGAGCGACGCTTCGTGCTCGAGCCGCTCGCCGAGATCGCGCCGCAACTGGTGAGCGCCGCGCAGCTGGCGGCCGTGTCGCATCAAGCGTGCGAGCGCGTCGACGACGTGGTGCTGCGCGCGTGAGACTGGGCACGTGAACGCGATGGACGAGACCGTAAAGCCAACCGTCACGGCTGCCGAACTGCGAGCCAGCTTCGGCGATCTAGAGGCCGGTACTGAGACGACCCAAGCCGTCACCGTCGCAGGCCGGCTGATGCTGCGCCGCGCGCAAGGCAAGCTCGCGTTTGGCACGCTCGACGACGCCACCGGCCGCATTCAGCTGTTCGCGCGTCAAGCCAGCACGCCGCGCTTTGATGAGTTTTGCGACGCCAACTTGGGCGACTGGCTGTCGGTGACCGGCGTGGTGATGACGACACGGCGCGGCGAGCTGAGCGTGCGGGTCGACGCGTGGGAGCGCCTGGCGCAGGCTCGACGTCCGTTCCCCGACAAGTGGCACGGGCTCGCCGACACCGACACTCGCTACCGCCAGCGCTACGTCGACTTCTGGGTGACGCCGCAGGCACGAGCGACGCTGGAGGTTCGCAGCGCGGTGATGGCCGCGGTTCGCGCGTGGCTGGCGGCGCGCGACTTCACCGAGGTTGAAACGCCGGTGTTTCACGCTCAGCCGGGCGGCGCGCTGGCGCGTCCGTTTACGACGCACCACAACGCGCTCGACGCCGAGCTGTACCTGCGCGTCGCGCCCGAGCTGTACTTGAAGCGGCTGGTGGTCGGCGGGTGGGTTCGCATCTTCGAGCTGGCGCGGGTGTTTCGCAACGAAGGCTTGTCGACGCGCCACAACCCCGAGTTCACGATGCTCGAGCTGTACGAGGCCTACGCGAACTACGCCGACATCATGGCCTTGACCGAGCAGCTGGTCTGCGACGTGGCGACCCAGGTGACGGGCAGCCCAGTTTTGGGCGGGCCAGAGTTCTCGCTCGGCAGCGATGCCGACGCTGACAACCCCGACGGCGATCCCGACGGCCAAGCTGCCGACCAGCCCGACGGTCAGCTCGTTGATCTGACCCCGCCGTGGCCGCGCCGCACGATGGCCGAGCTGGTCAGCGAAGCGGTCGGCGAAGCGGTGTCGGTGCACACGCCGCCCGACCAGCTAGCGGCGCTCGCTCGTGGCGCGCTGGCTCACGCGGGCACTCAGCGCGACGACGTGCGCCTGCGGTCCAGCTCGGGCGGGCTGCTCTACTACCTCTACGAGCACGTCGTCGAACCCAAGCTCGTCGGCCCGCTGTACGTGACCGAGTATCCGGTTGAGGTCTCGCCGCTGGCGCAGGTAACCGCGCACGACCCGGCGCTCACCGAGCGTTTCGAGGCGGTCATCGCTGGCCGCGAGCTGGCGAACGGGTTCACCGAGCTGACCGACCCTGATGTTCAGCGCGAACGCTTCGAGGCGCAAGCCGCCGCCCGAGCGAGCGGCGACGACGAGGCGATGACGGTCGACGAGGACTACCTGCGGGCGCTCAGCTACGGCCTGCCGCCAACCGGCGGGCTGGGCTTGGGCATGGATCGGCTGGTGATGCTTTTGTCGGGCGCGACCAGCATTCGCGACGTGCTGGCGTTTCCGACGCTGCGACCCGAAGCCGGTTGAGCTAACGGTCTGCGCGCGATCTAGCTGGCTGCCTCGCCGTCGACGTATTGCTCGCGCGGCATCACGAACAGCCCTTCGGCTTCGCACGTCAGCTTGTCGCCGGCGTGGCACGTGGCGCGCAGCGTGATTTTGCGGCGCTCGATGCTGTGCACCCACGCTCGCAGCGCCAGCAGCACTTCCAGCGGCGTGGCGGCTCGGTAGTCGGCCCGCAGCCACGCGGTAAACCCCTTGTGTCCGCGCATGCGGTTGAGCGCGCCCATCAGCTCGTCGAACACCATCGCCATCACACCGCCGTGGGTGCGTTCGGGCGGGCCGGCGAACGCCGGGTCGACCCAGCACACGCCGGTGACCGAGTCGTCTGTCTCTTTGTAGAACTTCAAGTCGAGCGACGCCGGGTGCAGCGCGCCGCCCGCGAGCGAGAACGGATCGAACTCGATTTCGTCGCCCACATCGAGCGGCAGCGGGAAGAGCTTGTCTTGGTAGATCTCTCGCAGGTACGGGCGGCTGAGCATGTCGTCGAGCTTGCTGCGGGGCGGCGTTTGCCCGATGCGGTCGAGCGCGTCTTCGAGCGTGTCGGCGAGCCTGGCGGCGGCGCTGTCGTCGAGCTGACGCGCGGCGAGCGTGCGGTTGAGCTTGCGAGCGGCTGCTGCTGCGCGCGCGACGGCGCTCCACTGCGTGCCGTCGAAGTCGCTGGCTGAGTGCGCCGCCGCGTTGGCTCGCTCATCGTTGGTGGCTGACACGAGCGGTGACGCTAACGGCGGTGAGGTGGCAAGATTCGGCTATGAAACGCAATTTGTTCGGTGAGACCCACGAGCTGTTCCGCAAGACGTGCGTCGCGTTCGTCGAGCGTGAGATCGTTCCCAACCACGAGCGCTGGGAGGCTGAGGGCAAGGTCGACAAGGCGCTGTTTGCCCGCGCCGGTGAGATCGGCTTGCTGGGCACCGCAATTCCCGAGCAGTACGGTGGCGGCGGCGAGCCCGACTTCCGCTTCAACGTCGTGCTGAACGAAGAGGTGATGTATGCGGGGGTGCCGGCGTCGGGCACGTGCATGACGCTGCACAACGACGTGTGCCTGCCGTATTTCTTGTCGTATGCGACGCCCGAGCAGGCGCAGCGGTGGCTGCCGGGCATGGCCGACGGTTCGATCATGACGGCGATTGCGATGACCGAGCCGTCGGTCGGTTCTGACCTGGCGGGCATGAAGACGACCGCCGCGAAGGTCGACGGCGGCTACGTGGTGAACGGGTCGAAGACGTTCATCACCAACGGCATCAACTGTGATTTGGTGATCGTCGCGGTGAAAACCGACCCCACCAAGGCGCATGCCGGAATGAGCTTGGTTGTGGTCGAAGACGGCATGGACGGCTTCACTCGGGGGCGCAACTTGGACAAGCTCGGGCTCAAGGCGCAAGACACTGCCGAGCTGTTTTTCGACGACGTGTTCGTGCCCGATGAGAACCTGCTGGGCGGCGAGGGCGCAGGCTTTTTGAACTTGGTGCGCAACCTGCCACAAGAGCGTCTGTCGATTTCGGTGAGCGCCGTGGCGCACGCCACCGCCGCGTATCGGTGGACGGTTGAGTATGTGAACGAGCGGGAGATGTTTGGTCAGCGGCTGTCTGACTTTCAAAACACCAAGTTTCGGCTGGCGGAGATGAAGACCGAGCTTGACATCGCGCAGACTTACGTCGACGCGCAGGTGGCGGCGCTCAACGAGGGCGAGCTGTCTGCCGAAGACGCGGCGAAGTCGAAGTGGTGGTGCACCGAGATGCAGCTGCGCACGATCACGGGCTGCTTGCAGCTCTTCGGCGGCTACGGCTACATGAACGAGTATCCGATAGCTCGGGCGTACGCCGACGCGCGGGTGCAGACGATCTACGGCGGCACGACCGAGGTGATGAAGGAGATCATCGGCCGCGACATCGTGAAGTCTGCGGCCAGTTCGTAACGACGGGCGCCTAGCTGTCGCCGCTCTCTACTCGCCGAACGTCTCTCGATACGACTCGACGAGCACGTCTTCCAGCTTGCGACCGGCGCGCCAGCCCGCCAGCGATGCCGGCCGTTCCACTCCGTCGAGCAGTCGTGCGTCGGGCTCTGGTTCGCCGAGCGTCGTGACGAGCGGAATGACTTCTGAGTAGACGGGCAGCTCGTAGTCGGGTTCGTTGTCGTGCACTTCGCCCTCGCGGGTTTTGGCCGACGCCTGGTCGATCTCCATGGCGATGACGGTGGTGGCGCGGAGCTCTTGGCGGGTGCTGGCGCGCAGCGAGGCGGTGCGGCCGGGGAACAAGCGGTCGACCATCGCCACCAGCGCGGCCTCTTTGTGCTCGGGGTCGTCGACGACGTGGGCGGTGCCGTATGCCATCACCGCCCGGTAGTTGACCGAGTGGTTGAACCCGCTGCGCGCGAGCACGAAGCCGTCGAAGTGGGTGACGGTGAGGCACACGGCCAAGCCGCCGCTCTGGGTCTTCAGCATCCGGCTGGCGCTGCTGCCGTGCCAGTAGATGCGGTTGCCCTCGCGCCAGTAGAGCGTGGGCGTGCAGTAGGGCAACCCGTCGATGACGTATGCGATGTGACACAGCGCCCCAGCGTCGAGCAGCGCGTGAACGGTCTCGTGGTCGTATGCGCCCCGCTCCGGCTTGCGACGCACCTTGTTGCGTTCGTCGGTGGGGTATTCGTGGCTATCAGGCATGGCGGCACCTCTCCGGTTCGCTCGGGCTCGCCACTCAGCGAGCCTGCTGCCCCAATGCTACGCCCACCCGTTGTTGCGCCAATGCTAGCGTTACGGTGGGTGGTTAGGTAGCTTGTGTGCCGTTTGTCTGCCTGAGGAGGGCGTCTGATGCGTTGGTTCACGAAGTTGGTTAGCGGGGGGGGGGGTTACCGGATTAATTTTGGCCGCGTTCGCGGTTAGCGCCGGGTCACAGGTGTTGCCGCCGGGCGCTGACGGCCCGGCTGGTGATTGCGCTGGGCAGGTGCCCATCGTCGTGGCGTCTGACGAAGCGGCGCAGAGCGATCTGTATTCGTCCGCGACGTTGGCTGGCGTGCTCGACACCACGTGCATCGTGCTGGCCGGGCCCCGCGGCGAGCCGATGTCGCCGGCGCAGGTGGCGCGCCTCGACGCCGCTGAGCTGGCTGGTTGGGTGGTGGGTGGTGAGGCGGCGGTGCCGTCGGCGAAGGTCGCGGGTCGGAGTTTGCAGCGGTTGAACGGCGTCGACCGTTGGCACACGGCGCGTCTGGCTGGCGCGATTGCGGTCGATCCGGATGGCGACGTGGTGGCGTTGACGGCGTTGACGGCGCCGGTGGTGGGCGAGCCGAGCGGCTCGGCGGTGATGGTTGACGGAGCGGAGGTGCGCTTGCCGCCAGGGCTCGGCGCGAACTGCGCTGGCCAAACTCCCATCGTCGTGGCGGTGGACGCGGCGGCGCAGAGCGACCTGTATTCCGCGGCGACGCTCGCGGGCGTGCTCGACACGAGCTGCATCGTGCTGGCGGGTGCGCGTGATGAGACGATGCCGACCGATGAGTTCGCGCGCCTCGCGGCCGCTGCCGACGGCGGCTACGTGGT
>CAYRJD010000091.1:0-29674 GCA_964424585.1 uncultured Acidimicrobiales bacterium | reverse complement strand
GGCAGGCACCTCGTCGGTCGGCGGCTCCTCGGTGGGGCGCACGTACAGCCGCCGAACGACGGCCACCTCCAGCCCGATGTCGCCGTACAGCGTCACCGCTGGCGTGTTGTCGGCGTCGACGTACAGCATCGCCCGGGCGATGCCGCGCTCGGCTAGGTGCGCGTAGCCAGCCAGCGTGAGCGCCCGCCCCAGACCCTGGCCGTGGTAGTCGGGGTGAACGGCGATCACGTACACCTCCCCCACCACCGGCGTTTCGTCGTGATGAACCTTCGTCCAGCAATACGCGGCGATGCGTCCGTCGGTTTCGTAAATCCGGAAACCCTCCGGGTCGAACCAAGGCTCGCCTTGGCGCTCACGCACGTCGTCTGTGGTCCAGCCGCCTTGCTCTCGATGGCCAGCGAACGCCGCGTTGTTGACCTCGACCCACGCGGCCTCGTCTTGGCCGACCACGAACGAGCGGGTCACAACATCGGTGGTCTCGTCCATAGGCAGCGACCGCTCCATGCGGAACAGGTCTCGGCCGTAGCTCAAGTCAAGCTCCGCCAGCCGCTCGTCTAGGCGTTCGTCGACCGACGGGTTCAGCCCTACGGCGCCTTCGGGGTAGGCGACCGACCGGTCGGGGTGGTCGATCCAAACCGCGACCGGCCCGTCGATGTGGCGCAGCTGCTGACGAAGCGCCTCGGTCAGCACCTGGTGGTCCCAGCACGACGCGTCGACGTTGACGGTGGTGCCTGTCGTGTCGCTGCCGATGTCGATGACCGGCCCATCTGGCGGCGGGTCGGGCGACGTTGCGGGCGACGTTGCGGGTGCGGATTGCGACGCCATTCGCCCACAGCGTAGAAGCGGCAGACTTGCTCACCCCATGGCCTGGACCAATCGCTACCACCCCCAGACGCTGCAGATCGCCGTCATCCTCTGCTACATCAGCGCGTTCAACGTCGTCATCGGCGGCGGCGTGATCTACCCCAACCTGTTTGACGACGTCTTGTCGCTGGGGGCACTCTCGCGGTGGCTGGGGCTTCCGATGGTGGCGGCGTTCGTCGCTGGCGGACGGGGCATCGCGAGCGAGCGCAGGTGGGGGTTCACCCTCGCGGCGACGGGAGCAATCGTGACGGCCGTGGCCACGGTGTGGTGGATGCTCGACGACCCGGCCTTCTGGGTGTTGCTCTCACTCGCGTTCGACGCCGCGCTGGTGGTGCTGCTGTTTCACCCAGAGAGTCACCGCTACCGCAAGATCTGGTTCAAGTGAGGTCTTGGTGCAAGTGAGCTTTGAGTGAACAGCACGAGGCGCGCCAGCGTCGAGGAGATGTTCGACCAGATCGCAGATCGCTACGAGCTGCTCAACACGGTGCTGACGTTCGGGCTCGACCGTCGATGGCGGCGACGCACGGTCGACGCGCTGGCGCTGCCGGCCGGCTCTGAGGTGCTGGACGTGGCGTGCGGCACGGGCGACCTGTGCCACGTGCTGCGTCGCGCGCGCATGGTGCCGACGGGCGTTGACTTCAGCGCGAACATGCTCGCCAACGCGGATGTCGGGCTGAGCTTGGTACGCGGCGACGCGCTGCGCTTGGGCGTGAAGAACGCTTCGTTCGACGGCGCGACGTGCGGGTTCGGCTTGCGCAACTTCACCGACGTCGGCGAGTTCTTGGCCGAGCTGCGGCGTGTCGTGCGTCCCGGCGGCCGGGTCGCGCTGCTGGAGGTCGACGCGCCGACCAACGCAGCCGTCGCTGCGGTGCACCGCTTCTACTTCGGCAAAGTGGTGCCGAAGGTCGGGGCGTTGCTGTCTGACGCGCCCGCCTACCGCTACCTGCCCGCGTCGGTCGTCTACCTGCCGGCAGCCGACGAGCTCGCGCAGCTGCTGGTGAAGACCGGCTTCGTCGGGTTCACCAAAACCCGTCTGGGGCTTGGCGCGATCCAGCTGGTCACGGCTACGCGGGCGCCTTAGGCGGGCCTAGCTGAGCGTCTCCGGTGCCAGCAGCAGCCCTGCCGCCAGCAGCAGCCCGAAGACGATCTGCAGCCGAGCGGTGCCTACTAGTGCCCCGATCAGCTCCGCGCCGGTCGCGCCGCGCAGCACCTTCGCGACCGGCAACAGCGCAACCGGCACAGCTGCGAAGCCGAGCAGCACGGCCGGTCGCGCGAGCGCCAGATACATGAGCGAGCCGAACATCGCCGCTACCAGCACCACGTAGAAAACTCTGGTGGCACGGTCGCCCATCCGAACCGCGAGGGTCATCTTGTGCGCGGCTTCGT
This sequence comes from uncultured Acidimicrobiales bacterium, assembly GCA_964424585.1. Classification (GTDB taxonomy): domain Bacteria; phylum Actinomycetota; class Acidimicrobiia; order Acidimicrobiales; family Poriferisodalaceae; genus CAYRJD01. The sequence continues at coordinate 27,424 of CAYRJD010000091.1, read as the reverse complement.
CGCTGGGAATGTCGCGCAGGTTGTTCGTGACCAGCAGGGCCACCGCGCCCAGCCCGACCGGCACCGACGCGCCGAGCGCCACCGCCGTAACGGCTTCGTCTTGCACGAGCGCCGAACCGGCCGTCGCGACGACGCCGAAGAACACGAACACGGCGATCTCGCCGAACCCGCTGTAGCCGTAGGGCCGTGGCCCGCCGGTGTAGAGCCACGCCGCCGCGAAACATGCGGCGCCGACGAACACGAGCCACCAAGCCGCAGCCACCGCCAGCGCCAACCCGACTACTGCAGCCACCCCGAACGCGACGAACGCGGCGTTGCGCACGCTGGCCGCCGGCGCGGCGCCCGAGGCCACCAGCCGCATCGGCCCGACCCGCTTCGCGTCGGTGCCTCGCACGCCGTCGGAGTAGTCGTTGGCGTAGTTGGCGCCGACCTGGATGGCCAGCGCGACCACGAGCGCGGCGGCGAAACGCCACCAGATGACATCGCCCAACGAGAGCGCCGCACGATCGCTCGCCGCGGTTCCCACCAGCACCGGCACGATCGACGCGGGCAGCGTCCGCGGGCGCGCGCCGCTCACCCACGCTCTCACCGATGCCACGACGAGCGACGGTACAGCACGCCCAACTACGCACGGCGAACCTGCAGGCAATATTGTCGCGGCAATGAAGTTTGGCTATCTCACCGGAAACCACCACGGCGGCATCGACCCAGGCGATCTGGCCGTTGAGCTAGAGCAGCGGGGCTACAGCTCGGTGTGGTACCCGGAGCACACCCACATCCCCACCTCGCGCAAGAGCCCGTACCCGAACGGCGGAACGCTGCCGCCCGCGTATTACCACATGATGGACCCGTTCGTGTCCATCGGCGCGGCGGCAGCGAGGACCAACACGATCACCCTCGCGACGGGCGTGTGCCTGCTCTTACAGCACGACCTCATCGACCTGGCGCAGACCGTCGCGACGGCCGACGTGCTGTCGGACGGCCGAGTGCTGTTGGGCATCGGCGTCGGCTGGAACCAAGAAGAGTTCGCCGACCACCGGCCCGACCTGCCGTTCAAGGCGCGCTACGGCGCGATGGAAGAACGAGTGGAGGCGATGCGAGCCATCTGGGCGAACGAGACCGTCAGCTTTGACGGCAAGTGGGATCGGTTCGCCGAGAGCTGGGTGTACCCGAAACCCGTCGACGGCGCCGTGCCGGTCGCGCTGGGCAACGCCGGGCCGCTGGGCATCAGCCACGCCGCCCGCTACGCAGACGAGTGGTGCCCCATCGACGTGGGCGTGATGAACGTGGACGGCAAGCCTGACGTCATCGGCGGCATCGAACGATTTCGCCGACTGGCGGCCGAAGCTGGCCGAGCAGACGCGCAGCACATTCCGATCAGCTTGTTCACGTGGGGCAGGCCACGGCCCGACCGCCTCGAGCGTTACGCCGAGGCGGGCGTGACGCAGTTCGTGTTCATGCCGGTCAGCTTTGAGCTGCCGAGCGCGGACGAGACGCTGCGGCAGCTAGACGAGCTGGACGAGGCGAAGGCGGAGTTCGCCGCCTAGACGGCCTTCTCCAAAACATGCACCCCGCAGGTTGAGCCGAGGCCGATGACGTGTGCGAGGCCCACCTTGGCGTCGTCGATCTGGCGGTCGCCAGCTTCGCCGCGCAGGTGCGTGGTTACCTCGAACAGGTTCGCCACGCCGGTCGCGCCGATGGGGTGCCCCTTCGACAGCAAGCCGCCAGACACGTTGACCGGCGTCTCGCCGTCACGCCACGGGCCGCCTCGGTCGATCCACTCTCCCGCGCCACCCGGCTCGCACAGCCGAAGATTGTCGTAGTGGCGCAGCTCGGCGGTCGCGAAGCAGTCGTGCAGCTCGACCAGATCTAGATCGGCTGGGTCGACACCGGAGGCTTCATACGCCGCGTCGGCCGCGTTGCGGGTGAGCGTGTTGACGTCGTGCTGCACCTGGCAGCCATCGGTGTATGGGTCGGTGGTCAGCACCGACGCCGACACCTTCACCGCGCGCCTGCGCTGCTCAGTCGACAGCGTCTTGAGCTTCTCGTCAGACACCAGCACCACGGCCGCCGAGCCGTCGCCGGTCGGGCAGCACATCAGCAACGTGTTCGGATACGCGATCATCTCGGCGTCCATCACCTCATCGAGCGTGAACGGCTTCTGGTACTGCGCGAGCGGGTTGAGTGTGGAGTGCTGGTGGTTCTTCACCGCGACCTGCGCGAACTGGCTAAAGCCGACGCCGTCGTTTTCGTACGCGTACTCCATGCCCGACTGGGCGAACACGCCGGGCATCAAGTTGGTGCCGAGCCTGCCTTCGACGCCGACGACCGAGCCGTAGCGACCCTTCGGCTCGAACACCTGCTTGTCGCTGCGGGCGGCTTTGTCGGCGCCGAGCATGCCCATCTTGCCCATCTGCTCGACGCCCACCGCGAGACCCATCTGCGCTTCGCCGGCCTTGATGGCCATCATCACGGTGCGCACCGCGGTCGCGCCGGTCGCGCACGCGTTGGCGACGTTGTAGACGGGAATGCCCGTCTGACCGATCTGCTTGAGCAGGCGCTGACCGACGCTGGCGTTGGCCTCATACAGACAGCCGGTCGCCAGCACGTCGATGTCGGCGATGCCGACGCCACCGTCGTCCATCGCGCCGAGCGCGGACTGACTGGCGAGGTCGAGCAGATCTAGCTCGGGGTACCTGCCGAAGCGGGTCATATGGGTGCCGAGAATCCAAACGGGATTGTCGTTGCTCATGGGTTTGCCTTTCTTGTCGGGCGGATTGTCTTGTCGGGTGGATTGTCCCAGAGGTCGTTCGCTAGGCGACGGGTTCGTAGCCGAAGGCGACCGCTTCGGTGCCTTCGTCGTCGGTGGCGGTCACATACGTGGTGAGGCGCACCTTCATGCCCAAGCTCACGTTGTCGGGACTGGCGGGCACGTTCACGACGTTCGACTTGACGCGGTCGCCCGAGTCGAGGTCGATGACCGCAGACACGTACGGCGCAGGCACGCCCTTGGCCGCACGGTGAACGATCGTGAACGTGCGAACCGTGCCGGTGCCGGCGACGGTCTTGGGGCGGAACTCACGCGCGCCGCACTTGGCACACGCGTTGCGGCGGTCGAAGAAGGTCGCACCGCACGCCGCGCACTCTTGAGCCACCAGGTGCGGCTCGTCGCCCAGCGTCAGGTAGTCGACCATGGGCAGCTGTTTGGCGGTAGCTGTGTCGCTCACGAAGCACAACCTTACGCGGTCGACGTCACCAGCCGCCGAAATGGACTTGACGGTCCGCGCCGTCGCGCAGCGGCCGCCTCTGGCGCGACGCGCTGGCACCGGCTCGCGGCCGCTGCCCGGGTGCCCCCGCAAGACCGACATCTTGGGGCCAGCCGATGGCGACCGTGCCGACAGGCTCGCGGTCGGCCGGCACGCCGAGAGTCGCGGCGATCGCGGCCGCGTGGTCGAACATCCCGAAGAACAGCACCCCCAGCCCGACCGACACGGCGGCGTATTGCAGCGCCATCGCGGCGAACGACGCGTCGACGAGCCAGTACGGCGTCGTCCAAGCTGTCTGGCTGCGCGCCAGCTGGCTGGGTGCCTTGTCGGGCTCCGAGTACCGCCGCAGGTACGCGTTCGGGTCGGCCCACACGGTCACCAGCACCGGCGCTGCGAACAAGCCCTGGAACGCGAAACGGGCGCGAGCCTGCGGGCTGAAGCTGGCTCGCCAGTAGCGCTGCGTTTGGGTAGCACCCGCGAGCACCACGAAGTCGAAGCCCTGCGTGTTGCCGGCCGACGGCACGCGCCTCGCGACGTCCAGCAGCTCCACCAGCAGATCGTCGCCCACGGGCTCGGCGGTGAACGACCGCGTCATGGCGCGCCGACGCGCCAGGTCGAAAAAGCTCTCGCTGCGTTCCGCGCCGCGTTCCAACAATGCCTCGCCCGAGCCCTAGCTGAGCTGGCGCTACAGAAGCTTCGTCAGCTCCTCGCGGAGCGCCCAGCCGAACACCACCAGCGCGTCGCCCGCCTCGGCGTCGATGCCGTCGAACATCGCGGCGACCTTCGCGTCGACCTTCTTCGCGGCGACGTGACGGATCACCATCGCCAACAACCCCTCACCGGTCACCTTGAACTCTTTGGCCGAGTAGCTGCCGCGAACGCTGAACCGCTTCGCCAGCCGACGACCCCACTGCCGGTCTTCGGCGTTGGCCTCATAGCCGGGCCGAGGCACCACGCTGTGGAGCGGCTTGAACGCCTCCATGGCCGCGGCGCTGTTCATCTGGCACCCCAGCAGCACGTCTTCGTCTGGAAACGCCAGCACCGCGCGGCGCATCTGATCGGCGACCATCATCCGCAGCGCCGCTCCGGCTCGGTTGGTGGGGCGCACCGCCGCCAGGCCGAGCAAGATGGTCGGGTCGCCGCCGACACGCTCGAGCGTGGCGAACCCGTACGCGTGCAGCTTCTCGCCGTCGCGAACATGCGAGACCAGCACCCACTCTGAGCGCTGTTTGGTGATCTCCTCGCAGACGACGTCGATGTCTTCGTCGGTGTCGTCGACGGTCATCTTCGCCATCTCGGCTACTTCACCGTCGCTCAGCGCGGTGGTGTCTTTGGTGTCTACCTCTAACGCCATGTTTGTTCCCCCCGTGGATTTGTTGCGATGGGTGACGATTGCTGGTGAGCTGCCCTACAGGTAGGCGCCGTCGCCGGGCAGCTCGACGGCCGGGCCAGCGGGCGTGCCGCGGTTGCCGATTTGGCGGCCGCGCATCTCTTGGAGCTGCTGGGTCGCCATCGCCTGCTGGGCTGAGACGGCGGCCTGGATGCCGTGGAAGAGGCCCTCCAACCAGCCGACGAGCTGCGCTTGCGCGAGGCGAAGCTCGGGCTCGCTCGGCACGTCAGCGTCGAGCGGCGCGGTGAGGCGGTCGAGCTCGTCAGCGAGCTGCTCGGGCAGGGCGTCAGAGAGTTCGGCGACCGAGAGGTGGTAGATGTCGCGCATGAGGTCGCGGCCCGCTTCGTCTAGCGGCGCGTGTCGCACTTCAGAGAGCAGCGCCCGGATCATCGAGCCGATGCGGATGATCTTGGCGGGCTCTGAGCCGCCAGCTTGGTCGGCTGCTGCGTGCGGCGGACCATCCACCGCGGCGTCGGCAGATGGTTGGGCCGGTGCGCTGGTGACAGCCTCGCTCACGCCGCCAGGCTACCGACCCTAACGCCTCAGTTGGTCGGGCGACGCTTGGCCGGTAAACGCTTGGTCGTCTCGCGCCAGCTCGCGATGAGTGATCGGCACCGCTGCGGCGGCTCGCGCGAAGTCGAGCGGCACCGGCTCGTTGAACGTGACGACCTCGCCAGATTGCGGATGGGCGAAGGCGAGTTCGGAGGCGTGCAGCAGCGTGCGAGCCGCGCCAAAGCTTTCGACGCAGCCGTAGGTGTCGTCGCCCAAGATCGGCAAGCCGATGCTGGCGAGGTGCACCCGGATCTGGTGGGTGCGACCAGTTTCGAGTTCGCACGACAGCAGCGAGACCCACGGCGGAGCCAGCTGCGGGCACGACTGCGTGGCGAGGGTCTCATAGCGGGTCACGGCATGCCTGCCGCCGGCGGCAACGGCGACACGCTGGCGCTGATGTGGGTCGCGGCCCAGGCTCGCGTCGATCACGCCGCTCGCGGCTTCGGGCTGGCCGCGCACCAGCGTCAGGTAGCGGCGGCGCGCCGCGCGGCTCGCGATTTGTGAAACCAGCGAGGCGTACGCGACTTCGCTGCGAGCCACGACCAGCAACCCGCTGGTGTCGCGGTCGAGCCGGTGAACGATGCCGGGCCGATCTGGTGAGCCGATGCACGCCAGCTCGGGGTAGCGGTACAGCAGCCCGTTGACGAGCGTGTCGTCGTGGTGCCCAGCGCCGGGATGCGTGATGAGGCCGGGCGGCTTCGCCACGACGATGACGTGGTCATCCGCGTGGAGAACGGTGACCGCGACGTCGGGCGAAGGCACGGCAACCGTGCGTTGGGGTTCGGCTACGGCCGCGAGGTTGACGCTCACCGGTTCGCCCGCGCACACTCGCGTCGAGGGCGCACAGCCGGCGTCTCCGGCGTAGGTCACGTCGCCGGCGTCGAGCAACGCCCGAGCGGCTGCCCGCGAGAGCGCCGCGAGCGTGGCGACCGCTCGGTCGAGCCGCTGGCCGTCGAGTTCGACGGGAACGGTCGTCTCCACGCGCTTCAGCTTGCGGACGGCTTGGGCCGCTCGCCGATCAGCCTGGCGCCGATCACCACCACGCCGACGACGATGACCGCGTCCGCGAGGTTGAACACTGGCCAGAACCCGACGTCGATCCAGTCGACCACTCCTCCCCGACCCCAGCCGGGCGCGCGAACGACGCGGTCGACGAGGTTGCCGATGGCCCCGCCGATGGTCGCGCCGAGCGCGACGGAAGCAAACGGGCTGCCCAGTCGGGCGCGCGCGCGCCAGAGCACCACCACGATCACCGGAACCAGCAGCGTCAGCAGCGGCCCGAGCCCCTGGCCCGCGCTGAACGCGAACCCCGTGTTGCGCAGGTGGACGAGCCGCAGCGAACCGACCAGGTCGATCGAGTCGCGCGAGCCCTCGGCGAGCGCGGCGACGATCCACGCTTTGGTGGCTTGGTCGACGACGAGCACGCCGGTGGTACCCGCCAGCAACCAGCGGGTCGTTCGGTTCACGTGAGGCTCAACGCTGAACCGCTGCGCCTAGTTCCAGGAACCGCCCGACGACTTCTCATCGGCTCTGAGCGTGGCCTCGGGAATGGCGTCGAGACGGATGACGGGGATGGGTCGCCCCGACGCCAAGCTGTAGCCGTAGGTGCCGTCTTTGATGCGCTCAAGCGCACCCTCGATCTGGACGAGGTTGTCTTGCTCTAGCGCGCTGATGTACTTGATGTTGTCGTGCTCGACCGAGCTGGAATCGCCCTCGCCGGACTCTTCTGAGAACTGCGTGTCGCCCAGCTCGTGCGAGAGGCGAATCTCTTCATCTTCTTGCTCGAGATGCTCCAGGTGGTCGGTGAGCTTCTCACGCATCGTAAGCAGCTTGTTCTGCTGCTTGGTGAGATACCTCTTATCGAACCGCGGCACCTTGCCGTCGATCTCGACTCCGGTCGACGTGAGGTGAACCTTGGGGGCGCGCTTGGCGGCTGCCTTCTTGGCGGCTGGCTTCTTCGCGCTCGCCGACTTGCCAGCCGGTTGCTTGGCGGCCTGTTTCTGGGCGGCCGGTTGCTTGGCTGCCGATTTGTTAGCAGCGGGCTTCTTGGCAGCAGGCTTCTGGGCGGCGGGCTTCTTGGCCGGCTTCTTCGCTGGTGGCTTGGCTGCAGGTTGCTGGGGTGCAGGGCGCGCGGCTGCTCGCGCAGCCGCAGTCGTCGCGCGCACGGCATCAGACAACGCAACATCGAGCGCACCCAGCGCCGCATCGAGCGTCGTCATCTGTCGCTCAAGCCCCGCTAAGGCCCGGTCGGCTTTCGCGAGCGCAGCAGCAGCCGCCTTGGCGGGTGCATCTAGCGCCGCGACCTCGCGAGGTTGCTTGTAGCTGTCCAACCTGCTCCTGGCGACCCTAGCCGACGTCGTCTTGGGTGTCCCCTCTGGAACCGTCGACGCAGCCTTCATGGCCGCGGGCAGTTTGGCCGTGAGGGCGGCAATCGCCTTCTGCGCCGCGGCGCCTGCCTTGGTCGCCTCGCCGACCGCCGCGACAACTTTGGCGGCGGCATCGTTCGCCTTGCCCACCGCTGTTGGTGCCTTGGCGACGACCTTCGTCGCCGCTTCTACCGTGAGCGCAGCGGAACCGCTGACGGGCTTGGTGCTGGCTCGCTCAGCGGACTGCCACGCTGCGCGCTTGGGTGAAGCGTCGGGTGTCTTGACTCGCTGGCCCGGCAACACGACCCGAGCTGCCTTCGCGGCGCGGTCTAGCTCCGCGGTGATGCTCGCGACCAACGGTTCCAGCGCGCGGTAAGCCTGGTGCGCGTCGGCTTGCTGGCGCGCTGCTGTGCTGGCAGAGGTCAGCGCCTTGCGCGCCGCAGCCTTGGTCTTCTTCGTGGCATCGCTCAACGCCTTGGGCGGCTTGGTCGTTTCGCCCACCTGCTCTGCCGCTGCCTCGAGCTTGGGCGTCAAACGGCCGAGCGCGGCTGCCAACGCCTTGACGTTCGTCGCGAGCGTCGCGCGGGCCTTCGTCGAGCGTCCGTTCGCAGCGACGAACGCCTTGGCGTGGTCGACGAGCAGGCTCGCTTGCTTTTGGGCCATCCTCACTGGTGGCTGGACTGGCGGCTCGACCGGCGGCCCGGCGCTTTGCTTTGTGTTTGACTTGGTAGCCATGGTTGTGCCTCACTGAACTGGACTGGCTGACAGGACTGGCCCGACTGGGTTGCCCTGACTGGGTTGCCCTAACTGGGCGGGCGGCGAGTGTAGGCAGGAGAGCACCGCCAGCCGTACCCTCCGACGACCGATGGCAGATGACCAGCACGGCGAAGGGTCAGGCCCCGTCTACCCAGTCGTCGACCCGCAACCCAACTTCAGCGCCATCGAAGAGCGAGTGCTGGCGCGCTGGGCAAACGACGCGACCTTCGGCCGGTCGGTCGCAAGCCGGTCTGACGCCCACGACTACGTGTTCTACGACGGCCCGCCCTTCGCGAACGGCCTCCCCCACCACGGCCACTTGCTGACCGGCTACGTGAAAGACGTCATCCCGCGCTACAAGACGATGCGCGGCTACCGCGTCGAGCGGCGCTTCGGGTGGGACTGCCACGGCCTGCCGGCAGAGATGGAGACCGAGCGAGAGCTCGACGTCGCTGGCCGCGCGGCCATCACCGAGTACGGCATCGACCGCTTCAACGAGGCGTGCCGCAGCTCGGTGCTGCGCTATGTGAGCGAGTGGGAGACCACCGTGACCCGTCAGGCCCGGTGGGTCGACTTCGACAACGACTACAAGACGATGGACCTGCCGTATATGGAGTCGGTCATCTGGGCGTTCAAGCAGCTACACGACAAAGGGCTCATCTACCAAGCGTTCCGGGTGATGCCGTACTCGTGGGGCGCACAGACGCCGCTATCGAACTTTGAGATCCGCCTCGACGACGCGACCCGCCCCCGCCAAGACCCTGCGCTGACGGTCTGGTTTGAGGCGGCGCTCTACGACGGGACACCCGAGGCCCTGGCTGGTCTAAACGAGCTGCGGCTGCTGGCGTGGACGACCACGCCGTGGACGCTGCCCTCCAACCTCGCGCTCGCCGTCGGCGACGACATCGACTACTGCGTGGTCGTCGCCACCGGCTCACCCGGCCCCGCGGTCGGCTACGTGCTGGGTGCTGAGACGTTGGGCAACTACGAAGCCGACCTTGTGCGTGTGCTGGGCGATCACACCGTCGTCGCGACCGTGAAGGGTCGCGACCTGGTGGGGCTCAGCTACGAGCCGATGTTCAGCTACTTCGCGGATCGCACCGACGCGTTCAAGGTGCTGAGCGCGGACTTCATCGACACCGCCGAAGGCACCGGCATCGTGCACATGGCGCCGGCGTTCGGCGAAGACGACCAGGTCACCTGCGAAGCAAACGGCATCTCGATCGGCGACGTCGTGCCGGTTGACGAGCGAGGCTGTTTCACCGAGCCGGTCAGCGATTTCGCCAACGTCAACGTGTTCGACGCGAACCCGACGATCATCGCCGCGCTCAAGGAACGAGGCGTGGTGCTGCGGCACGCCACCTATGAGCACAACTACCCGCACTGCTGGCGCACCGACACGCCGATCATCTACAAGGCGATCTCGTCGTGGTACGTCGACGTCACCGCCATAAGAGACCGTTTGGGCGAGCTGAACCAGCAGATCAACTGGGTGCCCACCCACGTGCGAGACGGCCGCTTCGGACAGTGGCTGGCCGGCGCGCGCGACTGGTCGATCAGCCGCAACCGGTTCTGGGGCACGCCCATACCGGTTTGGGTGAGCGACGACCCCAACTATCCGCGCACAGACGTCTACGGAAGCCTCAAAGAGCTAGAGGCCGACTTCGGCACGCAAGTGGCTGACCTGCACCGTCCGTTCATCGACGAGCTGACGCGCCCCAACCCAGACGACCCGAGCGGACGTTCGACGATGCGGCGCACCGAAGGCGTGCTCGATTGCTGGTTCGAGTCGGGCTCGATGCCGTTCGCGCAGGTGCACTACCCGTTCGAGAACAAAGACTGGTTCGAAGCCAACTTTCCGGCCGATTTCATCGTCGAGTACATCAACCAGACCCGCGGGTGGTTCTACACGCTGCACGTGCTGGCGGGCGCGCTGTTCGACCGGCCTGCTTTCTCGAACGTCATCTGCCACGGCATCCTGCTGGCGGGCGACGGCGAGAAGCTCTCCAAACGCCTGCGCAACTACACCGAACCCACCGAGATATTCGAGCGGTTCGGCTCCGACGCGCTGCGCTGGTACCTGATGTCGACCCACATCGTGCGCGGCGGCGACACCAGGCTGTCAGACGACGGCATCGCGCAGGTGACGCGACAAGTGCTCATTCCGATCTGGAACGCGTACAGCTTCTTCACGCTGTATGCGAACGCCGATGGCTATCGAGCTGAGCCGGTCGACCTCACGGCGGCCACTAGCGAAGGTCACGACCCTCTGGCGCTGCTCGACCGATACATGCTCGCCAAGACAGCCAGCACGCTCGAAGCCGTCACGGCGCACTTAGACGCGTATGACCTGCCGGGCGCGGCGGCTGAGCTGGCGGCGTTCATCGACGCGCTGAACAACTGGTACATCCGTCGCAGCCGAGACCGGTTCTGGGGCACCGACGACGTGTCTGTTGGCTCGCCGAATACCGGCGACGACGTGTCTCTTGGCTCGCCGACAAGCGGCGACGCGGACGCCTTCGACACGCTGTATTGCGTGCTGGTGACGTTCACGCAGATGGCTGCCCCGCTGCTGCCGATGATCGCCGAAGAGATCTACACGGGGCTCACCGGCGAGGCCAGCGTGCACCTCACCGACTGGCCCGACCCGCAGCGGCTGTCACCCGACGGCGCCCACGAACTCGTCGCGAGCATGGACACGGTGCGCGACGTCGCGTCGGCAGCGCTGCGCTTAAGAGAAGACGCTCATCTGCGCGTGCGGCTGCCGCTAGCTCGGCTCACCGTGGCCGGTGAGGGCGCCAGCGCGCTCGCGCCGCTCACGTCGCTGCTGACAGACGAAGTGAACGTCAGGGCCGTCGAGCTGACCGACACGCTCGGGTCTGAGGTTGAAATGGTGCTCAAGCCAAGCGGCGCTGCGCTAGGGCCGCGCCTGGGCGCCGACGCGCAGCGAGTGTTCGCGGCCGCCCGCAGCGGCGACTGGCACCAGCGCTCTGACGGCACGGTGGTGGTCGGCGACATCGAACTCACCGAAGACGAGTTCGAACTAGACGTGAGCGCACAAGGCGACGCCGCGGCGGTTGCGCTGAGCCAGCACGGGCTGATCGTGACGCTCGACACGGCACTCACACCAGAGCTTGAAGCCGAAGGCCTGGCGCGCGACTTGATCCGCCAAGTGCAACAGGCCCGCAAAGACGCGGGCCTGGCTGTGACCGACCGCATTTCGTTGACCGTCCGGTGGACGCCCGAGCACGCGGAGCTAGCGCGCGCTCACGCACCAATGGTGACGAGCGCGGTGTTGGCAACATCGCTCGAGTGGCTCGATGGCCCCGGCGATGAGCCGCAGATCGAGCTAACTCGCGCCAGCTGAGGCGAGTGCGCTGTCTTCAAGAAGCACTCGCTGGCGCGAGCGCGCTGTCTTCAAGAAGCACTCGCTGGCGCAAGTGCCTCTAAAAACGGGTCGTCGAGGTCGTCGAGGTCGAGCGGTGCAGGAACGTCGTCGTGCCCGTTCGTCGCAGCCTGGTCGCTCGCCAACTGGGCGTTCGCTTTCTGGGCGCTGACGGTCGTGGCATGCGCGGCGGGTTGGGCTGGCGCGTCGGTCACCTTCAGGCCTTGAACGCCCAGCGCAGACCGCATGCCGGTCGACGCCGTGGGCTCGGCTGGCATCTGGGCAGGCTGTTGAACAGGCTGCTGAGCGGGCTCTTGAGCAGGTCGGTCGGCTGACTCTTGCGTCTCGGACGCGCCTGGCTGACTGGTACTGGGCGGGCTGGCACCGGCTAGGTCGTCGACCTCGACGTGCGCGGCGATGCCCGCCTCGTCGAGCAGCCGGTTGATCTCGCTCACCACCATGACGCGCAACGTCTCGGCCGCCGTGGCGACTTGAGCCTGCGCCGCCGAGCTAGCGGCCGCAGCCGCGGTCGCTCCGATCTCGCCGATTAGCTCGGCGAGCCTCTCCTGTGCCGTTTCCGACAGCGCCACCTCGACCACCGGCGCGCGGCCAGCGGGCTGCTCGGTTTCGACAGCCGTCATGCGAACCTCGAGCTTGCCGATCTGGTTTCGCACGTCGGTCAGCGCTTCGTCAATCTGACCCAGCGCCGCGACCAGGGCTTCGCCTAGCGGAGCGCCGTCAGAAGTTGGTTGTTCAGTCACGACCCCAACGCTACGACCAACGCCTCCGCCGTGCTTGGCACGACCGGCTAGCCGGTCTGGGGTGGCTCAATGACCGCCTAGCACACCACTCGCATCAAGATCGAGATGCCGACCACCACGACGACCGGCGAAAGGTCGAAAGCGATGGTGCGAGTTCGCAACGGCGGCAGCACGCGGCGCACCGGCCCCAGCACCGGCTCGGTCACGCGATCGAGCAGGTCCGCAAAGCGCTGCGCCCCGCTGCCGGGTCGCAGCGGAATCCAACTCATGATGATGCGGATGAAAATGACGAACAGGTACAGCTGCAGCGCCACACACAACAAGCTCACTCAGGCGTACTCGCCAGCCTTGATGCGGCGTCGGTGCTCGATGCTGATCACCACGTCTGACGGAACCAGCAGGTAGACCCCGTCGGCAGCCTTGCTCATCTCTCCGTCTCGGCCGTAACACAACCCGGCACAGAAGTCGACCAGCCGACGTGCGATGTCTATGTTCAGGTTCTGCAGGTTGACGATCACAGCAGAGCCTCGTTTGAACGCTTCTGCCACCGCCTGGGTGTCGTCGAAAGAGTGCGGGACGATGACCTCGGGCGGTCCGATGCCGGCGTGCTGGTGATGTGCCATCGCAGACGACATCTCGTCGCCGTCCAGCATGCGCACCCCGCTCGCCGACTGCGGAGCACCGTCCTCGCCTCTCGGCACCAACGTGACGGTCTGGCTGCCGCCCTGGCCGGCCGGGTCGCTGCCGTCGTAGCCGTTCGGGTCGCCCTGATGCTCGTAGCCGAACCGCTGGTGCTCGGTTGGCGCTGCGTAAGCCTCATCTGGGCCCAAGCCCAAGTACGTAGCCGCCCGCCTGAGAATAGAAGCCATAGACCGTTCCTGATTTGGTTTGCGCGAGCAATCGCCGGTGGATTGCTCGCCACCATGATACGCGAGCGATGTCGACGCGCCAGGCGCGCTCGGTCACTCACGCCGACCGACGCTCTCCGAACAGCCGGGTTCCGACCCGCACCATCGTCGAGCCTGCGTCCAGCGCTTCGGCTAGGTCGCCGCTCATGCCCATCGAGCGGTGCTCGAGGTCGTGGGCGTCCGCGAAGCCGACCAGGTCGCGAAACGCGGCGCGGGTAGCAGCCGAGCTGTCGGGGTCGCCGATGGTCATGGCGCCCGTCACGTTCAGCGCCGCGCGCCGGGCCGCCGCGACCAGCTCGCTGGCGGCGTCTGGGTCGCAGCCGCCCTGTGTGGTCGCACCTGTGAGGTTGAGCTGAATCATCACGTTCGCGCCGCTCGCGCGCTTGGCAATCTCAGCCACCAGCGACGGGCGGTCGACGCTCTGGTAGGTGTGAACGAACGGCGCCACTGCTCGAACCTTGTTGGTTTGCAGCCGGCCGATGAAGTGAAGCCGCAGCCCGGCTAGATCGTCCGCGCCCAGCGTGGACGCTTTGTGCACCAGCTCTTGCGCGTAGTTCTCGCCCACGTCGACGATTCCCGCGCGTCGGGCCGCGTCGAGCGCCCACGGGCCGAAGCCTTTGGTGACGGCCACAAGCGTTACGGCACGGTGCGCGGCGTCGGGACGCGCCGAATGAATCTGGCTGCGCAGCTCATCGAGGCGCGCTTGAAGGCGGTGCAGCTGCTCGTCAGAACAGTGCGGGTCATCGGGCGCAGCATCAGGCGCAGCCGCGGGCTCGCTCACGGTCGCCCACCGGTCACAGCGGCGCGCAGCACGATGGCGGCTGCCATGCGCGCAGCGTCGCCCGCACGGTGCGAAAACCAGCGACGCTGGTCGTCGTGGGCGTCGGTCGCGACCATGTGATCGAGATCGACGTCGGCCTCCGCTAGAGCGGCTCGACACGCCGCGCCCAAGTCAACCGCGGGCGTGAGGTCTGGTGTGAACGACGCGACGGCTGCGCCAAACCGTTCGGCTAGCTCAGCCCGTTCGGGGCCGTCGAAGGAGTAGCGAGCCGATGCGACGTGCGGACCTACGACCGCCCACAGCGCAACGTCGCCGCTCAGCTGCTCGCGCAGCCGCTGCGCAGCTCTCCCGACGACCCCGGCGAGCAGGCCCCTCCAGCCGGCGTGCGCCGCGGCGATGCCGGACACGCCGCTGCCATCAGTTCCGTACAGCATGACCGGCAAGCAGTCAGCGACCCGTAGCACAAGCGCCGCGCCGCAGACGCGGGTAACGGCCGCGTCGGCCGCCGCAGCGCGCGCGGCGCCAGGCTCGGACACCAGCACGACCTCGCTGCCGTGAACCTGTCGCAGCCAGGTGACCTCTGTTGGCTCGCCCGCAAACAACCGCACGCCTACGTCAGCTGGCCCGCGGCGAGCGGCGTCGCGCGGCGTGCTGAAGTCGCCATCTGCGCGGCCGCTGAACACGATCTCACAAGCGGTGTTGCCCAGCTGTCGGCGAAAGCGCAGCAAGGTCGTGGCGTGTGGGGCGATCAGCTGACGCGCTGGTCGCTACAGATCGGACTGTTTGAGAAACGTCGGCACTTCGAGTGACGACAGCGCGGCGCCGTCACCTTGGTGCGCACCCAAACCGTCGTCGCCGCCAGGGTCGCCGTGCGTCATCGGCACGTGGTGCGCCAGCGGGTCGCGCAGATCGTCTGACGACACCCGCGCGGAGCCGCCCGAGTCGCCGTAGCGGTCGAACCCTGCTGCGATGACCGTGACCCGCAGCTCGTCTTCGAGGGCCTCGTCGATCACCGCACCGAAGATGATGTTCGCCTCTGGGCTGGCGACCTGTCGCACGGTCTCGGCCGCTCGGTTCGCCTCGAACAGGCCCAAGCCCGAACCCGCCGCGAGGTTGAAGATCACGCCGCGCGCGCCGTCGATCGACTCTTCTAGCAGCTCGCTCGACAGCGCAGCCTTCGTGGCGTTCTCGGCTCGGTTCTCGCCTTTGGCTCGCCCGACGCCCAACAGCGCGGTGCCCGCGTTCGACATGATCTTCTTCACGTCGGCGAAGTCGGTGTTGATCAGCCCGGGCGTGGTGATGAGGCTCGAAATGCCCGACACGCCCTCTAGCAGCACGTCGTCGGCCATGCGGAACGCGTCGACCATCGAGGTGTGCTCATTTGAGATCGACAGCAGCCGGTCGTTGGGAATGACGATGATCGTGTCGACTTTCTCGCGCAGCTCGTCGATGCCAGCCACGGCCTGCACCTGCCGGCGCTGCCCCTCAAAGCTGAACGGACGAGTGACCACCGCAATCGTCAGCGCGCCCTGCTCTTTGGCGACCTCAGCGACGACCGGCGCCGCGCCGGTGCCGGTGCCGCCGCCCTCGCCGACGGTGAGAAACACCATGTCTGCGCCTCGCACCGCGTCGGCCAGCTCTTCTCGGTGCTCCTGCGCGGCCGCCGCTCCGACCTCTGGGTCGCTGCCAGCACCGAGCCCCTTCGTCTGGTCTCGGCCGATGTCGATCTTTTGGTCTGCTTCCGACAAAAGCAGCGCCTGAGCGTCGGTGTTGACGGCGTAAAACTCGACGCCGCCGAGCTGCGCCTCGATCATGCGGTTCACCGCGTTCGAGCCGCCGCCGCCGATGCCGATGACTTTGATCACGGCCACGTAGTTCTGAGTGTGTACCACCGGTCTCCTTGCATCGAGTGGTGGTGGGTTGCGCCACGCACCTGCGCGCCGTGGCCGCTGCGGCCACTCAGCACGTAGAAACTACACCCCTGCCACGCCGTGGAGGAAATCTAAGCGGCTCAGCGCAAGGCGCGCTCGACGGGAAGGTGCGGCACGGACACGTCGAGCAGCGTCGTCGGCGCGGGGCTAACTCGGCCGCTCGCTGGCCCGACGTCGGGCGCGCTCGCTCGTCGGTAGTCGAGCACCGCGCTCACCGCTATCACCTTCGAGCGGAGCTGGGCGTCGTCGCCCAGCACGAGCCGAACGCCAAAGGTGGTGTCGACCAGCAGCCCGTCGCGCTCATCGCGCCACACCGCATAAACCTCGTCGGGCGCGAGCGGGGCCGCCGCCACGCCCCGCACGCCTTCGGTCAACCCGGCCAGCGCAGCGAGCGGAGCGGTCGCGTCGTCGTCGAGAAACGACCCAGCGGGCCCAGCCGCCCTGATGCCGCTGATGCGCGGCAGCATCGCTGCGTCGACCGCCTCGTCGTCCATTGGCTCGCCGAGCACCCGGGCGTCGACGTCGACCATCACCCAACGTCGCGGACCAGCCAGCGCCACCGCGACGGGCTGTCGCTCGGTGAGCGTCACCCGCACCGTGGCTGGCCAGTCGCGCTCGACGCTCGCGGTCGCGACCCAAGAGATGTCTAAGAGCGCCGCTTGCGCCGCACCGGTGTTGACGGCGATCATCGGACGGCCCGGGCCGAACCCGACGGCGTCAGCCGCTTCGGCGACGCTCACTCGATGCAGCCCGAAGATCGTGACCTCATCGACGTCCAGCCACGGCGACACCACTACTCCTGCGACGGCGGCCGCCGCACCGAAGGTTGCCGCGCAGGCGACCCACAGCGCCTTCACGTCGAAGAGAACCCGACCAGCTTGACCTCGGGCTCGAGCCGCACGCCGCTCGCGGCCTCCACCCGGTCGGCTACCAGGGCGATGAGTTCGGCGACGTCGGCCGCCAGCCCGCCAGAGCGCGCGACGATGAAGTTCGCGTGCATCTGTGACACGCGCGCGCTGGCGACCCGCAAGCCCTTCAGGCCAGCTCGGTCGATCAGCTCAGCCGCAGACAGACCTGGTTGCGTCGTGCCCTGCGAGTTGCCGCTGGCCGCATCGAGCGTCGGGTTCTTGAACACCGAACCAGCGTTCTGGCCGCCGGGCTGGTTGTCGCGTCGCCACCTGACGATCTTTCTGATCGTCGCTTGCGCCTCGACGGTCTCGCAGGGAGTGCAGCTGAACTTTGCGCGCAGCACCACGTCGGTCGCGCGCAGCGCGCTCGTGCGGTAGCCGAGCTGCAGGTCGGCAGGCGTCATCGAGGCGATCACGGCCCGGGGCGTCTGGTCGTTGTGAGGCATCTGGGCGGCGCGAAGCACCTCGGCGTGACGCAGGCACGACGCGACGTCGCTGCCGTGGCCACCTGCGTTCATCGCGACCGCGCCGCCGACGGTGCCTGGCACGCCGACGGCCCACTCGAGGCCGCTCAAGGCAGCTGCGGCGCTGCGCCGCGCGAGCACCGGCAGCGGCACCGACGCGCCAGCGACGACCGACGAGGCTGCTGCGTCAACGAGGAGGCGCTCAAAGTCGCCTTCGAGCCAAACCACGATGCCGTCGTAGCCGGCGTCGGCGACCAGCAGGTTCGAGCCACGGCCCGCGACCATCCAATCGAGGTCGTGCGCGCGTGCCACGTCCACAGCGAGACGCACGTCGTCGACGTTTCGGGCGACGTATCCGATGGCCGCCGGGCCGCCGACGCGGTAGGTGGTGCGAGCGCCGAACGGCGCCGCGGCGCGCGCGTTGCGACCGAGCGCGCCGAGCGCAGACGCGACTTGGCCCTCTCTAGCGACCTCTCTAGACGGATCGTTGAGCGTGCTCACGAACGTCGCTCACCGAGCCGCTCGATCAGCTCGTCTGGGAGCGTCGTGAGATCGCCAGCTCCCATCGTCAGGCACACGTCGTTCGCACGCAACGTCCCGACAAGCAGCTCGGCCAGCTGGGCTCGGTCGGCGACGTAGACCACGTCGACCTTGGGGTGCGCCTGGCGCACGGCGCGGCTCACGAGTTCGCCGGTGATGCCGGGCGGCGCCACCTCACCTGCTGGGTAGATGTCGGTGATCACCGTGATGTCGGCTGCGTCGAACGCGTCGGCGAAGGACTGCCACAGCGCCCTCGTGCGAGTGAAACGGTGCGGCTGAAAGACAGCCACGACCCGGCCGTAGTCGCCGTCATTGGCGGCGGCGATGGTCGCCGCGACTTCACTCGGGAGGTGCGCGTAATCGTCGACGAACGTGACCCCCGCCGCAACGCCGCGCATCTCGAAGCGACGAGCGACCCCGGCGAACCGTTCGAGCGCGCCGATCACCGCCGTCGGCTCCGCGCCCAGCTCGACCGCCGTGGCTGCCGCAGCGGTGGCGTTCGCGGCGTTGTGAAGGCCCGCCATCGCGAGCGTCACCGGTCCGAGCGGCCCGTTCGGCCCCAACAGCGTGAAGTGCACGCCGTGGCGAGCGCTGCGCGGTTCGAGCACGGAGTAGTCGGCGTCGGGGCTGTGCCCGTAGGTGACGCAGCGACCGGGCGCGTGCTGTGCGAGCTGGGCGACGGCAGGGTCGTCAGCGCAGATGACGGCTAGCTCGCTCGCGGCAGCTACGAACCGCTCGAACGCCGCGACCAGCCGATCTTGGCTGCCGTAGTAGTCGAGGTGGTCGGCCTCAAGGCTGGTGACGAGCGCGACGTCGGCTCCGAGTTCGACGAACGTGCCGTCAGACTCGTCGGCTTCGACGACCAGCAGGTCGCCGTCGTCGCTCCACACCGCGCCGCCGCCGATTTCGTTCAAGTCGCCGCCGACGACGAACGACGGATGCAGTCCGGCAGCGACGAGGCACAGCGCCAGCATCGACGAGGTAGTCGTCTTGCCGTGGGTGCCCCCGACCGCGACGACGTCCTTCGCGTCGCATATCGCGCGCAGCATCTGCGCCCGGCTGAGCACGGGCAGGCCCAGCTCGCGCGAGCGGACCAGCTCGGGGTTGTCGGGCCTGATCGCGGTTGAGTGCGCGACGAGCTGCGCGCCCTCGACGTGGTGAGCGTCGTGACCGATGTGCACCTGCGCGCCCATCGCCTCCAGCCTCATCACGCCGAGCGACCGACGCAGATCGCTGCCGGACACGCGGTGGCCCATTTCCGCCAGCACCACCCCGATGGCGTTCATACCAGAGCCGCCGATGCCCACGAGGTGGATGGCGAGCGGGCCGCTGATGTCGACCATCAGCGCCGCCGGCTGTGCTGGTTGAGCAGCGAAGCCACCGCTGCTGCGGCGTCAGCCGAGCCGAACGCGGGCTCTCCCCCGCCCGGCGTCGACCGAACTCGTCGATCGTGTTGGAGCGCGCGCAGCAGTTCGGCGCTCAAGCGCTGGTCGCTCATTTCGTCGTCGTCGATCACCACCGCTGAGCCGGCAGCCGCCAGCACCTCAGCGTTGCGCCGCTGGTGGTCGTTGGGCGCGTGCGGGTACGGAACCAGCACCGCAGGGGTGCCGGTGACGCTCAGCTCGGCCACCGTCGAACCTCCGGCGCGACACACGACCAGGTCGGCGGCCGCGAGCGCGGTGGCTAGATCGTCGTCGTAGACGACGGGGCGATAGCCCGCCAGAGCGTCGGACAGGCCCCCAGGGAGCAGCTTCCAGTCGCGCTCTCCCACCACGTGGTGAACGACCAGCTGAGCATCTTTGAGCATGCGTCGCAGCGGGTCCTGCATCAGCGCGGCCCACACCGCCTCGTTGATCTTGCGGGCGCCGAGCGAGCCTCCGAACACCACGACCAGCGGCACCTGCGTCGGCCACCCGCGACCTCGACGCAAGCTGGCCACGCCCGATTTCGTCGCGGCGACCCGTGCCGCGTGCGCCACCTCAGCGCGCACCGCCATGCCGGTCACGACCTCGTGGCGCAAGCCGCTGCCCGCAACCGGAACACCAGCAGCCTTCGCGAACCGACTCAGCAGACGGTTGGTCGCCGAGCCGGTCGCGTTCTGCTCGGTCAGCACGAGCGGCACGCGCCAGATGACGGCTCCGGCTGCGGCGGGCAATGCTCCGTAGCCGCCGAGCGACAGCACCGCCGCAGGTCGTTTGCGGCCGATGAGCCACACGCCACGCGCGACGCCCCACGCCAGATCGGCCGCCGCTGCGAGCTTGGCGACGACAGATCGCTGCGTCGCCAAGGGGCGCCCGGCTAGCCGTGTCAACCCGAAGCCAGCGGCGGGCACGAGCCGCGCGTCGAGTTCGCGACGAGTGCCGACGAAGTGGACCTGCTCGGTCGACCAGCCCTGCTCCACCAGCTCGCGCGCGATGGCGATGCCTGGCACCAGATGACCTGCCGTGCCACCTCCGGAGATCAGCACCGAGCCGCGCGGGGGTGACGACCGGCGCTCTAGTTGTCGTCTCACTCAAACAATCCAACCGCAACCGGCTTGTGCGCGGAACTCGCGCGGCGTCCCGCGGGCCTGCGAGCCGACGGCTGCGACTGCGTGTCTCGACGCGTACCCGAAGGCGCGGTGGCGCTAGCGGCGCGCGCGATGTTGGCGAGCACGCCGGCAGCCGCCGCCGTCGCCACCAGCGACGAGGCGCCGAACGACATGAACGGCAGCGGAATGCCCGTCACCGGCAGCAAGCCGACGACCCCGCCGACGTTGATGAACGACTGCGCCATCAGCCACGTCGTGATGCCGGCCGCCACCAAGCGGCCAAAGGTGTCGGATGCGCGAGCGGCAATCCGGAAGCCGATCACGCCGATGAAGCCCAGCAGCCCCAGCACCACGAGGCCACCAACCAGGCCTGTCTCTTCGCCGACGATCACGAAGATGAAGTCTGTGTGCGCGTTGGGCACCCAGCCCCACTTGGCTTGTCCCGCGCCGATGCCGGTGCCGCCTGCGCCGCCCTCGGCGAGGCCGATGAGGCTCTGGTACGTCTGGTAGCCCGCGCCCAGCCGCTCTTCGACCGGGTTCAAGAAGCCGACCAGCCTGGCGCGGCGGTAGTCGGCCGCCACCACCGCAACCGCGCCGAGCGGAACGGCCATGGCTCCGAGCGCCACGAACAGGCGGCCGGGAACTCCGGCCGCGAACAGCAGACCAACGACGATGGCGACCAGCACCACCGCGGTGCCAAGGTCAGGTTGGGCTAGCACCAGCGCGGCGGTCGCGCCGGTGAGCAGCAGAGTGCGTCGAACGCCGACCGCCAGCGTGACGTCGCGACCGTCGAGCAGCATCGCGACGGTGAAGGTGAGCGCCAGCTTCGCCAGTTCCGAGGGCTGAAGGTTGAGCGGCCCGAGCTCTAGCCAACGCTTGGCTCCACCGACAGGTTCACCCGTGACCAGCACCATGGCCAGAAGCACCAGCACGATGCCGAGCGCGAACGGCGACCAGCGTCGCCAGAGGTGGTAGTCGACGTGGAGGGTCACCAGCAGCGTGACCACCGCCAGCGCGACGGCGACGAGGTGACGATTGACGTACAGCAGCGGCTCGCCTGCATGGTCAAGGCCGACGACCGCCGAGGCCGACACGACGAACACGACGCCCGCCACCAGCAGCGTCAAGGTCACGAGCACCAGCGCGAGATAGGCGGACGCGCGACGCGCGGTCAGCTCGGCCGGCGCGCTCACGAGGCCACCTGGAGCGCGTCGACGCACGACCGAAAGTGCTCGCCGCGCTCGGCGTAACTCGCGTACGCGTCGAACGACGCACACGCTGGCGAGAGAACGACGCAGCCGCCCGCCGGCGCGAGGGCGCGAGCGCAGTTCACCGCTGCCGCCATCGAGCCGGCCGCTCGCACCTCGACGAGGTCGGCCAACGCCGTGCACACCTGCGGCGCAGCTTCGCCGATCGCGACGGCGGCCGCGAGAGAGCCAGCGAGGCGACGCAGCTCGCTCAGGTCGTCGAGCTTGTTGCGGCCGCCGGCTATCAGCACCGCGTCGGTGACGCCAGCGAGCCCCGCGACCGTCGCGTGCGGAGTCGTGGCCTTGGAGTCGTTGATGAACGTGATGCCGTCAAGCTCGCGCACCACCTCCATGCGATGCGGCAGACCGCTAAAGCGACGCAGCACGGCGTCGATTGCGTCGGATGCCACGCCCAGCTCGGTGGCGATAAGCGCGGCCGCCGACGCGTTCGCGAGATCGTGCGGTCGCCGCCGACGCAGCGACCCGACTTCGGTGATGGCCTGGCCGTTCACGGTGAGCCAGCCGCGCGCGACGGTCGCGTCGGCTCGCGCGGAACCGACGTCATCGCTCGACCCTGCGGCGTCGAACGTGACGACGCGGTGCCCGGCCGCGGCAGCCGCCAGCGCGTCGTCGCGAAACGGCACCACCGCGGTGCCGCCTGGGGCGAGACGCTCGAAGATGTGTGCCTTGGCGGCGACGTACGCGTCGTAGCTGCCGTGATGGTCGAGATGGTCGGGTGCGACGTTCAGCCACGCTGCTAGCTGCGGCGCGAAACGCTGCGCCCGTTCGAGCCTGAACGACGATGCTTCGACGACGAACACCGATGCCTCGTCGTGCTGCGTCACCGCGGCGACCAGCGGCAGCTCGGTGTTGCCAGCCGCTACGGCGGTGATGCCCGCTTCGTTCAGCATCTCGGTGACCAGCACGACCACGGTGGTCTTGCCGTTGGTGCCGGTGATCGCTGCGATGGGGCGGTCGTCGAGCGCGGCCGCCACGTCGAAGTCGCCGGTGATCGTGACCGAGGCTTGATCGGCGAGCCGGAACACCGCGTGGTGCGACGGCACGCCCGGGCTCGGCGCGACGGCTTCGACGTCACCCAGCAGCCGCGCGAGAGACGCTTCGTCGACGACGTGGGGGCGGGGTGCCCCGAAGAGCGCGACAGGCACGTCGACGTCTCGGTCGTCTGCCAGCACCACGCGCACGCCGCGATCGCTCAGCGCGCGATACAGCGCCCAGCCGGTCACGCCCATGCCGAACACCAGCACAGACGACGGGAGCTGCGCGTCGGGTGGCGTGTCGTGCGCGGGCGTCACTACAGGCCTCCTAGAGCAGACGAGTCGATGCTCAAGAAGTCCGCGTAGTAGATGCCCAGCGCCAGCGCCACCAGGAAACCGTTTACCACCCACATCCTGATCAGCACGGTCGTCTCGGGCCAACCCCCCAGCTCGAAGTGGTGGTGGATCGGCGCCATCCGCAGCACACGTTTTCCAAAGAGGCGAAACGACGACACCTGCGCGATCACCGAGAGCGTCTCGATGACGTAGAGGCCTCCGATCAGCAGCAGCAGCAGGTCGGCTCGCAGCAGCAGCGCGAGGCCGGCCAGGGCGGTGCCCAGCGCGAGCGAGCCAGCATCTCCCATGAAGATTTGCGCGGGCGGAGCGTTCCACCACAAAAAGCCGACGCAGGCGCCAGCCATCGCCGCCGCGATGATCGCCAGGTCGAGCGCGTGCTTGATGTCGTAAAACTCGGGATGCCGAAACCCCCAGTAGCCGATCGCCACGAACGCGGCGAACGCGAGGGTCGCTGCGCCGCTCGCCAAGCCGTCGAGCCCGTCGGTCAGGTTGACCGCGTTCGACGCACCCATCACGACCAGCACCGCCCAGAGCACCCACACCCCCGGCGCCAGGTTTAGCTCTGGAAAGCCCAGCCGCGTGAGGCTGATCGCGCCGGAGATGCCGACCCAGTTCAACGATGCCAGCGCGAACCCGACCCCTACCGCCAGCAATCCGATCGACTTGGCTCGCTTGGTCAGCCCCAAGTTGCGTTCGTGGGCGACCTTCAACAGGTCGTCGAGCAAGCCCACGAGGGTCGCGACGACCACTGCGCCCATCAGCGTGAGGCCGCTGCGCGTAAACACCGTCTCGGCGCGCAGGTGGCTGACGACGTAACCGGCGAGCGCGCCACCGACGAGCGCCGCGCCGCCCATCGTCGGGGTGCCCGCCTTCGTCTGGTGCCCCGCCGGGCCGTCGATCTGAATGGGCTGCCCGACGCCGTGCCGCAACAAGAACGGAATCAGCAGCCGGGTGCCGATCAGCGACACCACCAGCGCGACCGAAGCGGCGGTGAGCAGCGCGATCACCTCACAGACCTCCAGGTGGCCAGCGCTTCTTCGGCTACCTCTTTGTCGCTGAACGGCACGCGGCGAGTGGCGAACTCTTGGGTGTCTTCGTGCCCTTTGCCCGCGACTACGACGACGTCGTTCGCGCTTGCGGTGCCGATAGTCGCGAAGATCGCCTCGCGCCGGTCGGCTATCTCGACGACGTCTGCGCGCGCGCCGCTCACGGTCGCTTCGTCGGCTCCTGCTCGGACCGAGCGCGCGATGGCGGCCGGGTCTTCGGTGCGCGGGTTGTCGGTGGTGATCGTGACCGCGTCGGCGAGCTGCGCTGCGACGCGACCCATCTCCGGTCGCTTGGCGACGTCGCGGTCGCCGCCGGCGCCCATCACGACCGCGACCTTCCCGCCGCTCGCGCGAGCTATCTCACAGCAGCTGGTGAGCACCGCAGCCAGCGCGCCTGGCTTGTGCGCGTAGTCGACGAGCACGAGCGGCACCGGCTCGGCCGAGCTGGTCGCCGTCGAGCGCTCGACGGTTTCCATGCGGCCCGCGACCGGCGTGGTCGCACACAGCCCAGCGGCGATGTCGGCGTCCGCGAGCCCGAGCGCTGCGCCGATCGCTGCGGTTGCTGCGAAGTTGGCGACGTTGTGCCGGCCGATGATGGACGTGCTCACCTCGTGTCCGGCCCACCGCATGCGCAGGCCGTCTCGTCTGACTTCGACGTCGGCTAAGTCTGCGCCACGAAAGCAGCGCACCTCTTGGTCGCCGCGCCGGCGCAGGTCGCGCGCCAGACGTGCGCCCCAAGGGTCGTCGTCGCTGACGACGGCCACACGAGCTCGGCCGTCGAAGAGCTTCGCCTTCGCGGCGAAGTAGCGCTCCATGTCGCCGTGGAAGTCGAGGTGCTCCGCGCTCAAGTTCAAGAACGCCGCCACCGCAAACTCGAGCCCGTCGACCCGGCCCATCTCTAGCCCGTGCGACGACACCTCCATCACGGCGACCGCATCGTGCGCGTCGCGACCAGCTAGGTCGGCTAGCCACCGGCATACGTCTGGCGCTTCTGCGGTCGTGCGCGGGCCGCTGAGAGTTCCTGCCAGCGAGCTGGCGCGACCGAGCGCGCCCAGCATCTGGCTGACGAGGTGCGTGACGGTGGTCTTGCCGCTCGTGCCGGTAACGCCGACCAGCGACATAGCGCGACTGGGCGAGCCGTGCACCAGATGAGCTATCGGACCGACTGCCGCTCGGACCGAGCGAACCAGCACAGCGGGCACGTCGAGGTCGGCGAGCGGGCGTTCGGCGAGCAGCGCGACGGCGCCACGCTCGACCGCCGAACGTGCGAAGTCGTGGCCGTCAAAGCGCGCTCCAGGGATGCACCCGAACAGGTCTCCTGGCCGCACCGAGCGATCATCGAGCACGACGTCGCTGACTGCGACGGCCGCGACGTCGCCCCCCGTCAGCTGCCCGTCGACGAGAGCCGCGAGTTCGGCGAGCGTCACGGCCTGGCCGTGCTCGCCGCGTTTACATCGAGCGCTCACAGCGACGGACTGGAGACCGCGAGGGCGGAGCTGTCGTCGGGTGTGGGGGGCAGCTGCATCACCCGCAGCACAAACTCGGTGATCTCGCGAAACGCCGGAGCGGCGGTCAGCCCAGCTAGCGGCTGGGTCGGTTCGTCGAGCACCACGACCACGGTGACGGCTGGGTCGTGTGACGGCGCGAAACCCGCGAAGGACGTCATGTACGCGTCGGGCGCGTAGCCGCCGTCGGGCGACGGCTTCTGCGCGGTGCCGGTCTTGCCTGCCACCCCATACCGGTCGATGCTCGCTCGGGTGCCCGTGCCATTGGTGACCACCGTGTGCAGCATCGCAACTATTTCGTCTGCGGTGTGCACGGACACGACTTGGTGCGTCGCGCTGTGAGGGGCTGGTCGGAACACGCCGTCGGCCCCAACGGTGCCGATGCTCAGCCGTGGCGCGACGTAGGTGCCGCCGTTGGCCAGCGTGTTGTAGGCGGCCGCTAGCTGGACAGGTGTGACGGCGACGCCTTGTCCGAAGCTGGCGGTCGCGAGGTCAGCGCCGTGCCACTCCCAGGGCGCCGCCAAGATCCCCCGGCTCTCGCCCGGAAAGCTCGCGGCGCCGCTCGGGCCGGTCCGCTGCCCTAGGCCGAACCGCTGCAAGTACCGGTGAAGCTGGCTGACGCCCAACCGCTCTGCGAGCTTGATGGTGCCCACGTTGGAGGAGACGGCCAGCACCTCGGTGACGGTGAGGTCTGCTGGCTCGGTGCGGAACGGCTCGACGAAGGTGCGGTCTGCGAACGTGTGAGACACGGGCGCCGCGATGACCTCGCCCGCAGACGTCAAGCCCTCTTCGAGCGCGGCGGCGACCGTGAACGTCTTCATCACCGAGCCTGGCTCGAACGCGTCGACGAACGCGCCGCTGTGCCGGGTGAGCTGCGCTTCGCCGGTCTCGGAGTTGCGCGTCACGCCAGCTACGGCCAGCAGGTCGCCGGTGTCGGTCTTCATCACCACAGCCGTCGCGCCGCTCGCGCCTGTCGCGATGAGCGCGTCGATGAGCACGTGCTCGGTGTGCCACTGCACTTCGGTGTCGAGCGACAGCACGACATCGCTAGCCAAGGAAGCGGGGGTGTGTGCCTCGACTGCCCCGGGCAGCGCGACACCGTCGCGAGACACCGACGACACGGTCTGACCGCCGGTGCCGGTCAGCTGGTCGGTGAACTGGGCTTCAGCACCGCTGAGCGGTTGCTCGTCGATGTCGACCACGCCGATGACGCTCGCCGCGAGTCCATCGCCGTTGGGTCGCAGGCGGGCCGCCTCATAGGTGATGTCGACCCCGTCTAGCTCTAGCGCTCTCACCTGTTCGGCTAGCTCGGGCGTGACCTCGCGTGCGACGTATACAAACCTGGCGTCGCTGCGCAACCTCGCGGCGAGGGTTTGCGCGTCGACGTCTAGCACCTCGGCGAGCATCGCAGCGGCCGCCGTCGGAGTCGCGACTTGCGCTGGGTCGGCGTAGATCGTGGGTCGCGGGTCGCTGATGGCCAGCACGCTGCGGTTGCGGTCGAGCAGCGCTCCTCGAGGTGCGTCGAGCGTGCGGGTGGCAGTTCCTTGGGTGGCTGCGAAGGTGAGGAACCGGTCGCGGTCGACGACCTGCACCCAGATGAGCCGCAGACCCAGCGCGCCGAGCGCGACGACGGCCACGATGGCCATGAGGCCGATGCGCAAGCCGACCTTGCCGACCGGCTTGGCGGGTAGCGCCCAGTAGCCGGGCCGGCGGGGGTGGGAGGAAGAGGGCCGGCG
>CAYRJD010000090.1:0-3555 GCA_964424585.1 uncultured Acidimicrobiales bacterium | reverse complement strand
GCTGCCGCTCATCTTGGTCGGAACGGTGGTGCTGGGCAGCGCGATGGGGAACCTTTTGATGCTGCACCCGCTGCTGCTGGCTGACGCGTTCGGGGTGCGCGACTACTCGCGCATCTACGGGCTGGGGTCGCTGCTGATGATCGTGGGCGTCGGGTCGGGGCCGTTCGTCGTCGGCGTGCTGCGCGACGCGTTCGACTACCGCACCGCGTTTTTCGCGCTCGGCGTGATAGCGACCGGCGGCCTGGTGATTTACCGGCTGGCTGGGCGGCCGACGTTCGACCACCTGGTGGCCGACGCCCGCGCAGAGCCAGCGGTCGCGCCGGTGCTTGCGCCCGTCGGCGTCGCGTTCACCGGAGCGGCGTCCGTCGCCGCGCCCGCTGAGCTGGGGGCGACGTCGCCGTTCAACCCGGGCGCTGCGCCCAAGGTGTTCGCCGTGGAGCCGTTGGTCGGTGCTCGCTCGTCGGGCTGAGCGTTTGACGTCGCTGCCTGGGCTGGCATTCCGACGACCAGCTGGCCGGTCGACGGAGCAGGCCGACGCGAAGGCATCTCTGCCAGCCGCGTCGCGAGCGACTTAGCGGCCGCCGCGACACCGGAAGCGGCAATCGGCGCGGCGGGCGCGGCTGATGGCCCGGCCTGCTCGGTCGGCACGCCTTCGGCCGTCGAGAGCGACAGCAGCGCCGCTTCGATGGTGCCGAGCGCGCCCAGCACCATCGGCGGGGTGACGTGCCCCATGTGCCCGATGCGGAACTCGCGCGCGGGGTCGTCGCCGATGCCGATGCCCAGCACGAGTCCGGCGCCGCTCTCGGCGCGCCACTGCAGCGCGCGCGAGTCGATGGTGCCGGTGCTGAGCACGGTGACGGCGTTCGACTGCGCGGCTGGCTCGGCGGCGACGAGGCGGAGGCCGTCGTCTGTGTGCCAAGCGCCCACCGCCGCGCGCACGGCATCGGCGAGCGCCCGGTGGCGAGCCCAGACGGCTTCGATGCCCTCTGCTTCGAGCAGGTCGAGCGACGCCGTCAGCGCGTAGAGGTGGCTGATGGGCGGGGTGCCGCAGAAGATCCAGTAGTGCGCGTCGGGATCGGTGCGAGCGGTGAAATCCCAGTAGCCGGTGCGCAGGTCGGCGTGGCGGTGCGCGGCGAGCGCCTTGTCGCTGACGAACACGAAGCCCAGCCCGGGCGGCACCATCAGCCCTTTCTGCGTGGCGGCGACCGTGACATCGACGCCCCAAGCGTCCATCTCGTATGCGTCGCAGCCGAGCGACGCGACGGCATCGACCATCAACAGCGCGGGGTGATCGGCTCGGTCGATGGCGGCTCGTATCGCCGCGATGTCGTTGCGCACCGAGGTGGCGGTGTCGACGTGCGCGACGAGCACGGCCTTGGTGCGGCGGCTGGTGTCGGCGACCAGCGCCGCTTCGACGGCGGCGGGGTCGACGGCTTGGCCATGCGGCGCGGCGACGACGTCGTAGGTGACGTCGGCGAAGCGCATCATCTGCGCCCAGCTGGTGGCGAAGTGTCCGGCCTCGGCGACGAGCACGTGGTCGCCTCGGCTGAGCGTGTTGGTGAGCGCCATCTCCCACGCGCCGTGGCCGTTGCTGACGGCGACGTAGGCGCTGCCTTTCGTGCGGGCGATCGGGGGCAGCCGGTCGAGGACGTCGTAGATGATGCGAACGAGGTCGCCTTCGTAGATGTTCGGCAGGGGGCGGCGGAACGCTTCCATCACGCTGTCGGGCATGACGGACGGGCCGGGAATCATCACGAGCGGGTCGCCGTGAGCGAGGGTCATGCCTTTGACGCTAGAGCCCACGCCAGTGCGTGCGACGTCTGCGCGCGGCAGGTGCGTGCGCGGGGCGGGCACGAGAGCGCGTAATGTCGCGGCCATGGTTACTGACGCACTCCTGCACCCCTTTACCGTCGCTTCGACACCTGAGGACGAGATGGTGTCGATCGTCGCAGCCGAGGGCTGCACGCTGACCGACGAGAACGGCAAGACCTACATCGACTCGCTGGGGAGTTTGTGGCTGTGCCAGATCGGGCACGGCAACGAGACCGTCATCGGCGCGATGAAGGCGCAGCTCGACGAGCTGGTCACCTACAACCTCTTCGAGCCGTTTTCCAACCCTCGGGCTCGGCAGGTCGCGGAGGAGATTCGGATGCGGTCGCCGATACGTGACGGGCGGGTGTTTCTGGGCTGCTCGGGTTCGGAAGCGGTCGACAGCGCGCTGAAGCTGTCGCGGCGGGTGCACCAGCTGCGGGGCGACACCGACCGGCAGATGATCGTGCGTCGACAAGGTGGCTTTCACGGCACGAACGTCGGCGGGACGAGCGTGCAGGGCATCGAGCCGATTCGTGAAGGTTGGGGTGATCTGCTGGCCGGGGTCGTTGAGATTCCCGCCGACGATGTCGAGCCGGCCGCGCAGCTATTCGCGGAGCACGGCGAGCGGATCGCCGCGGTGATCACCGAACCCATTCAGGGCGCAGGCGGCGTCATCATGCCGCCGGACGGCTACCTAGAGGGGCTGCGGCGGCTGTGCGACCAGCACGGGGCGCTGCTGATTTTCGATGAGGTGATCTGCGGGTTTGGACGCACCGGCGAGTGGTTTGCGTCGCAGACGTTCGGCGTGACGCCCGACTTGTTCACGTTCGCGAAGGGCGTGACGTCGGGCTATGCGCCACTGTCGGGTGTGGTGATTTCTCGGGCGATGGCGGACACGCTGGAGACCGACAGCGAGCGGATGCTGCACGGCTACACGTATTCGGGGCATCCGGTGTCGTGCGCGGCGGGCATCGCCAACATCGGGGTGATCGAAGACGAAGGTCTCATCGAGCGGGCGCGGCACATAGAAAAGAAGATGACCGAGGGGTTTGACGCGCTGGTGAGCGACGGGTTGCTGACGGGCTACCGCGGCATCGGTGGGCTGTGGGCTGCGGTGATGGATCGTGACGGCACCGAAGCGAAGAAGGCGCTGCTTGAGCGCGGCGTGGTGACCCGCAGCATCGGCAACACGCTCGCGTTTTGCCCGCCGCTGATCATCACGGACGAGGAGATCGGCACGGTGATGGATCGTCTCGCCGACGCGCTGCGGGTGGGTTGAGGCGCGCCGCTTGAAGCGCGCGGGACTGACGAGTTGAGCTGAACATCGGCGCCTGCTGCCGGTTCGCGGCGGGTGGGTTTGAAAAACCCTCTTGGCAATTCGCGCCAAACCTGCTTCAACTATGGGCAGCGCGCGACCGTCGCGCGCGAAGGCAAGCCCAAGGAGGCAGTACCTTGAAATACATGACCGAAGACCCCAGCGTCAACGGCAAACCCCACGACCCGATGCGCGACCCGGCGGCCGAGCCGGCGCGCGACGTGCCGACCGTTCCGACACCGGAGGCCGAGTCGGCCGACATGGAAGCGATGCTCGGCCGAGCGCTTGAACCCGTGCTGCAAAGGCTCGGCTCGATCGAGCAGACCCAGAACGAAATGTCTGGCCGGCTCGACATCATCGAGCAGCACACGCCAACCGCGCTCGAGCACGACGCGGCGGCTGCGACCGTGGCACCCGCGACAGCAACA
>CAYRJD010000089.1:0-15922 GCA_964424585.1 uncultured Acidimicrobiales bacterium | reverse complement strand
CCAGATCGCATCGACTTCACCAGCGAACGGGCAAACCGATTTACCGCCGCCGACTGGGACGATCCGCACTGGCACCGGTACGCACGCTGCAGCGACGTGCACTGCAGCAACTTCTTTCCGGTGGGCAAGACCGGCGAGGCCATCACCAAGATCGACGACGCGAAGCGCTTCTGCGAGCCGTGCCCCGTTCAAGAGGTGTGCCTCGAATACGCGCTCCAGACCAATCAGTCATCCGGCATCTGGGGCGCGCACTCCGAAGACGAACGCCGCGCCATCAGGCGCAAGCGGGTGAGGGCCGAGCGAGCCAAGAAGCGCCGGCAGCAGCGATCTCGCGCGGCCGCCAAGGAGCGCGCCAAGGCTGAGGCCGCGAGCTAGCTCGCTAGTCGCTGCGCAGCGGCACCCGCACGATCGCGACCGTTCCCGGGCCGTCGGTGCGACGGTTGACGGTGAACTCACCGCCCAAGTCGGCCGAGGTCAGCGCCCGAATGATCGTCGTGCCCAAGCCTGGGTCGGTCGCCGGGTCGAAGTCGGCGGCCACGCCCACGCCGTTGTCGCTGACCTCGAGCCGCAGCATCTGATCGACGTCGCCCTCGCCGACGTCGAGTTCGATCACCACGTCGACGTTGCCTTCGCCGCGGTTCTCCCAGAGGTCGGGGTAGCCGTGGTCGATGGCGTTCTGCAGCAGCTCGTTGATGACCACCGCGAGCGGCGTCATCACGTCTGACGCGACGGTTGGAGCGTTGCACCGAAAGCTGAACGTCAGATTGTGGCCAGCCGCGGCGACGCTGTCTTCCATCACGTCGACGAGCATCTGTGCGACGCCGCAGACGTCGGCTTGCTCTGATGAGCTGCCGGCGAGCGCTTCGTGGACCACCGCGATCGCGCCGATGCGTCTGATCGACTCTTCCAGCGCGCCTCTGGCGGCAGGCTCGCGCAGCCTTCGAGCTTGGAGTCGCAGCAAGCTGCTGATGGTCTGGAGGTTGTTCTTCACCCGATGGTGAACCTCCGCGATGGTGCGGTCTTTGCTCAGCAGCAGTCGGTCGCGCAGCCGCAGCGCGGTGACGTCGCGCAGCAGCACGAGCGCGGCGCGGCTGTGCGGGTCGTCGTCGAGCCGGAGGATCGTGACGCCGACGGTGGCATCCGCGTGCTCGATCTCGGTGCTGACCGGCGCCGTGCTGGTTTGCCACGCGCCGAGCAGCGACGTGGTGAGGCCCGCCTGCGTGAGCGTCTTGCCTTCGACGTCGCCACGGACGCCTGCGCGATGCAAAGAGCTGACCGCGTTGGGCGACGCAAACTCGATGGTGCCGTTGGCGCTGACCACCATCAAGCCGTCGCCGATGCGCGGCACTTCGCCTGCATCCCAGATGGCGAGGTCGGCGGCGCTGGCGGTCTCTTCGGTCGGCGCCGCGTCGTGGTGCTCGCGCGAGCTGTCAGGCGAGGTGACCGGCCGCTCGGTCGAATCTGGGAACCGGCCTGTCGCCACCAAATCGGCCAGCCGCCGGAACACCGACAGGTAGGTGGTTTCGAGTGAGCCAAGGTCGCGCCGCTCTTCAAAGTCGGGTGCGACCTCGCGGCTCAGCACCGCGATCACCTCGCCGTCGCAGACCACCGGAATCGACGTGACGTGCGCGAGCGCGCCGTTCGGCACGAGCCGCACCTCGCCCTCTTGGATCTCGCCGGTCTCGAACGCCGACGCCACATACGGCCGCGCCCGCTTCGACACGCTGAGGCCGACGTGGTCGTCTCGGTAGAGCGTGCGTCCGGTCGCCGCTCGGGCTTGGTCTTTGATCACAAAGCGATCTTCGTTGCGACGTCTGACAGACGCGTCTGACGTCGGCTGGCCGGGCGCGGGGCGCGAGGCCGGCTGTCGAACGAACAGCAGCAGGTCGCTGAACGACAGGTCGGCGAGCAGCGACCACCAGTTGGTGAGCCAGCGCAGGTGCGTGCGCTGGCGCCGCGTCAGGCGGGCCGCGGGTGCGCTGCGGTGAGCCTGCTCTGGCTCAGTTGCCGAAGCCCACCCGTCGCCCACCGGAAGGTCCCATCTCGACGTACGCCAGCGCGGCTGCGGGCACGGCAACCCGCCGGCCCGACTTGTCGGTCACCCACAGCAAGCTCGACTTGCCAGCGGCGATCTGCTCGACGTCTTTTGCGAGCGCTTCCGCTTCTTCGTCGGTGATCTCGACGCTCAGCTCGCGAGCGCTGTTGGCGATGCCGATGCGAATGTCCATGAGCTTCGCGTCTCCTACAAGGTCGGGGTTGGCGAAAGGGGCGGTCGCAGGCTAGGAGCTGCACGACAGCTGCGAGCAGCCCGCTTTGGTGCGCGCCCAGTCGGGCCGCAGCGCCGCGTAGTGCTGCGCTTCGGGCTGCTCGTCGTAGGGCCGCTTCATCACACGAAACAGCTCGGCGGCGGGCGCGACGTCGCCGGCTTCGGCCGCGTCGATGGCGACCTGGGCGAGGTAGTTGCGCAGCACGTACTTGGGGTTGACCTCGTTCATCGACTCACGCCGCGCGTCGTCGTCGATGCCCAGCGCGCGCAGGCGAGCCGCGTAGTGGTCGCAGAACGCCTCGGTCGCCGCACGCACCTGGGCGGTGACCTCTTCGGGCTTGTAGTACGCGGCGGCGAGCGGCGCGGAGCGCGGCGGCGCGTCTGACACGCCGTCGAGCGGACGGCTCGCGACGTCGGCCAGCTTGCGCCACCAGATCGTCATGTCGGTCTCGGTCGAACGCAGCACGCCCAACGCTTCGTCGGCCAGCTTCGCGTCGGTCTCGTCGTCGAGCGACGCAAGGCCGAGCTTGGCGGCGGTCATCTCACGCCAGCGACGCTCGAAGTGCGCGACGTAGTCGTTCACTGCCGCCTGCAGCGGCTCGGGGTCGCGCATGAGACCGGCCAGCGCGTTGGCGAGGCACACGAGGTTCCACTGGGCGATGGCGGGCTGCGCGCCGAAGCGGTAGCGACGATGCGCGGCGTCGGTGGTGTTCGGCGTCCAGTCGGGGTCGTAGTCGTCGAGCCAGCCGTAGGGGCCGTAGTCGATGGTGAGGCCGAGGATCGACATGTTGTCGGTGTTGAGCACGCCGTGAACGAAGCCGACCCGCAGCCACTCGACGACCAGCTCGGCGGTGGTTTCGACCACGGTCTCGAACATCTCGATTGCTTGGTCCGCGACTGGCAGCTGGGCGAGGTCGGGTTCGGCCGCGTCGGCGAAGTGCTGGCGGTAGACGAAGCGCACCAGCTGCACCAGCGTTTCGGTGTCACCTCGGGCAGCGAAGATCTCGAAGTTGCCAAAACGCACGAAGCTCGGCGCGACGCGACACACCACGGCGCCGGGTTCGCCCTTTGGGTGGCCGTCGTAGAACATGTCTCGAACGACGGTGTCGCCGGTGCCGACCAAGCTCAGCGCGCGGGTGGTGGGCACGCCCAGGTGAAACATCGCCTCGCTGCACAAGAACTCGCGCAGGCTGCTCCGCAGCACCGCGAAGCCGTCGCCCTGGCGCGAGTACGGGGTGGGGCCGGCGCCCTTGAGCTGCAGCATTTGAGGCGTGCCGCCGCGGTCGGCTAGTTCGCCCAGCGCGATGGCTCGGCCGTCACCCAGCTGGCCCGCCCAGTTGCCGAACTGGTGTCCGCCGTAGCAGACCGCGTGCGGGTCCATGCCGTCGAGCACGCGGTTGCCTGCCAGCGTCGCGACCATCTCGGCCGACGTGATCAGCTCTTCGCTCAAGCCCAACTGGTCTGCCAGCTCGCCGCTGAAAAGCAGCAGCTTCGGCGCGCCCGCAGCGGTGGGCGCGACGCGCGAG
This sequence comes from uncultured Acidimicrobiales bacterium, assembly GCA_964424585.1. Taxonomy (GTDB): domain Bacteria; phylum Actinomycetota; class Acidimicrobiia; order Acidimicrobiales; family Poriferisodalaceae; genus CAYRJD01. The sequence goes on along the minus strand of CAYRJD010000089.1, from coordinate 12,130 downwards.
TAGCACGCGCCGTGCACCTGCCGGCGCACGTTTTCGGTGTGCGGGTCTGCTGGCAGCGCTTCGGTGAAGGCGCAGGTGAAGTCGAGCGTGTCGAGGGAGGTCATCGCGCTAGCCGACCAGCTTCAGCCCTTCGCTGTAGCGCCGGGTGGGGAGGTACTCCTCGCGCAACAGTCGAGCCATCTCGACAAACACCTGGGCGGCTTCGCTGTCGGGCGCAGCCGCGACCACCGGTGCGCCTACGTCGCCGCCGGTGCGCAGCTCGTTCACGAGCGGCACACGTCCGAGCAGCGGCACGCCCAGCTCGTCGGCTAGCTCGGCGCCTCCGCCTGCGCCGAAGATTTCGTAGCGCTCGCCGTGGCCACAGGTGAAGTAGCTCATGTTTTCGATCACCGCGCGCACCTTCAAGTTGACCTTGTCGGCCATCAGCGCGGCGCGCTGCGCGACCCGCTGAGCTGCGGGCTGCGGCGTGGTGACGACGAGCAGCTCAGACTTCGGCAGGAACTGGGCGAGCGACAGCGAGATGTCACCGGTGCCCGGCGGGAGGTCGACCAGCAGGTAGTCGGGGTCGTTCCAGTAGACGTCGGTGAGGAACTGCTCGAGCGCCTTGTGGAGCATCGGGCCGCGCCAGATGATGGGCTGATCTTCGCGGGCAAAGAAGCCCATCGACACGCAGCGCACGCCGTTGGCCTCGACCGGCACCACCATCTGGTCGACCACCACGGGTGGGCGCGCGACGCCGAGCATGCGAGGAATCGAAAAGCCCCACACGTCCGCGTCGACGACTGCGGTGCGTTCGCCTTGCTGCGCCAGCGCGACCGCCAGGTTGACGGTGACGCTCGACTTGCCGACGCCGCCCTTGCCGCTCGCGACCAGCAGCACGCGGGTGGGGTTTGCGGCTTGCGCGAACGGCACGGCGCGCCCTTCGGCGTGGCCGTGGCCCGCGTGCTCGCCCGCGGTCGCGGCGGGGTCGCCGATGAGGCTGGCTCGCAGCGCGGCTTGTTCGTGCTCGTCCATCACGTCGGTGTTGACGTGCGCGGCGGCGATGCCGTCGACGCTCGTGGCCGCGTCGGTGACGGCCGCGGTGAGCGCGTCGACGTCCGGCCAGCGGTCGCCGGGCAGCGCGAGGCTGACGTGCGCGGCGTCGCCGTCTACGGCTACGTCGCGCAGGACGCCCAGCTGGGCGAGCGACTTGCCTAGCTCAGGCTCGATGAGCGCGCCGACCGCATTGGTGACGGCGTCGCGGGCAGCACCGTCGACCGGGGCCGTCGGCTCGTCGTGCGCGGCGGCTTCGTCGTCAGCACCCTTGCGACGGAACACGGCCACGGGCTCAATGTATTGAGAGGTCGGCGATGCGCTGCGTCAGCACTTCAGCCATCTGCGGCGGCGGTGAGCGCAGCAGGGCTTGTTCGTACATCTCTATTGCGAGCGCGGCGTCGCCTTCTATCTCTCTGGCTGCCCAGCCGCGCCACAGCCACGGCTCGAAGCTGGCTGGCTGTTGGTCGATGGCTAGGTCGAGCGAGCGAATGCCGAGCGCGGCTAGCTCAGCATCGCCCAGCCTCACCAGCAGGCGACCGCGCACGGTGAGCGCGTCGACGTCGAGCGGGTTCGCGCTCAGCACTCGCTGGAGTTCGCCCAGCGCGGAGGTGATAGCGCCGACGGGGTCGGCGGCGTCGCCGCTCGCGGGCGTCAGCGCCTGTTGCTCATACAGCGCCGCGGAGAGCAGCAGCGCGGCTTTGTCGTCGCGGGCGATGGCGAGCGCTTCATTGAGCGTGGCCCGCGCCCCGTCGTAGTCGCCGGAGTTGAACAGCTGCTCGGCGGTAAACGTCAGGCTGCGCGCCGAGCGGTCGACGTCGCCGGTGATGGTGTCGCCTGGTCTAGCCAGACCGACGGCTGCGGCGACCGCCACCCCGCCGCCGATGGCCATCGCGGCGACGCCGGCGAGCGCGAGCACCTTGCGGGGCGTGCTCCACGTGCGGGCCGCTGCATCGGCTGACTGGTCGATCAAGTCGAGGGTGATGCGGGCCCCGGCGTCGGCTGGCTGCTCGCTGGTCTGCGCTTCTCGGCGGCGCCATTTGAGACTGGTCGCGCCGAGCACGGCCGCGGCGACGACGGCCGCCGCGACGGGAACGATCCACACCAGCGCGCCGAAGCCGCCACTGGGGGGGAGCGCGTTCACATCGTCGCCGAAGCGGTCGGCGAGGTGCGCGCGAACTTCGTCGTCGGTGTAGCCCTCGTCGACGAGCTGGTCGATCTGAGTGCGGATGGCCGCAGCTACCGGGGCGTTCGACTCCATCACGCTCTGGCCGTCGCAAACCGGGCACAAGGTGTGCTCTTTGAGCGTCGCTGCTCGCGCCGCGTCGGTGGGCGCGTCGGGCGTGCGACCCGCGGCCAGCGCGAGCGCGGTGAGCGCGACGACCGCAAGCGCAGCCCACGCCGCGCGCACGCCGATGCGTGCGGGGGCGCTGCGCGCGGGGCCCGTTAGCGCGTTAGCGGGCGCGGTCACCGTGATCGGCTCTCGGTTGCGCGCTCAAGCACCTCGTCGATGAACGCGTCGAGGTCGTCGGCGACCACCTGTCCTTGCCAGCGGGCCGCGACCACGCCGGTGGGTGCGACGAGAAACGTCTCGGGCGGCCGCAGCACGCCGAAGTCGACGGCGATTTGCGCCCGCTCGTCGGCCACCACGGGCCAGGTCATGCCCAGGCGCTGCGCGAACGCAACGGCGTCGGCTTCGCTGTCGCCGAACGGCACGGCGACGATGAGTCGCTCGTCTGGTTGACGGGCGAGCCAGTCGACCAGCTCGGGGTGCTCTTGCTCGCACGGCACGCACCACGAGGCGAAGAAGTTGACGAGCACCCAGCGCCCTCGGTGGTCGTCGATGCTGAACGACGCTTCGGTGGAGGTGCTAGGCGCGCCATGCGCGGACGCGCCGTCGCCGTCGCCGCCGGTGGCACCGGCGACGCTGCCGGTCAGCACCGTGCCCTCAACCGGAGGCACCAGCTCGCCGATGAGCGGGCTCGACGCCCGGGGCCCGCCACTCGAGTCGGCGAGCGCGAGCACCACCAGCAAGCCAGCCAGCACGACACCGACGACAGCGGCAACCAACGCCACCCGAGATGCCGAGGCGTTGCGCGGCGCGTGGTCGTTCATCGGGCGGCTAGCTCGGATAGCTGCTCACGCTCGGGCACGGGTGCGCGCACACGCGGGCGTCGTCGCACCAGCGCCAGCACCACGCCCGCCGCGAACACTCCCCCGCCGATCCACATCCACACCACCAGCGGCTTGACGAGCACCCGCAGCGTGACACGCTCGACCGACGCCTCGCCGTCCGTCGAGGTGCCCGCCGATGCACCTTCGCCGCCGAGCGAAATCAAGCTCACGTAGACGTCGTCGACCAAGCTCGTCGCGACCGACGGGGTGGAGATGGGCTGTCCGAACGTCGAAAATCTGGTGACCGCCGGATGGTGAACGCCGCGCCCGGCGACGCTGACGCTGGCGCGCAGCACCTGGTTGGGGCCGTCGTCGAAGCGTTCGACGGCATCGAGGCGCACCTCGTGGCCGGCGACCTGCGCGCTCTCGCCGACGCCTAGCGTGAACTCACCTTGTGAGCCGTACGCGCCCGACGCGATGAACCCGAACGCGATCAGCCCCACGCCGACGTGCGCGACCATGCCGCCGCCGCTCGAACCGGTGAGCCCAGCCAGCCCCAGCGAGCGCACGCGCCGCACCAGCAGCGCGACCGCCGCGCTGACCGTCGACCCGGCGAGGCCGAGCGCGAGCACGTTCCACGCTCCGTGCGCGCCCGCCGCCAGCGACACGACCATCGTCGCAACCCCCCACGCAGCCGGAGACAGCAGCCGCCGAGCGAGCCGGCTGGCGGCGGTGCTGCGCCAGCTCAAGCTGGGCGACACGCTCATCAGCAACAGCAGCACCAGTCCGACAGGCGCGAGCATCCGGTCGAAGTACGGGCGGCCGACCGAGAGCCGGTCGTTGGTGACGGCTTCGGCGACGAGCGGAAACACGGTGCCCAGCAGCACGATGAACGCGGCCACCGAGAACGCCAGGTTGTTCGCGAGAAAGCTGCCCTCGCGCGATACGAGCGACCGCAGCGCGCCCGGGCTGGCGAACGCGGACGCGCGCCGAGCCACCAGCGCGACGCTGCCGATGACGATCACCGCCAGGAACCCCAAGAAGAGCGGCCCGATCTGGCTCTCTGAAAACTCGTGCACCGAGTCGAGCACGCCCGAGCGGGTGAGGAACGTGCCGAAGATGGTGAGCGCGAAGCTGGCGAGCAGCAACGTGATGTTCCAGGTGCGCAGCATCTGTCGGCGCTGCTGGGTGAGGATGGAGTGCACGAACGCGGTAGATGTCAGCCACGGCAGCAGCGAGGCGTTTTCGACTGGGTCCCACGCCCAGTAGCCGCCCCAGCCCAGCACCTCATAGCTCCACCAGGCACCCAGCACGATGCCGACGCCGAGGCTGCCCCAGGCGATGAGCGTGGACGTGCGAACGACGGTCAGCCAGCGGTCGGCCCCCTCTCCAGACACCTCGCCGGTGACGAGCGCTCCGACGGCGAACGCGAACGGCACGGTGAACCCGACGTAACCCAAGTAGAGCATCACCGGGTGGATGACCATGAGCGGGTGGTTTTGCAATAGAGGGTTAAGCCCGCCGCCCGCGTCGGGCACGACGTCGACCGTGACGAACGGGTTGGCGGGGCCGGCCATCAGCCCGAAGAAGAACACGCACACGGCTGCCATGACCACGAGCGCGACCGCGACCGTGCGTTCGTCTAGGCGCCGGCGCACCTGCCAGGCGGCGGCGCACACGTAGCCCGACAGCACCAGCGCCCACAGCAAGATCGAGCCTTCGAGCGCGCCCCACAGCGTGGCGACCTTGTAGGCGAGGGGGGTGTGAGTGGCCGAGTTGCGGGCGACGTACAGCAGGCTGAAGTCGTCTGTGAGGATGGCGAGTTCCATGGCGACGGTCGCGGCGACCGCGCCGGCGAGCATTACCGCGAGCCAGGTGAGCGGGTTCGCCCAGGGCGGAGCAGCCGGGCGGCGCGTGACACGAACCAGCGCGGTTACGCCGCAGCCGGCGGCGCCCACGAGGCCGACGAGCACGCCGAGGCTTCCCAGCTGCGCGGTCACGTCAGGTGGTGGTGTCGCAACCCTCGAGCGGGTTCGGTTCGTCGCTGTCTGCTAGCCGCTCGGCGTTAGCTGCTTCGTATTCGTTGGTGTGCTTGACGAGCATTCGGTCGCTCAAGAAGTAGCGGCCTTGGGCGTCCTCGTTTGATGCGCCCTGGTTTGATGCGCCCTGCGTCGCTGCTCCCTCACTCGATGCACTGGCGCGCCAGCTGCCTTCGAGCACCACCGGTATCCACGGGCTGTCAAACAGCTCGGGCGGGTCGGTGGTGTGCTGCACGCTGGCGATGGCGCAGTTGTGCACGACGTCGAAAGTGGTGACGCCACCGGAGGTCGCGACCGTGCCCAGCACCACCCTGCCCTGAAGGCGGAACCGGCGGTCGCCCAGCTCGTCGGCTTGGGCTACGGCTTCGTCGACGTTGCGAAAAAACAGCGTCGCGTTGCGCAGGCCTTGAATGGCGATGAACGCGCCGGCTAACACCAACAGTGCGACCACGATGCCGACGGCGATCCTGCGTCGACGAACCGCGCGGACGGCATCGTTGGCTGGCGCGTGTCTTTCGGCCCGCCCTCGGTCGGGCGGCGCGTGTCTGTCGGCCCGCCCTCGGCCGGGCGGCGCGTGGCGCGGCGTGAGATCGGTCACGGCGCGCTGGCCTCTGGCTTCGTTTCGGGCGCTGGCGCGCCCACGCGCAGCTTCGCGGCGAGCCGCTTGGCGCGCACGCCCAGCCAGACGGCGTAGCCGAGCACGCCGACGATGGTGAGCCCGTAGCCGACCACGAGCGTGCCTGCGTTGCTCACGAGCGAGTGCTTTCGCTTTGGCTAACCAGGGCTTCAGGCGTAGCGGCGTCGGTGCGGCGCGCTTCGATGGCGAGGGCCAGCGTTTCGGCTTGCGCCATTTCCTCTAGCCGAGTCAGGCGGTAGCGGTGGGTGATGAGCCACGCCGCCACCAGCGTCGCGACGACGAGTGAGTAGAGCAGCGTGACGTACATCTCGGTCGTGTACTCCCCCGCGCCGAGCCCGTCGCGGCTGGCCTCTTGGTGGAGGGTGCGCCACCAGTCGACCGAGTAGTGCACGAGCGGCACCGTGAGAAACGACACCAGCGCCATCACCGCGTTGCGTCGCATCGCCGCGTCGGCCGGGCCGGGCAGCCGTCGCAGCGCGAGGTAGCCGAGGTAGGTCACAAACATCATGACCGTCGCGGTGAGCCGGGCGTCCCACTCCCAGTAGGTGCCCCACGTCACTCGTCCCCAGAGGCTGCCGCTTACGAGCGTCAGCGCGGTGAACAGCACGCCCAGCTCGGCGGCGGCTCCGGCTAGCCGGTCGTTGCGGCGGGCGCGAACTTCGGCTCGGGCGGCGGCGTCGGGGTCGTGGCCAGCTATCGCCGCGCTGAGTTGCCGGCTGCGCCACAGCACGACGGCGCTGGCTACCCAGGTGAGCGCGAAGCAGCCGTACGCCACGTAGATGGCGGGCACGTGGATGTAGAACATCCGCACGGCGTCGCCTTGAACCGCGTCGGGCGCGGTGAACACGAGCGCGAGCAGCACCCACACGAGCGCGCCTGCCGCGGCGGTGATGCCGAGCGCCCTGGTCGCCACGGAGGTCGTCACGCCCGTCGGCGCACAGGGCTGTGGCGTTGGTTGGGTAGTTCGCACTCAGGCGTCCTCGAGGAGCGGCCCGAACGTAGCCAGTCCGAGCGTCGTGTAGAGACCGCCAAGTATTGCCAGCAAGCTGGCCCAACTCCATCCGCTTCCCGTCGAGCTGCCGAGCGCTACGTCGAGCGCGCGTGAGCCTGCCAGCAGCACCGGCGCGGCGACTGGCAGCAGCAGCAGCGCCAGCAGCGCGCCGCCCGCTCGCACGCGCACGGTCATGACGCCAAACATCACGCCGGCTGCGCAGGTTGCGAGCAGCCCGGCGGCGACGGTTGCTAGCCCTAGCAGCGGCGCCTCGATGCGGGCGTCGTAGAAGAAGACGATGCCGCCTGCAGCGACGGCCGCGACGGCGATCATCTGCGTGGCGACGGCGGCGGCTTTGCCGGCGAACACGGCCGAGGGGGCGAGGTTGGCGAGCTTGAGCGCGTCGAGGTTGTGGTGCTCGGCTTCGATATCGAAGCTGCGTTTGCCGACTAGTAGCAGCGCGACCAGCACGACGACCCAGAACGCGCCGCTCGCGCCCCGGTCGAGTAGCGCGGCGTCGCCGTCGAAGGCGAATGCGAATACGACCAGCAGCGTGACGACCACCGGCAGCACCTGGCTGAGCGTGACGCGGACTCGGAGCTCGATGGTGAGGTCTTTGCACGCGACGAGGCTGGCGTCGGCGAGCCAGCGCTTCACGGGTGCGTCGCCAGCGGGTTAGAGCTGCTGGCTGGCGGCGCGGGTGCAACCGCTCCGCCGGCGAGGGTGATCTGGCGCGTGGCGACCGCGGCGGCGCGCTCGTGCTCGTGGCTCGCGAACAGCACGGTCGCGCCGGCTGCGGCTGCGTCGGTGAGGAGGGCATCGAGCCGGTCACGGCCGTCGGTGTCGAGGCCAGCGTGCGGTTCGTCGAGCAGCCAGAGCGAAGGCCGCGCCACGACGAGGCACGCCAGCGCGAGGCGTCGGTGCTGGCCGGCCGACAGACGCTCGATGGCCACGTCGGCGAGGCGTCGATCGAAACCCACTCGGTCGCACGCGCCAGCGACTTCGTCGGGGCGCGCTCGGTATGTCCGGGCAGCGAAACGCAGCTGATCTTTGGCGGTCAGGTCGGCGTAGCCGTGCGGCGCGTGCGGGAGGTAGCCGACGAAGCGCCGCACGCTGCGGCGGTCGATGAGCAGGTCGCAGCCGGCGACGTGCGCCTTGGCCGCGCGCAGCGCGACGAGGCCGGCGCAGGCTCGCAGCAGGGTGGTTTTGCCGGCGCCGTTGCTGCCGCGTAGCTGGGCGATCTCGCCGGGTGCCACGTCTAGGTCGACGCCCGCCAGCGCCGGGAACGCGTCGATGAGCGCCACGACCGAGCGGAACTCAACGACGAGTTGTGAGGGTGAAGCCAACGGTGATCTCGAACTAGACGACTGGGCCTGCTGGTGGCCTAGGCGGGGTCGATCACCGCCAGGACGTCGCCTTCGGCCACCTTGTCGCCCTCGCCGACCAGCAGCTCGACGAGCTTGCCCGCGCTGGGGGCGGCGACCGGGATTTCCATCTTCATCGACTCGAGGATCACCAGGTCGGCGCCTGCTGTCACCTCGTCGCCCGCCGATGCCACGACCTTCCACACGGTCGCCGTCAACTCTGCTTTCACCTGCATAAGCCGGTCAGGCTAGCGAGTCTGCGCCCAGGCGCGAGCGTTCTCGCTCGCTTGACGCTCGGATGGTGTTCCGGGCCTGACACAAGCTCGCGACACAACTTTGACACAACCCGCACAACTTTGACACAAACCGCACAAGCCTGACACAACCGTGAAGCCAGCCGCTAGCCTGCTGACGTCCACTATCCGGACGGCGATGACCGAAGGACTTTGGGTGATGCCCAGCGAACCGAACGAGCAGCACGGCCCGGCGCCGCTTGAGCAGCGGTTGAGCAACCCGTTCAGGTCGAGCTTCGGCGGCAACTACGGCCGAGAGTTGGTCGGCAGGCAAGCGGTTCGACAGCAGCTGCGCGACACGCTCGCCGTCGCTCGCACGCCGGAAGACTGCACGATCTTGTTCGGCGCACGAGGCAGCGGCAAGACGGCGACCCTGGTGGCGGCAATGGAGGATGCCCGAGCTCACGGCTGGCTGGTCGTAGACACCGATTCGTCTAGACAGGGCGGGCTGCTGGCTGGGCTGCCAGAGGCGATCGAGGAAGCGCTAGACACGATTGAAGGCGCAGCGCCGAAGCGCTCGAAGTACGTGCGGGAGCACCACCTGAGCTTGGGGAAGCTGTACCGGACCGCTTGGAAGCAGGTAGCGCCTGCTGCGCGCGTCCGCTCGCCGCTCAAGGTGCTGACCGACTTGGCGAAGGCGGCCACCGAAAACGAGGCGAACGCCGGGGTGCTCTTGGTGGTCGACGAGCTGAGCGCAACCAGCACGCAAGATGCTCGCGCGCTGGGCAGCGCCTTGCAAAACATCATCACCAAGAAGTACTACGCGCTGCAGTTCAGGGGTGCTGCATTGCCGACGTTTAAGCACCAAACGCTGGGCCACCGTGACCTGTCGTTCTTTCGTCGGTGCGCTAAGGAGCACCTCAGCTACATCACCGAGTTAGATGCGCTGCACGGCTTTCAAGTTTACGCCGAAACCAGCGATGGCGAGTTTGACGACGACGCGCTGACGCTGGCTGCTAGCCAAGTGAACGGCTCGCCGTATATGTTTCAGCTGATTGGCTACCACTCTTGGAACGCGAGCCTCGCGCCGCGCAAGCCGATTTCTACCGCGGTCGTTTCGGCCGCCATCCGTCGTGCTGCGGCCGAATACGACGACGAAGTGTCGAAGTGGACGTGGGCCGATCTTGACGAGTTTCAAAAGGATGCCGTCGAAATAGTGTTTCGCTCTGACGGCAGACACACGCGAGAGACCATCACGGCGTGGACACGCATCCGCGGCTTGAGCGAAGACGAGGGCTCTAACTTCGTCGACCGACTGATCGAAGACAGTTTGGTTGCACAAGACCAAACGACGGGGGTGCTGCGAGTCTCGCCCGCGAGCGGGCTTACCGACAGCTACTTGTCGCACATTGGTCGCATGCGAGACGCGTACCACGGCAACGTGGTATTCAACCCAACTACTGGCATGTATCAGGTAGATGCTGCCCACGCTTCAACTGAACTCGCGGCTGCTAGTCAACCGGCAGCGATAGAGGCGGCCAGACCAGAGCTAGCAGATATCGTGCCTAACGGCCAAGAACTCTGCCAGAAGTGGATGCCACGCGCCCGACGCTACTGCGTGCTGCTCGCCGGCCACGTTGGCCGCTGCCGCAGCAAACCACGTTGAGGGAACGGCGCCCGAGCGATCTAAGGCCCCAGGAGCGCGGCAGGGATGACGGCGAAGCCGTTATCGGGATGGCGGTAGGCGTGCGTTCCCGTGGTGATGACGCCCGCATCGATGAGTTGATCGTCGATGGTTCGCCTCAACCATTCGAGATGACGGAAGTCGCGCTCTTCAGGGTGGGCGGTCAGCTTGACTTCTAGGGCGACGATGCCTCCGTCGTCTCGTTCGATGATGATGTCTACCTCTCGTTCGCCGCCGTACGTTCTCAGGTGAAACACGTTCGCCGCGTGAAACTCGGCGTAGACGCGCGCCGACTGCACCACGAGCGACTCAAACAGTTCGCCCACAAGGCCGCGCTGCGCCTGTTGAAACTTGCGAGGTTGGCCGGTTTGGATGAGCCGCGCCGGATTGGCGTTGAGCAGCCTCGCAGCGAGCGCAGGGTCGGTGAAGTGGTGTTTGGGAAGGTCTCCGAGACGCCCGATGCGGTTGTGGCCGGGCTGCCAGCCACCGAGTGGGTCGATCACGTAGGCGTTGATGAGCGTGCCGCGAATCTTGTCTGCCAACTTCTTGCCGGGCTTGTCGCGCTCGCCTGGAGTCGCTCGCTGGCGTATGGTTTCCCAGTCGGCGTTCTTGGAGATGGCGGCCGCGTACGCACTCGACCAGCGACGAAGCGCGTCGGGGTCTTGCGTGGGTGCTTCGCCGTTTCCTCGAATGGCATACGAGAAGCAGGCCTCTAGGTAGGTCGCGAGGTAGCCCTGCCGCGTCCTCGCGGACATCGTGCGAACCGCCGGAAAACCTGACCTCACGATCTCATCGGCGTAGTCCGCCAAGGTGACCTCGGTGATGCCTTCTATCTCGCACGGGTCGTCGCAGAGCATGGCGCCCAGCGAAACCGACGGAGCCCCCAGGCCTCGCTCGGCCAGAGACATCGGATACATCCGCACGACGAGGAAGCGTCCGGCGCCGGGGTGGGCGAGCACCTCCGACGGCTCAGCTGAACCGGTGAGGATGAACCGATTGGGTGAGAAGTCTTGGTCGAGCAGCCTGCGAAGCTCGCCCCACACCTTGGGCCACCTCTGCCACTCATCGATCAAGATCGGAGTCTCGGCGGTGGCGAGCCGGTCTGGGCTTGCGCGCAGCACGTCAAGATCGTGGTCGTCGTCTAGCGCGTACACCGTTTTGGCGCGGCGTGTGGCGGTAGCCGACTTCCCAACCGCACGTGCACCTCGCAGCACCACGGCGGGCGCGTCCAAGCTGAAGTGATCTAGGAGATCGTCAACAATCCTAGGCAGGTAAGCCACGTCGCAAGCATATCACTCGCTGGAGGGAACGTCTGCGCGGATGATTCAGGAACATCTACGCGGGTTTTCTAGAAATGTCTGCGCGGGCGATTCAGACGCGCCATGGCGAGGCCGGGCGACCTGTGCCTGGGCGTTAGTGCCGCGAGCCTGCTTGTCGGCCGTGCGCCGGCCATAGTCCTGCCAGGGCGCGCATCGGTGTACCTTCGCCACGCATGAAGCTGCTTGCCCGTCTCTCTGTTGTTTGGCGCGCCGACCTGCGGCCGGCGCGCTGGTTGTTCGCTGCGGCGGTCGGCGTGGTGGCGGCGTTGAGCGTGCCGCTGGTCGCCGCGGGCACGCCACCCGCCGCCGCTGCCGCCAGCGTGGTGATGGCGCAGCCCCTCCCCGCGCAGCCGTCGGCCAGCGAGGGTGCGACGAACGCGCAGGGCGACCGTCTGCTGGCTGGCGCGGATCGCTACGCCACCGCGGTGCTGCTCGCCGAGGTGCCGTTGGACGCGGGCGACGCTGCCACCCGCGAGGTGCTGGTGGTGTCGGGTGAGAGCTTGGTGGACGCGGTGTCTGCGGTGTCGGTCGCCGCTGCACGCGACGCGGCGATTGTGCTGACCGCAACCGAACGTGTGCCCGAGGTGGTGGCCGAGTTCATCGCCGGACGCAGCTTCGACCGCGTCACCGTCGGCGGCGGCACCGCCGCGGTCAGCGACACAACCGCAGACGAGCTTGCCGCGCTGATCGGCGACGCGAACGACGACGCGCCCGAC
>CAYRJD010000088.1:0-12280 GCA_964424585.1 uncultured Acidimicrobiales bacterium | reverse complement strand
GAGCGGGGGAGGGGGCGGCGCGATCCGTGCTCGCTGACGAAGGCCCATTCGGCGCCGTCGTCCCGGCGGGCGCGCCTGACCGCGAGGCCGCCTTCGGCGCGCACCACGAAGATCGCCCGGTCGACGGGCTCGGTCCGCTGGCGGTCGACCAGGATCGAGCAGCCGTCGGGCAGCGTCCGATGCATCGAATTTCCCCGCACGCCGATCACCGCGCAGCGCGCGGGGTCCAGCCCGCGCCGGTCGAGCCAGTCGCGCCGGAACCAAACCCGGCCCGACACCGAATCGTCGAACGCCCCGGCGCCGCCGCCCGCCGCGGCGGCGAACTCCACCACGTCGATCGGCCGGGCGCCCGGCAAATTCTCGTCGGCCGCGAACGGCACCCCGCCGCCGTGCCGCACGGCCAGCACCGGCCACAAATCGTCGGGGATCGGATCGCCGCCGGCGTTGGCGGTCAGGCGCACGAGGTCGCGCGTCGCGCGTTCGAGGTCCGGGACCGGGACCGAAGGCGGCGGATCGCCCCGGGTCCCGGGCGCCTCGCGGCGCGGGCCGATATAGAACTCGAGATCGAGCGCGTCGCACACGTCGACGAGCTTGCTGAGGCGGGTGTCGCGCTCCTCGAGCACGTAGCGGAAGGTGTTGTCCGGCAGGCCGGCCGTCCGGGCGGCCCGGTAGGGTCTGACCCCGCGCCGATCCAACTCCGCTCGAACGGTCTCGGCTATCTCCCTAGCGTTCATTCGCAAAGCATAGCGAAAGAAATCGCAAAGTATAGCGAAAGCAATTCGCTCAAGCTGGCGATTTTTTGTTGATCGTTTCGCTATGCCAAGCGATTATATCGCCATGATTAGCGAACATATCCTTCGATTGGGCCACGCCCTGGCCGAGCACCGGGGCCTGAAGCTGTCGACGATCTCCACCTACATCGCCGGCTCGGGCGACACGCTGGAGCGGCTCAGGCGCGGCCGCACGATGACGATCCGCCGCGGCGAGGCCCTGCTGCAAACCCTGTCCGACCGCTGGCCCGCCGACATCCCCTGGCCGTCCGACATCCCCCGCCCGCCGCCGAACCCCTTGCCCCCAACCTCGCCATTACCGAGCCTGTCGTCATTCTCGACCCCGTCGACGGCTCCACCAACGCCTCGCGACGCATTCCTTACTACTGCACGAGCATCTGCGTGCTCGACGAGTTGGGCTTCGCCGTCGGCCTGGTGCTCAACCTCGTCGATGGCACCGCCTACACAGCGGTGCGCGGCGGTGGCGCCTGGCGAGACGGCGTGCGGCTCGACGCTGCGGGCGCGCTCCCGTCGCCGCCCGCCGACCTCGCGGGCGCGCTCGTCGCCAGCAACGGCGCCCTGCCGCCGGGTGTTCCCTGCGCTCAATCTCGCACGCTCGGCTCTGCGGCGTTAGATCTCTGCGGCGTCGCCGAAGGTCGAGCCGACGTGTTCGTCGACCCGACCCGCCAGCTCCGTGTGTGGGACTACGCCGCCGGAGCCCTCATCTGCCAAGAAGCCGGTGCCTCCGTCGCGGAACTCGCCGACGAACCCCTAGCCCACACCAACCCAGCCCGCCGCCTCGGCCCCCTAGCCGCCCGCACATCCACCCTGATGTCCCACCTCCGCGCTACCTTTCCTAGCGCCACCTGACATGCCCGATGCCCTGCCGAAGTTTCCGCCGCTACCGACCCAGCAATACTCTGTCATCTACGCCGATCCGCCCTGGGACTACAAGGGTCAACTCCAGCACGCTGGCACTGGCAGCCAAGACACCGGTGGTGCGCTGCGGCACTACTCGACCGTCGCGCTAGACGACCTCAAGGCGCTGCCGGTCAGCGACATCGCCGCGAACGACTGCTTGCTGTTCATGTGGGCGACCAATCCGCACCTAGATCAAGCCATCGACCTCGGCAAGGCCTGGGGCTTCGCTTGGGCGACGGTGGCGTTCGTCTGGGACAAGCAGCGCGTCAACCCGGGCTACTACACGATGAGCCAGTGCGAGCTGTGCCTCGTGTTCAAGCGCGGCAAGATCCCCACCCCACGCGGCGCCCGCAACGTCCGCCAACTCGTCCAAGCGCCCCGCACCACCCATTCCACCAAGCCGGCCGAAGTCCGCCATCGCATCGATGCTATGTTTCCAGCCATGCCCAAGATCGAACTCTTCGCCCGCGGCACCGCCCCCACCGGCTGGCACTTCTGGGGCACCGAATGCGCTTCGGCACACGTCCGCGATTTGGCGAGCATGGCGAGTTTGAACTAGCTTCGTTCCTTGCGTGCGCTTGTGACACGCATAGCCAGGCCAGTGAGGGGAGCTGACCAGTGGAAGCAGCAGTCACGACAGTCGTACGGCTGTTGGCGTTTGATGACGAGGGCGAGCCGTTGCCTCCGTTGCAGTTTCAGGCGCCGACCCACCAACGATCATACGTTTGGACGGAGAAGAAGCAGTGGAAGCCGCTGTGGGAAGACGTGACGCGCATCGCTCAGCAGCATCTCGACGCCCGCGCGTCTGACGGCGAAGCTGACCTGCGCGATCCAGAGCCTCACTTTCTGGGAACCATCATCGTCGCTCAGACCGCATCCGCTCCCTCCGGCGTAGTCCGCTACTTCATCGTAGATGGTCAACAGCGTCTGACGACGCTTCTCCTGCTGCTCAACGCTGCCACGGATGCGGTGCGCGAACCTCACCGACTGTCTGCGGGATATCTGGACCAAGTGGTGCGCAACCAGGGCATCGCGATGTCCAGCGACGAGCACTACAAGGTGCGTCCCACCACTGCTGACGTCCGCGCGTTCAGCAAAGCGATGGACATGGCGCCTCAAGTAGAGGTGACCACCGCCAGTGATCCACTCCAACAAGCTCGCAGGTACTTTGAGTTGCAGGCCAGGGAGTGGCTGACAAGCGATACTGTCGCACACGCTGAGGAACGAGCGAAGTCATTGGCGTGGGCGCTGCAGTCAGGCCTACAGTTTGTGGTGGTCACTCTTGGAGGCCGGGACAACACCCATCGAGTGTTTGAAAGCATGAACGCCCGTGGCGAGCCGCTGCTGGCGTATGATCTGGTCAAGAACCATATGTTGCTCATGGCAATGGACGCAGGTTTGCCCGAGGATGAGCTGCACCGACAACACTTGCGGTGGTTTGATGAAGAGCAAGATTGGCGAGTTCGCGAGCAAGTGGGCAGTCAGCGCACTAGCCGACTCGACGCTTTTCTGCACTGCTGGCTACAGCTTCGTTGCGAAAGGACCTTGACGCACAATGAGAACTATGACGCATACCTTGGTTCCGTTAGCGGGACTGACGTGCGGATCGAACAGGTTATGGAAGAAATGCGACACTACGGGGAAATCTATTTTAACATGGTTAGGGCAGGGAGTACCCTACATGAAGAATTTGAGATCTTGTTTTACCGTCTGAGAGAGTGTGAGATTGGATTTCACGCGTTCGCTTCCTTGCTATTGTGGTTGTTTTCGGAACGGCAGCGTGGCCGAATTGATGATGACGAGCTGAAGCGCACCCTCAGAATGCTCGAGTCAGTATTGGTGCGACGCATGCTCCTTCGCAAAGACACTAGACAGAATGCAAATGTAGCGGTGGAAATTCTGAGAGCGATGAAAGCCGCGAGCGCTGAAGCTCCTTCAGATGTGCTGAGACGCGAGTTGCTGCATGGGCGATACTCAATGCAGTTTGAGATGGTAAGGTGCCAGGAGATCGTAGAGCAGTTGGTCTACAATCGCCATGGCATCAATGTTCGCAAACGGCTTCGCATGGTCTTGGAAGCCGTTGAAGATCACTATCGAGCATCAATCTCTCAGGAGCCACAACCCTGCCCGCGCGGCTTTCCTGTAACCGTAGTGATGCCACTGGATGCGGCGTGGGACTATCCCAGAAGATTGCACCGCACCGTTGAGACGCTGTACCCGGACCCCGAAGATGCTCGCAGTATGCTGGTGGGTTCTATCGGCAATCAGACACTCGTTCGGCGTCGAATGCCGCCTGATGTCACCGATGCTTCCTGGATTGACCGGAGAGACGCACTGAACGACTTGGGTGTCATGCAGTTCGACGCTGCGCTCTGGGAGCAGCCCGACTTTGACGACAATGACATCATTGAGCGAAGCGAACGGATTGTGAAGGCGATTTGTGAGATTTGGCCGCACCCAAGCGGTGACGATGACGGGGCCATCGAGTTTGACGACTAGACGGGAGAGCCGTTGACGGGTGCTTAGCTCAGACGGTTTGAGCACCACCCCTACAGGGAGTCAGAGGTTCCCGTCCCTTTGAGGCACACAAACACGGCTTCGGGCCAGATGGCCGTGCCGGGCGTAGGCCGGTCAAGCAGCAGGGCCGAGCGTGACGCGTGGCTGTTCCGGTCAGCCGCCCGTTGGCTGTGGCCTCTGTCACCGACCGCTACGATGACGTGATGGCGATCGCCGTGGACCGAGTTCTCGACCGAGACCTGCGTTGGGAAGGCGGGGACCTGTGAGCGTCGTGGTGCGGGTGTGGCGGCTGCTGCTTGTTGCGACCCTGACCTGGTTCGGCGTTGCCGCCGCGAAGCGACAAGTCGCTAACTGGCTGCGAAACCCGACCTACGAACGCACCCTCAACCTTGACGACCGCCTCGCAGCGGCGGCGGCGGCAGCCAGCCGAAACACGCCGCCGCTGAGCTGCTGGGCAGCGTGAGCGCCGTGACCGGCCACCTGCCAGCCGAGCGACCAGACGACCCGCCCGTTGAACACCAAGATGAACTGAAGCGACGACGCGCTGGCTGGCGTTGGGCGGCCGTTGGAGGAGGCGGCGCGGTCGTCGGCGCGGTCGTCGTTGCCGCCGTGCTGCTCGGCTTGGGCGTGACGAACGACGATGACCGGTCAGCCGCCGACCCTGTGGAGGCAGGTGAGACTGTGCCCATCGGCGACCACTACCTGCGAGCGGCGGAACGCCTAGCAGCGCAGCACGCCCAAACCACGGAAGCCGAAGCCGAGCGGCTGCTGCGTGCGAACCTTGATGCCACTCAAGCAGCCTTAGACGGAACGCTTGCGCCTGCTGACCTGCGAACTATGGCTGACCAGTGGGGCTACAACGCCTACTGGTTAGGCGACGCTGGCTGTGTCGCCGCCCGCACCGCAGCCCTACGAATCACTGCAGCCGCGCTCGCTACCGCCGACGCGATGGCCGCAGGCAACACCGCGCTCGCCAACGAACTGGCGGCACGATTTGACCGCGAAGCCCTTGACGCGCTAGCTTTAGTCACTGACTGCCCGGCGTGGAACGCAACGAACCCGTGAACGACGAGCAGCTACATGCCAGCCTGCTGTGGCTGACGTGCGGCGTAGCGACCGCGGACGAGCCAGCCGGGCTCGATGCGCCGTTGGCCGACTCCACCGCGATGACGGCGGCCTGGGTGCGGCATCTGCCGTTCGCCGACGACCCGACCGACTGAGCCCAAACCTGAAAGTTGAACCCAATGGCAGACCTGCGGACCGTGGAGATCGCCGGCGTGCGATGGCACCACCAACCGCCCAGCACCACCCCGAAGGCACGCGCCGCCGGTGACTGGCCCGGCTACGACGGGCCGCACGGCGAGCTAGTGGGCGAGCTTGAGCCTGCACTCGTCGACGAGAACGGCGGGCTCGGGGCGCACCAAACGACGCGCTGGCGAGACGCTGACGAAGCGCGGCGCGCTGCGACCGCTTGGCTGCCCGGCGGCGACGGAGTGACCCGCAACCTGCCGCCGACCAGCCCGACGACGAAGCCCTACCGTCAGCAAGCGCTCGGCGTGCGGCTGTGCCCGCTCGGTTCGCCGACCGTCAGCCAGATCGCCGCCGACGAAATCGGCCCGCTAGCCGTGAAGCGTGACGGCCTTGACCGCGAGCACGCTGTCCGTGACGAAGCCGGTGGTGACCGGTGAGCGGCCTGAAGCGTCGACTTGCGGCTGCCGCGCTCGCGGTGCTGCTCGCTGGCGGCGCGACCAGCTGCGCCGCGTCGACGACCGGCGATCACGGCTACGCCATCTGTCTCGCGCTCCGGGCGATCGCGGCGAACCAGGGCGTCGATCACAGCTTCGAACTCCGCCAGATCGCTGACGCTCTCGACAAGCTCGCCGACGCCGCCGAGGACGGCTTCGACGGGTCGACGTCGACGTGGTCGCCGTCGATCTACGTGCCGCCCGCGCTGACGACGCCGCCTGCGTCGTCGACGCAGCAGTTGCAGCGCCGCTACCTGCCGGCCGAGTGGTGCGAGGCCCGCAGCGCAGACGACGTCTACGCCATCCTCGGCTGGGACGACGACGATGATGATGCCGGGGGTGACCGGTGACCGGCCAGACGATGCCGACCCGCAGGGCTGCGATGCTCGGCGTGACCCTCGCGCTCGCGCTCGCCGCAGCCGCCCTCTGGTGGGCGACGTTCAAGCTGGGTCGACCCGTCTGTGTCGACTGGGTAGAAGACCCCCAAATGATTAGGGCCCCCTACTGCGGCGAACGAGGCTCGTTCACCCGCGCGCACGGCGGGCTGATGCTCGCTGCGATGCTGACGACCGCCGCCGCCGCAGGCGCAGCCCTCGCCGCCACCCTGACACGACGCGCCGGTGGTGACCGGTGAACGACGACGAGATGATTGTCTGGCTGGTAACCGCCCACGGCGACGCGCTCGCCGCAGGCAACATCGAGCTAGCCGACGAGCTGCTGGCCCGGCTCGACCGCCTAACACTGACTGACGCGCTCGACCACCTCGACCCCGACGTCGACCTAACTGACCGGCTGCCGTGACCGCGCTTGCGCTCGCCGTGCTGCTGGCTGCGGCGTTCAAGATCGCCCGCGCCTGCGCCCGCCGATGGGCCGCTCGACGACCGCACCCTGCCGACCAGCACGACAGCTGATGGTCGACCGCTACGTCGTCACCGATGCGACGCTGCGAGCAGGTCGCGAACGCCAGCGACGCAACCGCGAACGACGCTGGCGATGGGCGGTCGCAGCCATCATCGTGATCGCAGCCGTCGTCGCGCTCGCCGTGATCGGCAGCCTGATCGACGCACCGAGACCGCCTGCCAGCACCGAGCAGTGCCCTACGTCGATGCCCGCCGGTGACTGGGCTGAATGCGTCGCCGAGCAGGCCCGCCGCCGAACCGCAGCACGCTGCGACCGGCTGCACTCGACCCGCGCCGACCAGCTTGAACCGCACGAGTGGGCGCAGCTAGCGAGGTGCTGACGTGAACGCCCGCCGACCCCTAACCGCGCTGCTCGCCGTCGCCCTCGCCGTCACGGGCTGCGCTGGTGACGACGACCGAGCCGAGCTTGAACGCTTGACCGCGCGAGTGGCCGCCCTCGAAGCTGCCGCCAGCACGACGACGACCCTGCCCGTGACGACGAGCACGAGCACGACGACGACCCTGCCGGTGACGACGACGACCGCCGCCGTCGACTGGCAAGACGTGAGGGCGGCCGGCGATAGAGCCGTAGACCTCGAACTTAGAGCCGTAAGCGCCCACCTAAAGGCAGACGACCTGCCCGCCGCCGCGCGCGCGCTCGACCGCGCCGCCCGAGAGACCCGTTCGCTAGCGAACCTGCTAGTGCTCGGCTGCCCGAACGCCGCCGCTTACTACCGAACGGTTGCCGACCGGTTTCACGCCGCCGCCGACGCGAACGCCGCAGGTGACCCGACAAACGCCCTAACGCACTTTGAGAGAGCTATCGGTGCTCGGCGTGACGCAGAGGCCAGCGTGTTTAAGTGCGCCAACCGTGACCGCGCCCGCCAGTGAGCCGCCCGTGACCTTGAAGCCAGCCGACCACGAGCACGAGCCGAACGTCGACCGACGAACGCCCGATCACGCCGCACGACGCTCGCACCGCCGCCGCACCAGTCTCGTCGCAGCCGTCGTCGTGCTGACCGCAGCCGCGCTGGTGACCGCGCTGGTGATCTCGTAGATCGACCGCAGCCAGCCGATCACCCTCGAACGCAGCACGACCCGCTTAGCCGCCAGCCTGCGGGCCGATGCCGCCGACCAGCGACGCGTCGACGCACGCCGCGACTTCACAAAAACGCTCGCTCGGTTCGAGCAGATCGACGACCTAACCGCGCCCGACCTCGGCAGCGAGATCGCCGCCGCCCTGCGCGCCGCCTGCTCGGACGCAACCCGCCGCTGGGACGACTACGCACGCGCGACACGTGACCTGTCCCGTGCCATCGTCGCCAGTGACGTCGACCGCGTGGTCGACATCGCCAGCGACGCTGAGACGCTCACAGAGCGCGTGTTCGACGCGCTCGACCGATGCCGTGACAGCGCCCGCCGGTGACCGCCAGCGACCCGCACGCCATCGACGACGCCATGCCTGCGATCGACGTCGACGCAAACATCGTGCGCGCGATGGCCTACGCCGCTGCCGACCTCGACGTCGACCTGCTCCAGGTCTTAGCCGCCGATAGCGAGCGCGCCCTAGAGCGCACGAGCGAGATGAACCGATGCCGCGAGCGTGAGCGCGCCCGTTTGTGACAGCCCCGACGTGCCTGCCACCGATGCCGACGACGCATCCGACGTGCTCGACCGCGCCGCTTGGGCACGATCTCAACAGCCAGGCGTGGCCGGACCAAACAATCGCACTCTGAGTGAGGTGTGGTCGATCGACGGGGTAATCGTCGATGCTGGGCCTTGAGTGCGGGCGTCGCAGAGAGTCTACGCGACCCATCCCGTTAGGTCGCTCTCCGAGTGGTAGCAGCGCTCATGAACGAGCACAACGCAAGCAGTCAGTGGGCCGCACCCGTCCTGTCGTGGCGTGAAAACGGCTTACGGTGACTGATGCGCTAGGCTGCGTCCTCGCTGGCACCTGAAGAGAGGCAACCCCATCCATGGATGCACAAGACAAGACGCTTGACCGTGTGTTTCTAGAGAGACTGCAGTATGAGATACCGCTGTACCAACGACGCTATGCGTGGAATGAAGAAAAGCAGTGGGAGTACCTCTGGACTGACCTACAGGCACTGTCCGAAGCGCAACTAGATCGGAGGAAGGTCGGACCGCACTTTCTCGGTGCTCTGATCGTAAAGCGTGGCGAGGGCGGTGGTGACGTCGAGAGACTGCTTGTGGTGGATGGCCAGCAGAGGCTCACAACCTTGCAACTCGTGTTGAAGGCTGCCTATGACGTGGCTAGCGAGTTGGGCGACGAGCGCTCCGTGGCGCGCCTTGATAGCCTGCTGTTCAATGACGAACGTATCGCGAAGGGGGACGATCGGCTTAAGGTGCGGCCAACTGCGCCAGACATGCCAGCGTTTCGCAAAGTGCTACTAGACGCGACAAGCGCAGAAGTAGCGGACACCGATTCAAGCATACTAGAAGCATGGAACTACTTTGTATTGAAGATACGAGAGTGGGTGCAGCGGTCAAATGCTGAGGCGGGCGTGGTCAAGAGGCTCGATGCCTTGGTGAGCGCGCTGTTGTCATCGCTAAGTGTCGTCTTGATCTGGTTAGACCCAGACGAGGATGAACAGGCGATATTTGAGACGATGAATGCGCGCGGCACTCCGCTGTCTGTTGCGGACCTACTAAAAAATCGCTTGATAGCGGACTCAAGCGAGAGTGACGAAGAAATGGAGAAGTTTTACACAAGGTACTGGGAGGATTTTGACGGAGACGACTGGCAGGCGTCGGTGACCTACGGGCGAACGACCACTTCCCGAATCGAAAGCCTGATATTCTATTGGCTGCAGGCGTTCACTCGGCAGGAGGTGCATCTGCCGCGCTTCTTTCGTTCCATCACAGACGTGTTGTCCACTGGCGACCCAGTAGAGGTGGCATCTAGCATTCATCGTTACGGATTCGCATATGATGACATTTGGAGGCTAGCAGACGGAGACACCGAGGACGGACAATTCTACCACCGATGGAACGTGATGGAAGCGCACGCCCTCATGCCTATGCTCTTGTGGCTACAGGTGGAGCGGCATCGATTTGACGAAGCAGATATCCACCGACTACTGCGGATGCTTGAGTCGGTGCTAGTGCGACGCATCGCTTGCCGAATGGGCAGCCAGCCCCTTATGGATTGTGGTCTCGCGTTCATAAGGCAGGCCGACAGCACTGGCGACAAGACCATCACAGACGTGCTGCTCCGGCTCGTACGCGGCACGGGGGACACGGTGACGCTCGAGTGTCCGACTGACGCTAATGTGATCCAGAACCTTGCCTTGCCTCGGCTTTCCAGTAATCTGAATCAGAAACGAATCAGGATGTTGCTGGAGGGCATTGAAGATCATCTACGAGGTTCGCACGGCAAGACGGAAGGCAGGTGTCCCAGAGATCTATCAATCGAACACTTGATTCCAAAGCGCTGGAAGTTGGACGACTGGCCCGAGCCCCGTGGTGCCCCGCCTGCCGCGGCTCGTGAGTGGTGGCAATCGCAGGGGAAGTTTCCTCAGCCGCGGGCACGACTGGTGAACTCGATCGGAAACTGGACGCTTGTGACGACGAGACTTAACGCATCAATGTCCAACAGCCCGTGGAGCAACAAGCGGAAGGAGCTGCTTCACTCACGTCTGTTGATGAACGCCGGACTTCGAGAGCTTGAGGAGCTAGACGACTACATCGTGCTTGAGCGTGGGCTTGAGCTAGCGAATATGGTGTGCGAGATTTGGCCGCATCCGGAAGACATGTAGGCGAGGCGGTAGGGTAGGGGACGTTGACGGGCGTTTAGCTCAGATGGTTAGAGCACCTCCCTTACAAGGAGGGGGTCAGGGGTTCGAGTCCCTTAGCGCCCACAACCCAAGACCGAGCGGTCGGGGCGTTAGCCGGAGACGATGAAGCGGTCGTGGGTGCCGGCAGACACCTGGGTGTCGCCGTGGGTGACCTTCACGTCGAAGGTGAGTTTGCGGCGGTCGACGGCTGACAGCTCCACGGCGACGTCGACCTGCTCGCCCGACGCGACGGCGGCGTCGTGGCTGACGCAGACGTGGATGCCTACGGTGGTCGAGCCCTCGTCGAGCATCGGCTGAACCGCCTGAAGGCAAGTGCCTTCGAACAGCCCGATCATGTCGGGCGTCGACAGCACCTTCATTGGCAGGTGCGGCGGCGACATCTCGTCGGTGACTTCAAACGTCTCCGTCTTGGTGAGTCCAGGTTCTAGGGGAGTGGTCATAGGTGCCAAACACTAGGCAGCGGAGCGAGCAAAGCGGCAATCGGGGCGATGAGCGCGAAGGGGCGCTTCAGCGCGCACGCGCGCTCCTGTTGTAGCTTTGCGTAGCGAGACAGCCAGCCTGTCACCAACGAGCCAACGAACCGGAGTCACCGTCCATGCCAACCGAAGCCATGCCAACCGAAGCCGAAGCAGCCCAAAGCGCCGACGCTCACCGCATCACCGTCAGCGACGCCGAGGCGCACGTCAGCGTGCACATCAACGCAACCCTCGTCGCTGAGTCGCACCAAGCCAAGGTGCTGCGCGAAGGCAAGCTGCCGCCCCGCTACTACTTCCCGGCCGAAGACGTCAACCTGTTGCTGCTCACCGCCACCGACACCTCGACGCACTGCCCGTTCAAGGGCGACGCCCGCTACTGGTCGGTCACCGTCGACAACGCCACGCACGACGACGTCGTGTGGGCCTACGACGACCCGATACCCGCCGTCGCAGACATCGCAGGCTTGATGTCGTTCTACGACGAGCGGGTCGAGCTGACGGTCGAGCCGGCATGAGCGCGCAGACCAACGCCCCAACCCGCGGCCCGCAGCAAGACGCCCAGCAAGACCCGCAGCTCGATCGAGCCATCGCCGACGCGGTCGCCATCGCCAACATCCCGACCCTGCTGATGGTGCTCGTGCAGATGACCGGCGAGCTGCACTGGCTCGAAGCCCCCTACCTGCCTGAACGCCAGGTCGGCCTCGGCGACAACGACAGCGGCGGGCTCGCCGAGGCGCACCAGCGCGAGGTGCGCGAAGCCGCGCTCGAAGCCATCCAAGCGTGGCGAGCAGGCCGCCCGCTCGCCATCGAAGAACCCGACGACGACCTCATCGTGCGAATGCTCAGCGTGTCGATGGGCGAGCAGGTGCCGCCCGAATACGGACAGTTCACCGCCGCGCAGCTCGGCCAACGCACGTTCGACGTCGACGCGCCCGCGCCGCCACCGCCAGGCTTCAAGGTGCTCGTCATCGGCGCCGGCGCGTCGGGCATCTGCGCCGCCATCAGCTTGGCGCGCGCCGGCATCGACTTCACCGTCATCGAACGCAACTCGACCGTCGGCGGCGTGTGGTGGGAAAACCGCTACCCAGGCGCCGGCGTCGACACGCCCAACCACCTCTACTCGTTCAGCTTCGC
>CAYRJD010000087.1:0-25941 GCA_964424585.1 uncultured Acidimicrobiales bacterium | reverse complement strand
AGTTCGCAGCCACCCGAGGAGGAAGGACACATGACGACAACGGAGTCGCTGACTTACGGCGACGTGAACGACACGACGATGCGGCGCGCGGGCGAGGTGATGCTGCACGTCGCCAGCCGGTGTGCCGACGACCCCGCGTTCGAGATGGTGCGACTGAACAAGGCGTTGTGGCGGGCCGAGCGACGGTGCTACGTGGAGCTAGGGCAGCCGCTGACCGGGTCGCGCTACATCTCACTCGCGAAAGGTCCGGTGAGCGACGACTACCGACAGGTGATTGATCGTCTGGTGCGCGAGCAGGCCGCGACCGTGGAACTCGTGAGATGGCAGCAGGTGCTGCGACCCCTGCGCGAGCCCGACCTGTCGCACCTCTCGCCCGAGCAGGTCGGCATCTTGAATGAGGTGATCGACGACGACATGGGCAAGCCCGCGTCGCAAGTGGCCGAGGAGTCGCACGGCAAGGCGTGGCACATCGGACTGCACGACGACACCGGCATCCCCTACGACGCGTTCGGACTGTCCGAAGAGCCGATGACCGACGAAGAGCGCGAGCGCGTGATCGAACTCAAGCGCCAGTTCGGTTGGTAGGCGGTGGTGCCTGTTGGTCGGGCTGGCGACGTCGGTGGGCGGCTAGGCGGTGCCGTTGCTGAGGCCGCCGCTGTTGTCGAGGCGTTCGGCTGCGGTGACGTCGGTGACCTCTGGGAGTTCACGCTGGGCAAAGCGTTCGAGGTCGGCGACCTCCAGTTCGGCTTCGCCCGCCACCCAGCGAGCCATTCCGCCGATGGTGAAACACAGCCAGCCGCGGCCCGCTGACTGAATGAGGCCACGGTCAATCAATCGACGTCGGTAGTTGTTGACGTACTGCTTTGACACGCCGAGGCGCTGCGCGAGATCAATCACCGACGTCGGGCCAGCATCTTCGGTCATCGCCGTCAAGAAGCCCCGCTCAACGTCCGACAACCGATTCCAGGTCGGACGAATCAGCGCATCAACCACATCCTCTAGCGCCTGGATGCCGCCATCGAGCACATGCCGCCGCTCGACCCTGCTGCCAGCGCCGCCAGCCTCTTCAAGTGAGTAGTAGCCCACCGCCTGAAAGATGTACGGCCAGCCGACGGCAAGACGAACTGCCAAGTCGAGCGCGTCAGGTGCGATCGTTGACCCCGCGATGGCCAAGGTGTCCTCAAACGCTTTCGCTGATGTGGCCGCGCCGAGAAAGTCAATCTGGCGATGCTTGAGCCGATGGACAAACGTAGGAGTCGCATCGGAGCGAATCTTGTCGCGAAGCGACGCCAAGCCAGCCAGCACAACTGCGACCGGCTTACGCCCTCCGTCCCTCGCGAGAATGACGTCGTGTCCCAGGTCGGCGAGATCGGACGGAGACGCGCTGTGCGCCTCGTCCACGATGATCAGCACACCCCGCGGGTGCGCCGCCACCAACGTCTGCAGAAACGTCACCAGATGCGGGGCATCCGCGGCTCGCTGAAGTTTCTTCAGCTCGATGTCGCTGTCTGCAAGGCCGAAGTCGGGAGCCGACGAAAGTGCGCTGGACCGCCGCTCTTCGTGGACATGGAACGCCTGATAGAGCAGCAACGTGCTCAGCACGTCTCGGCCAGCATCAACTCGAACCACCAACCAGCCGCTCTCGGTCGCCCGCTCGGTCCACAGCTGCACCAGCGTCGTCTTGCCAGAGCCACGCGGCCCGGTCAGCATCGCTGTGCGCAGGGGGTGGTGGTTGGCGTTCGCCGCCAGCGACTGTTCGATCTCGGCGAGCAGCGCGTCGCGTCCGGCCACCACGGCGGGCAGCGCGCCGGGTGACATGTGAAAGGGGTTTGCAGGCAACTCCATGGCGGTCAGGCTAGCGGCATGGGCCGCTAGTAACAACGAAGTAAATAGAAAATGCTTGTTTACTTGCTGTTTACTCGGCGGGTGGTGGGGGTGGCTCGATGGTGTCGAGGCCGCAGTAAGGGCGCAGCGCCTCGGGCACGACGATTGAGCCGTCAGGCTGCTGGGCGTTCTCCAGCAGGAAGACGAGGGTGCGGCCGATGGCGCACGCGGTGCCGTTGAGCGTGTGGACGAGTTCGGCCTTGCCGTCACCGTCGTCCGCGACGCAGCGGGTGTTGAGCCGGCGGGCGGAGTAGTCGGTGTAGTTCGAGCACGACGTGATCTCGCGATACACGCTCTCCGACGGCAGCCACACCTCGAGGTCGTACTTCTTCGCCGCCGCTGCGCCCAGGTCGCCCGCCGCCACGTTGATGACGCGATACGGCAAGCCAAGGCCGCCGACCAGCTCTTCTTGTATTTCGCGCAGCCGCTCAAGCTCGTCCCAGCTGTCGTCTGGGTGAACGAAGCTAAACATCTCGACCTTGTCGAACTGGTGCACCCGGAAGATGCCGCGAGTGTCCTTGCCGTGCGTGCCAGCCTCCCGTCGAAAGCAAGACGAGTAACCGGCGTAGCGCAACGGCAGCAACTCCGCCGCCAAGCGTTCGCCGCTGTGCTGGCCTGCCAAAGCGACCTCAGACGTGCCGGTAAGAAACAAATCATCACCGTCGATCTCATACACCTGGTGACGGTCGGTGGGGAAGAAGCCAGCATCAACCATCGTCTGCTCGCGCACCAACACCGGCGGCACTACCGGAACGAAGCCGCGCTCGACCAACTTCGTCATCGTCCACTGCATCAGCGCGAACTGCAACAGCACGGCCTCGCGTCGCAGATACGCGAAGCGAGTACCTGAGATTTTCGCGGCGGCGGCTGAATCGACCCAGCCCAGCATCTCGCCCATCGCCGCGTGATCGTGCGCCGGTGCGTCGCCGCGCTCGCCAACTTCGCGTACGAGTTCAAAGTCGCGCGCGCCGCCGCTGGGCACCGACGCGTGCGCCGGGTTTGGCACCGCGAGCAACAGCTCGTTCAGCCGAGCGGCTGCGGTTTGCTCGGTGGCTTCGACGGCTTCTAGCTGCGACTTGGTCGCGGCTGCCGCTTCGATCTTCGCGGGACGATCGGCTGGGTCGGCCTGGCCGATCTCGCGGCTAGCGGCGTTGTGCGCGGCACGCGCCTGCTCGGCAGCCAGCAGCGCTTCGCGATGGGCTTGGTCTGCTGCGGTCAGCGCGTCTGCCGCAGCAAGGTCGAGCCCCTTGCTGATGGCTCCCGCTCGGTAGTCGGGGTTGTCGCGCCAGAGGCGCAGATCAATCATCGGTCAAACCTCGCGCACGCAGCATCAGCAGCGACGAATCTGCGGGCGCGACATCGACGGACATCCGTCGGCAGCTAACAGAGGGTGCCGACGTCGCACCCTGCTGGGTCGGTCCAAAACACCATCGACGTGCCGACCGCCGCGTAGACGCCCAACGCCAGCACGAGCCCGCCGACGAACATGTATGTGAACAGCTTGCTGTCGAACCGCAGGTGCATGAAATAGGCGACCACGACCGCGAACTTGGCGACCATCAGCAGCAGCAAGCTCGGCACCTCGGCCGAACCGAAGTCGTAGAAGTAGGTCGCAACCTCAATGGCCGTCAAGATCGCCAGCAAGATGGCGACCTTCACGTAGCCCCAGTCGCTCAGTCCGTGATCGCCCTCGGCGTGGTCGTGGGCATCGGCTTCGTGCTCGGCTTCGTCGTGCGGCGCGTCGCTGGTCGACACGGGTGCATCTTCAACTGCCACTGCTGCTTTCCCCTCCTGTGTCGTTGTCATGGGATGAGATAGACGACCGCGAAAATCACGATCCACACGATGTCGACAAAGTGCCAATACAGCCCGACGATCTCGACCGTCTCGGCGCGGTCTCGCGTAACGATGCCTTGTTTCACAAGCAGCCACAACGTCACCAGCATGATGATGCCGAACGACACGTGCACGCCGTGAAACCCGGTCAGCGTGTAGAAGGCCGACGACGCGGCGTTCGACGTGTAGCCGATGCCCTCACGGAAAAACGCGGTGAACTCATACACCTGACCGGCAATAAACACCGCGCCCAACGAAGCCGTCGCCAGCAGCCAAACCTTGCACCGCTCGATCTCGCCGCGAGTAATCGTCGACACCGCCAGCACCATCGTCAGCGAACTCATCAGCAGTACGAACGAGCTGACCGACGTAAACGGAATGTCAAACAGTTCGGCTGGTCGCTCACCGGTTGAGGATGGCCCCCACCGGTTGCGCAGCAACAGATAGGTAGAGATCAGCGCGCCAAACAGCAAGCAATCTGAGCCCAAAAACGTCCACATCGTGAGCTTCTCGTGGCTGAGCTTGGTGGACGTCGGAACGTGGTCGACCTCGTCCCACTCGGTCGGGCCGTAAGCCAGATGCGCGGTTGCGTCAGCCATTGGACGCTCCGTTCATGCTCGCGTCAACCAGCTCGTCCGGGCCCGAAGGCTCGCCGTGATCGTGGTGGCCGTGTCCGTGTTCGGCATCTGGGTCGGTCGGCGGTTCGAGGCTCCACCCGAACATCGCGCCGATCACCAACGCCAACCCGATGCCGGTGAGCCACAGCGTGTAGATGAGCCCCAGCGCGATCAGCGGAAACCCGAGCGCCATGACGATCGGCCAATACGACGGCGACGGCAGATGCGGATGCTGATCGCCGATCTGCGCGATGGCGTTGCCGTCGGCGACGCGACGCAGCTTGCCGCTTTCGTCTGGCTGGTACTTCTTGTGCCAAAAGTCGTCGACCTTGGTCACCACCGGCACGTAGTCGAAGTTGTGCTCAGGCGCAGGCGACGGAATAGCCCACTCCAACGCGCGGCCGTCCCACGGATCGGGCGGCGCTTGCGGCACCGTACCTCGCTTGTAGCCCCGCCACGAACGCAAAATGTTGTGCGCGAACACCAGCATTCCCGCCAAGATGACGAACGCGCCAATCGTCGCAACCAAGTTCCAGAAGTCAAAGCCGTCTTCGGGCCCGTATTGGCTGTGCCGTCGAGCCATGCCCTGCAACCCGACGATGTGCATCGGGCCGAACGTCAAGTTGAAGCCCAGCAGCACCAACCAGAAGTGCCACTTGCCTAGATGCTCGTTCAACTTGTGGCCGAACGCCTTGGGCCACCAGTAATACATTCCCGCGAACAGCCCCATCAGCGCGCCGCCAAACAGCACGTAGTGAAAGTGAGCGACGATGAAGTATGTGTCGGTTTGCTGCGTGTCTGCCGGCGCGATTGAGTGCATGACGCCTGACAGCCCGCCAATGGTAAACATCGACACCAGCGACACCGAAAACATCATCGGCACCGTAAAGCGAATGCGCCCGCCCCACATCGTGGCGATCCAGTTCAATATTTTCACGCCGGTCGGCACTGCGATAAACATCGTGGTCGCGCTGAACGCGGCAACCGACACCGGCCCCATTCCGGAAACGAACATGTGGTGCGCCCACACGCCCCAACCCATAAAGCCGATAGCCGCGCCCGACAGCACGATGACGGGGTAGCCGAACAGCGGCTTGCGGCTGAACACCGGCAGCGTCTCAGACACGATGCCAAACGACGGCAAGATGAGAATGTACACCTCGGGGTGACCGAATATCCAAAACAGGTGCTGCCACAGCAGCGGGTCGGCGCCCGCGGTGACGTCGAAGAAGTTCGCGTCGAACAGTCGGTCGAAGCTCAGCAGCGCAAGCGCTATGGCGATGACCGGCAGCGCGAACACCAGCAAAAACTGAACCACCAAGATCATCCACGTGAACACCGGCATCCGCATCAGCGTCATGCCGGGCGCTCGCATGTTCAAGATGGTGACGATCAAGTTGATCGAGCCCACCAGCGACGCGAGGCCCGCGATTTGCAAGCCCAGCGCGTAGAAGTCCATGCCGTTGCCAGGGCTGAAATCGATGCCGGTGTTCGGCGCATACGCGAACCAGCCGCCGTCGGGGCCGCCGCCCAAGAACCAGCTCAGGTTCAAGAAAATGCCGCCAAACACGAACACCCACAGGCCCAGCGCGTTCAGCCGGGGAAACGCCACGTCGCGCGCGCCGATCTGCAGCGGCACGACGTAGTTGCCGAAAGCCGCGGCGAGCGGCATGATGACCAAGAACACCATTGTCGTGCCGTGCATGGTGAACAGCTGGTTGTACTCATCGGCGGTCAGCGTCGTGCCGTTCGGCGTCGCCAGCTGCACTCGAATGAGCAGTGCCTCGATGCCGCCCCAGAAAAACCAGAACATGGCGACGACGCCGTACATGATGCCGATCTTCTTGTGGTCGACGGTGAACACCCACGCCCGCCAGCCCTTCGCGTGCGTGGGTCGAGCGAACACGCCGGTGCTGCGAGCGGCGTCGTCGTGAGCGTCGCCGGTGGTGAGTTCGAGCGCCGTCGACTGCTCGGTTGGCTGTTCCGCTGTTAGCGCCATCGGGCGAACCTCGTGGGGGACATCGTGGGCAACCAGACCATGTCGAGCTAACTCGTCGCGGGCAGCACCGGCGGCGAGCCGAGCGTGCTCAGGTAGGCGACGAGGTCATCTAGCTCTTGGTCGGTCAAAATTTCAGAGAAGTCGAGCATTCCCTGGCGGTTAGCCGCGTTGGCTGGCTTGAGCCCGGGCGCGTTGCGCACCCACTCGCGCAGCTCGGCTTCGTTCAAGCTGCCGTCGGGCTCATACATCTCAAAGTAAGCCCCGGCGAACGACGTGCGGGTGAGCAGGTTGGTGAGATTGGGCGCAAGTCCGGCGATGAGGTTTGCCTGGCCGTCGCCAGCTGCCTCGTATACGCCGTCGATCACGTGGCAGCTCTGGCAGTGCGTGCCAAACAGCTCGTGTCCATTCGCCGCCGCGCCAGACGCCGGCACAACGGCAGGCTCTAGCTGCTGGGCTACCCACCGGTCGAAATCGTCTTCGGTCAACGCCACCACCCGGGCCTGCATGTTGGCGTGGCTGAGCCCGCAAAACTCGGTGCACTCGCCGTAGAAGATGCCCGGCTCGGGCGAGCTGATGCGCCAGTCGTGCACCCGGCCGGGCACCGCGTCTTTCTTGCCGTTCAGCTGTGGAATCCAGAAGCTGTGGATCACGTCGTTCGACAAAATCTCGAGGTTGACCTCTTCGTTGATGGGAATGACCAGGTCGTTCGCGGTGACGATGTCAATCTCGCCGTCTTCGTCGATGTCATAGCTGAACTGCCACCACCACTGCTGGCCTTCCACCACGACGGTGCGACCGTCGCCCTTCTCAGACAAATCGAAAATCGTCGGCAGCGTCACGACCGCCAAGAACACCAGCATCGCCGCGGGAATGAGAGTCCACGTCAACTCGGCCTTGGCGTTGCCGTGAATTTGCGGCGGCAGGTCGTCTGGGTCGTCGGTGCTTCGCGCCCGAAACTTGACGATCACCAGCACCACCGCAACCGCGACGATGAGGCCGACGACAATCGCCATGATGCCCGAGAGACGGTTGAGACCGTCGATGGTCTTCGCGTTTTCACCGACGGGCCTCATGGTGTCGAGCCTGCTGGTCGCGCAACCGGTGGCGATACCAACCAGCAGCACCGCGAGGCCGACGCCTGTCAACTTACGCATCACTGCGCCGCCAACTCTACTCATGGCTGCCGCCTTCCCCGCCTGAGCCCGAACCCTCTCCTGAGCCGGAACCGTCACCCGAGCCTCCGCCGCCGCCGGCTTCGCCGTGCGTCTCCGTATCGCCGTGATGGTGGAAGTCTCGCTCGCCGATAGCCGCCGCGGTGATGCCGGCCGCGATCAGCGCGACGCACGCCACAAACAGCGTGCTGGCGACGATGGCTCGTCGCATCTGCGGCAGCGCATACAGCATGAACGCGAACAACAAGATGACCGCAGCGATGATGATGGTGATGTAGCTGGCGGCGTTGCGCTCGACTGCCAGCAGCACCCGCGAAAACAGCGCCACCGGCACAGCGATGCCTGCCGCCCCGAACAGCGCGATCTCGAACGGCCTCAACAAGCGGCGACGCTCGGCTTCGTTTTCTGCCGGCGTGCCGCCCAGCCGCTCTGCCCACGCGCACATCGTCCACTCGATGGCGGCAATCGTCATCAACGCCAGTCCGCCGACGGTGAAGATCGCGTCGATGACCACGCCGACCATCACCAAGCCCATGCCGAGCGCGCCCACCAACGGCCAGTAGGCAGGCTGGACGGGCTGGCTGGCGGCGTTCGTGCCGTCAGCCGAGTCGCCGTCGCCGACGGTGAGCGTCAGCGCGGAGAGCAACGCGAACGCGGCCGCCGCGCCGCCGAACACGATGGTCGCGTAGAACGCGATGTGCCCGTCGCCGTCGGCGCCGGTCGCCAGCCCGATGAACACGGCCGCCGCGGCGGCGAGAGCGATTCGTCCAGCGAAGTAGCGGCTTGCGATTCCTAGCACCAGACCCCTACTTCACCACGAACACGACGTACCAGGTCGCCGTCCAAGCGACGACCGCGAAATCCCAGAAAAACACCGCCGCACCCAGCGGCGTGCTGCCGCTTCGTCCGACGCTGCCGCCGAGGCTGCGCAAGCTCATCAAGCCCAAGTAGAACATCGCCAGCACCACCAGCGCGAGCGCGAGGCCGGAGATGGCATACGCGAGGTTGGCCCACTCGCCCGAACCTGCGGCTAGCTCCATGCGGTTGAAGCTGAACACGACCATGTTCAAGAAACCAAACCCGAACAGCAACGTGATGGCAATGGCGAGCCACGCGTGGCCCGTCTCTCGGCGGCGGCTCGCCCACAACGCCCAGTGCGCCGTGACGACCGAAGCGAACAGCGTCAACAACGCGTAGTCGAACTGCGGGTTGGGCACCGAGTGGCCTTCGAGCCAGTCGAGCCCGGGGGTCGCGCCCGATGCGTGGCGGCGCGCCATGTAGAACGCCAGCGCGCCGGCAATCAGCATCGCGCCGGCGGCGACGGCGAAGCCGGTTGCCACGAACTGGCGTCGCGGGTTCGCCGCGGCTGCGGCTGGCAGTGCGTCGGTCATACGGCGGCGGCCACCTTGTCTGCATCGGCCAGCTCGTCTGCGGCTGCCTTGTCGACTTCGGCGGGCTCGTCGACCGGAACATCGTCGGCCGCGGCCTCGGCAGCCGCTTCGTCGACCAGCAGCGGCGTGCCGCTCGTCAGCACCGCGACCTCCTCGGGCTGACCTGGCGGCGGCGGCGACGGCAGCAGCCACTCGGGCGTGAGCGCGTTCCACGGGTCGCGACCGACGTCGGCTCCTCGGCGGCGGAGTCGGCCGGAGGCGAACACCAGGTTGGCGAGCGTCACCGCCAACCCCGCGAGCACGCCGATCACGCCGAGCGCGCCCAGCATCGTGAACCCCTCCGCGCCGCTCGCGTCGGTCAGGCTGAGATAGGTGGTGGTCGTCTGCGGCGAGTCGAACACAAACTCCGGCTGCTCGGTGAACACGCCCGACAAGCCCGGCCCCAGCGACGCGAGCGCCGCGCCGATGCCGACCAGCAGCGTCGCCAGCCAGCCAGCCGCTTCCGACAAACGAATGCCCCACATCTTCGGCGCCCACCAGTGCAGCGCTGCGATGAAGCCCAGCACGCCGACGCCGTAGACGACGAGCGAGAACTGCGACGTGACCCACGTGGTGTCGCGCAGGAACGGGTTGCCGTCGCGTCCGCGGTCTGCGATCTGCAACAGGTCGGCACCCGAACCGACGATGCCGAACAGCGCTTCGATGAGCAACAGCTTGACGGCGAGCGCGCCGGCGACGACCGCCACGGTCGGCTTGGGCAGCTTGCGCGCGCCAAAGAAGGTGAAGCCGATGAGCGCCATCAGCCCGAACGTGCCCAGCGCCACACCCGCGTAGAGCGCGACCAGCACGATGCCTTCGATGCCGTCGGCGACGTCTGCGCCCTCGGTCGTGACGGCGAAGTTCGCCCACGTGCCGAAGCCGAACAGCCCGACCAGACCGATGGTGAAGTAGAGCGCGATCGGCTCGAACACCCAGCGACGCGCCGCTGCCAGCAGCACCTCGGCTGCGACGCCCAGCACCGGCACGACGTAGATAAACAGCTGCGGGGCGGCGAACGCCCAGGCGAAGCGGGCGCTGATGCCGTAGTTGCCGTCGAGGAAGACACGTCCGTAGCGGTGGTCGACGTACGCGATGGCGATCTGCGCCAGCAGCACCGGCAGGCTGACCACCAGCATCGACGCGGTCACCAGCGCCGACCAGCTGAACGGCGCGGTCATGTCGAGATACACGCCCGCCGACCGCATCGTCAGCACGGTGGTGGCGACGCTGACCGCGCCGACGAGCAGCGAGATGACCAGGCCGGCCAGCCCGACCAGGTAGAGGTCGACGCCGTCAGCCCAGCCGCCGTATGGGCCGCCGTTGCCCGCATACGCGCCGACGTAGATGCCCGCCGAGACGAGCCACGCCCAGAACGACGCAGCCGAGCCTCGCGCGAACGCGACGTTGGGCGCGCCGATCTGCAGCGGCACGACGTAGGTGGCGACGCCCAAGAACGCGGGAATGACAACCAGCAGCACGAGCGCTTCGCGCGACAGCCAGAACATCTGCGCGAACGCGTCGAGCCCGAGCACGGCTGAGTCGGTGGCCGACGCCAAGTCGAGCCGCACGAGCAGGTCGACGACGACGCCCGCGACGCCGAACGCCAGCGCGCAGACGACGAAGAGCCGCCCGACCCGCTTGTGGTCGGCGGTGTGGAACCAACCGAGCGGGCTCTGGTCTTCGGCGACCAGGGGCGCGGCTGTGGAGTTATTCACTGGCGACTCGGACAACGGGCGCAAACTGTAGCGAACGAAAAGCGAGTAACGGGTCAGCGGGCAAATCAGAACCCGTGTCGCACGATGACGTCGGCTGCCATCGCGCAGAACAAGATGCCCAGGTAGCCGATGGAGTAGCGGAACACCGCCATCGCTTTGGTGGGGTCGGGCTTGCGCCACAGCCGCAGCGTCTCGGCCACGAAGAGCGCGCCGGTGATGACCGCCGCGAGCCAATAGAGGGTGCCGAGTTTGGCGACCACGCCGAAGGCGACCGACAGGCCAGCGACGACGACGCTGTAGGCGGCGATCTGCGCGGCGGTGGCGCGCACGGTGGCGACGACCGGCAGCATCGGCACCTCGGCGGCTGCGTAGTCGCCTGCGTAGCGGATGGCGAGCGCCCAGAAGTGCGGCGGCGTCCAGAAGAAGACGATGGCGAAGCCGAGCCACGCGGCGAGCGGAACGCTGTTGGTGACCGCAGCCCAGCCGACCAGCACCGGCACCGCTCCGGCCGCGCCGCCGATGACGATGTTTTGGCGAGACGTGCGCTTGAGCCACATCGAGTAGACGAACACGTAGAAGACGCACGCCGACGCAGCGAGCACCGCCGACAAAAGGTTGACCACGGTGGCGAGCAGCACGAACGCCGCGACCTCGAGCACGACGCCGAAGATGATCGCGCCGCGCACCGACGCTTCGCCCGTGACGAGCGGCCGCCGGGCGGTGCGTTCCATCACCGCGTCGATCTCGCGGTCGACGATCATGTTGAACGTGTTGGCGCCGCCCGCGGCCAGCGTGCCGCCGGCGACGGTGACGAGCATGAGCCAGGCAGAGGGCACGCCTGCGTGGGCGACGACCATCGGCGGCACCGTGGTGACCAGCAGCAGCTCGATGATGCGCGGCTTGGTGAGCGCGACGTATGCCCGGATGCGTCTGGCTGAGACCGAGTGCGTCACCGCGCCGTGCGCGACGGTGGAGGCGGTTTCCATCACCGGTAACGATAGAGACAGACTGCGGTGCGTTTGACGCTTGGCTTCGAGCTTCGCGGGGCCTCGAGCTTCACTGGTCTCTAGCTTCACGGGGCCTCTAGCTTCGCGGGGCGGTGGCGGTTACCCAGCAGCCCAGCACCCAACAGCGCACGCGGTCGCGACATCTGACGCCGGCGCAGTTCGCGCTCGTCAGCCGGGCGGCGCTGTGGAGCTTGGTGGCGATCGTCATCACCGGCGCGGCGGTGCGGCTGACCGGCAGCGGACTGGGCTGCAGCAGCTGGCCGACGTGCGAGCCGGGCAAGCTGGTACCAGCAGCCAGTTTTCACGGGTGGGTCGAGTTCGGCAACCGGCTCGTCACCGGCGCGGTGAGCCTCGCGGTCATCGCCGCGGTGAGCGGCGCGTGGCTGCGGTCGCCGCGTCGGGCCAACTTGTTGTGGTGGTCGAGCGCGCTGGTGCTGGGCGTGGCAGCGCAGGTCGGATTGGGCGCGGTCACGGTGCTGACGCACCTGCGACCGGAGGTGGTGATGGCGCACTTCGGCGCGTCGATGCTGCTGGTGGTCGCGGCGACGGTGCTGGTGTGGCTGGCGGCGCGCGAGGCGCCGGATGGGCGCGGCGCCGGTTTCGCCGACACAGCTCGTCGTCCCGCTCTCGCCGCGTGGACGGGCTGCGTCGCGGGCTTGACCTGCGTCGCCGTGGTGACCGGCACGTTCGTCACTGCGTCGGGGCCGCACGGCGGCGACGAAGACGTCGCGCGGCTGGGCTACGAGCTAGACGACGTGACGCGCGTTCACGCCGTCTCGGTGATCGCGCTGGTCGTGCTGAGCCTTTCGTTCTTGGGTTGGCTGACGGGTGCTGCGCGGCGCGTGGCGAGCGCGCGCGTCGAGCAGGTGCGACGTGCGCTGGTGACGTGCCTGGTCGTGATGGCCGCGCAAGCGTCGATCGGCTACGTGCAGTATCTGAACGAGCTGCCGGTCGTGCTGGTCGGGCTGCACATCGCGGGCGCGACCGCGCTGGTGGTGTCGGTGACCCGGCTGGTGCTGACCGTCGCGCTGCCGACGACCGCGAACGGGTCAGAGAGAAACTCCGTGGCTAATGGGGCCGCGCATCAGTAAGACTGCCGACGTGCGTCCTCGATTTTCCGTCAACCAATCAACCGTCGCCGAGCCTGCCGTCGCCGAGCCCGCCGTCGCCGATCCGGTCACGACCGGCGACACCCGCACGCACGACGAGACGCAATACCCGTGGGTGGTGCTCGTGTGGAACGACCCGATCAACTTGATGTCGTACGTCGTCTACGTGTTCCAGAAGCTGTTCGGCTACAACGAAGACAAGGCGACGAAGCTGATGCTCGACGTTCACCACAAGGGGCGTGCGGCGGTGTCTTCGGGCAGCCGCGAGAAGGCCGAGCTTGATGTCTCGCGGCTGCATGAGTTCGGCTTGTGGGCAACGATGCAGCAGGACAGGTGAGGGCGGTGCGTCCGAAGCACTTCGTCGCCACCAAGGCGGGTGTGCGCGCACGGCTGGACGACCGCGAGATGCTGCTGGTGGTGACGGCGCTGTCGAAGACGTTTGCCGAGTTCGAGGAGTCGACCGACGAGATGGTGCAAGGCGGACTGCTCAACCCGACGTTGCTGCGGCTCTTCCCGACCACTCACGTCGACGATGCCGACGCCGAGCGGGAGTATCAGCAGATGGTGCGACCGACGCTCGCCAAGACGCACCTCGAGAGCATGCGCCACGTGCACGACGGGCTCAAGCAGCTCAGCGAGCACGGCGGCTCGATCGAGCTGACGCTCGAGCAGGCGCGAGGCTGGCTGCGCGGGTTAAACGTGATGCGGCTGGTGATGGGAACGCAGCTTGACGTGAGCGAAGACGAGCTGCCCTCAATCACGGGCGACACCGAGCGCGACAAAGAGCACGTCGAGTTCATCTACCTGGGCTTGATGCTGGACGAGCTGGTCAACGCCGTGCACCGCCTCGACCCCGACGTCGGTTAGCCGCGCCGCGTTTTTGGTGTCGCCGCTGCGGTCGCCCTCCGTCGCCGCACCGCCGTAGCCTTGAGTTGGCGCCACAGCGTGCTCTAGCCCCCATCGTCTAGTGGCCTAGGACGCCGGCCTTTCACGCCGGTAACACGGGTTCGAATCCCGTTGGGGGTGCCCCACCGCGCCACCGCAGTTCCTCTGCCGTGTCGCACCCCACTCCTACCCTGACGTGGAGTGCTAGAGACGAGGCCAACGCAACACGGCGAGGTCTTGACCAACAGAGCGCAACGCGCGTGACGTCGACACGCTGCTCTACCACCACCTCTGCTGTTCGGAGGTCGACCCGAGCGTGGCCGCGAGCCTCACGCGCAGCTGGATCACCTGCGACGACTACCTGCTGACAACCGAGGCCGCGTTCAGCGTGGAGGCCGTGCTGTCGCTGCATGACGTCGACGCGTTCGAGCAGCGCGTGTCTGCCTACCCGGCGATCACCGTTGTCCGCAACGCTGCGCAAGGGCCCGCGGTGGCGGCGACCGCGACCGCGCAGTTCAACGAGTCGACCGCGGCCGACTTTGGTTCGTGGCTACGAAATCGCGCCGCGCCGCATCGCAACGAGTGCTTCACGGCGGTCGAACTTCCGCAGTGGTTCTCTGCCGGCGGCGGGCTGTGGCCGTCAGGTGACCCGGAGCAGCTGGGGTTGCTCGAAGAGTTGAACGAACGTTTTGCGCCGCTGGAGTCGCCTCACACCCGCACTCGGGTTGGCATCGGCATCGCTACCGGCAACGACGCCGTGTACGTCACCCGAGATGCCGAGGTCGTCGAGCCAGATCGCCTGCTGCCGCTGGTTATGCGGAACGACATTCAGCACGGCGCGGTCACGCAGCCCAAGCAGTACCTGGTCAACCCGTGGTCGTCGAACGGCACGCTCGTAGACCTCGCGGCGTACCCCCGGCTTGCGAAGTATTTCGCCGGGCATCAAGAGCTGCTCAGGCGCCGGCACATCGGCAAGAAGATGCCCGACCGTTGGTACCGCACGATCGACAAGGTCGACGAGCGGCTCATCGGGCGTCGCAAGTTGCTGTTTCCCGACATGGCGCGGCGAGCGCACCCGACTTTGGAAGATGGCGCGCTCTATCCGCATCACAACCTGTATTGGGTCACCTCGGACGCGTGGGACTTGAAGGTGCTCGGCGGGTTGCTGCTGTCACGGGTCGCCGACCTGTTCGTCGGGGCTTACTGCGTTCGCATGCGTGGAGGCACGATGCGGTTTCAGGCGCAGTATCTGCGACAGATACGGGTGCCACCCGTCGAGGCGATCTCGCCGACGCTCGCTGCTGGCCTCGCCGAGGCGTTCGAGCGACGCGATGTCGACCGTGCCACCGACCTCGCCGCAGTCGCCTACGGCATCGAGCACCACCGCGAACTGCTTGACCGCATCGTGGTGTCGATGGGATCGGAGCGCACGACTGTGGCGGTGCCGTCGAACGCGTAGGGCACGAGGGCGAGCTGGTCGCTGTCCTTGAGTTGAAGTCGCAGGTGGGTTCGTTCGGCAACAACCAGAACAACCGCATCGAGGAGATGATCGGCCAAGGTCGTGGCATCCACATGGCGGCGCGGCACGGGCTGCTGGGACAGTGGCCGCCCTGGTTCGGCTACGTGATGGTGGTAGAGGACAACCGCAAGTCAGTCGTCGCCAGACCGGTGAGCAGCACGAACGCATCCTTCCCCGTCGACGCTGCGTTCGCTGGGCAACCGCGTCCGGGAGGTCATTGCCGGGAGTTGAAGGTGAGGCGCATGGTTGTGCTGGTGGGTGAGGCGCTCGTTGGCTGTTTGGCAGTACGCGGCGTTCTGCTCGATGCCGATGAACCTGCGGCCGGTGCGTCGGGCTGCGACCAGGGTCGACCCGCTGCCAGCGAACGGGTCGAGAACGACGTGCCCCTCGCAGGTCACGAGCGAGACGAGCGCCTCCATCAACTTGACCGGCTTTTGCGTGGGATGCAGCCCGCTCTCACCCGTCTCG
This sequence comes from uncultured Acidimicrobiales bacterium, assembly GCA_964424585.1. Taxonomy (GTDB): domain Bacteria; phylum Actinomycetota; class Acidimicrobiia; order Acidimicrobiales; family Poriferisodalaceae; genus CAYRJD01. The sequence continues at coordinate 10,300 of CAYRJD010000087.1, read as the reverse complement.
AAGCCAATCGAAAGCACGTTGCCCGGACTGCCAACGAGCCGCTCAAACGCTCCCTGGTTGTAGGCGCCCACCCCGTGTTGAAGGACGTTGTCTGCGATGGTGGTTCCGATCTTGTAGGGCTTCGCGAGCCACTGGATCGGCTCGAACGTCGGTCGGAGGTTGCCGACCCGCCATCCCTGCCAGCGGTCAGCTTCTGTGGCGTCACCGCGTCGGCCGTAGACGACGCTCAGTCGTTGCGCTCGGTGCGGCGCGCGCGAAAGACCGCACCTGCTGTCTCCTGCGCCGGGCTCGACCCTCGATACGCCGAGTTCTGATTGCTGTGCAGCACGTCCCAATCTTCGACGCCGATGCCGTACGGGATGTCCGACACGATTGCGTGCACCGATTCATCGGGCAGGCCACGGACGACCTCGCGGGAGTCGCCGTGAATGACCGCGTCGAGGCAGTCGGTCAGGCCTCGCGTTCGGGTGTCGACCGTGGCGGCGTTGGTCACGTCGGTGACGTTACGCGTCGCCTTGGGGCTGAGCGGCGCCATTTTCGTCGTCGGGTGGGGCGACGGTTGAGCCGAAGGTGAGGCGCATGGTTGTGCCGGTGGGGTCGGAGCGCACGACGGCGGCGGTGCCGTCGAACATGTCGGCGACGCGGGCGACGATGGAGAGGCCGAGGCCTGAGCCTGGCATCGAGCGGGCATCGTCGGCTCGGTAGAAGCGGTCGAAGATGTGCGGCAGGTCGTCGGGCGCGATGCCCGGGCCGGTGTCGGTCACGGTGACCGCGCCGCTGTCGACCGTGACCGTGACAGTGCCATCGGCGGGCGTCCACTTCACAGCGTTGTCGATGAGGTTTGACACGGCGCGCTGCGCGAGCAGCGGCACCACACAGACGTGCGACGACGCGAGGTCGTCGACGATGGCGACGTCGGTGAGCCGTCGGTGGCGACGCACCACCTCGGCAACCAAGTCGGCGAGGTCGACCCGCTGAGCTGGGCCGAAGTCGTGCTCGTCGGTGGCGAGCGCGACCATCTCATCGACGAGCGTGGTGAGCTGTTCGAGCTCGCTGGCGACGTCTTCGAGCATCTGCGCGCGCTCGTCGTCGTCGAGCTGACCCGCTTGTTGGGAGCCCTCTCGTTGTGATCCCGCTTGTCGCGGCCCGGGCGACGAGCGCATCAGCAGCTCGATGTTGGTGCGCAAGCTCGTGATCGGGGTGCGCAGCTCGTGGCTCGCGTCGGCTACCAGCTGGTGCTGCTGAGCGCGAGCGCGCGCCAGCGCGTCGAGCATCGCGTTGAAGCTCGCCGCTAGCTCGGCGACCTCGGCCGGGCCGCTCGGCTCGATCGTGACGTCGACGTCGCGAGTGGCCGCAACCCGGCTCGCCGCTTCGGTCAGCCGACGCACCGGCTTGATGGCGCTGCCAGCCACGACGAACCCAGCCAAGGCCGCGCCCACGATGCCGATGCCGCCGAACACGACCATCGTGTTGCGCAAGTTGGCGTTGCTCTGGTTGATCTCGTCGAGCGGCTTCGCCACCGTCACCGTGAAGTCGGGCTTGTCGTCGGTCAGCGCCGTCGGTATCGACGTCGGCCGAACACGCCCGCGACCACGGCCTTGCAGGTTCGACCTCACCACCACCGCGACCGGCACCGTGTAGACGCGCAGGTTCACGCCCTGCGACCACGTCGAGTAGCTGGCGTGCTTGCGCTTGCCTTCGGCGACTTGGCGGTCGAGGTCGCCGAACGGCAACACGTCCTTGGTTCCGTGGAAGCGCTTGTGGCTGGCGCCAGAGACCTGCATCACCTGCATCAGCACGTCGTCGGGCTGGAAGCGGCCGCGCTCGACGAACGAGATCGTCGGCCGCGGACGTCCGGTCAGCACCAGCTCGGCGGCTCGGTCGCGCAGCACCTCATCGACGGCGTTGATCGCTGCCGCGTTCGCCGCCCACAGCGCGACAGAGCCGATGGCGATCACCATCACCGATGTCGTTGCCGCGACCATCAGCGCGACCCGAGTGCGGAGGCTGATGCGCCGCCTCATTTCTTGCCGCTGTCGTCGCGCAGCACGTAGCCCACGCCGCGCACGGTGTGGATGAGGCGGGGCTCGCCGTTGGGTTCGGTTTTGCGGCGCAGGTAGCCGACGTAGACCTGCAGCGAGTTCGACGCGAGCGTCGCGTCGTAGCCCCACACCTCGCGGTAGATCTCGTCGCTCGACAGCACTCGGCGCGGGTTGCTGATGAGCAGCTCGAGCAGCGCGAACTCGGTGCGCGAGAGATCGATCGGCTCGCCGTCGCGCGTGACCTCACGGGTCGCGGTGTCGAGCGTGAGGCCGGCGAAGGCGAACCGCTCGTCGGCCGCGGCGACACCGTCGGCCCCAACTGCCCGCGTCGTGCGACGCAGCAGAGCGCGGATGCGGGCCAGCAGCTCGTCGAGCGCGAAGGGCTTGGAGAGGTAGTCGTCTGCGCCGGCGTCTAGCCCTTCGACCCGGTCGGACGTGCTCTGCCTCGCGGTCAGCATCAAGATGGGAAGGTCGCTGCCCGCGGCTCGCAGCCGTCGACACAGCTCGAACCCGCCGATCTTCGGCATCGTCGCGTCGAGCACCATCAGGTCGCAGTCGCCGGCGACCTTGTTGCCCGCGGCGCCATCCGCGGCCTCAACCACCTCGTAGCCCTCAAGCGTGAGCGCGCGACGCAGCGACGAACGAATGGCGCGGTCATCGTCGACGACGGCGACGGTGTGCGGCGGCTCGCTGGTCACGTCGTCGCTACCGGCCCGCTCTCAGCGCGCCGCCGCCGCGAGCGGCCACAGCGCGTCGAGCGCGCGCACTTCAAACGCGTAACTCAGCTGGTCGCGAGCTTGTCGCAGGTCGAGCCACACGGCTTCGTCGACCTCGTCGCCGTCGACGGCGATCTCGACCGTCGACGTCGCGGGCACCATCGGAAAAAACATGACCACCTTCGGCAGGTTGTGGCCGACGAGATAAGCCACGGGCACGCCTTCGCCGGTCACCGTGGCGTCGAGGCCGGTCTCTTCGGCGACCTCGCGCAGCGCGCCTTGCTGCCAGGTTTCGCCGCGCCGCAGGTGCCCCTTCGGGAGCGACCAGTCGTCGTAGCGAGGGCGGTGCACCAGCAGCACGCGGTCGTCGTAAACGAGCACCCCACCGGCCGCTCGGTCGACCGGCGCGTTGGCGAACTTCGGCTCTTTGCGGCCCTCTTTAGAGACCGCATTGCGGCGCTCGCCAGCGAACTTCACCGCGTTGTGTTTAGCGTCACGCGCACCGACAGAGAGTGTCCTCACGCCACCAAAGCGTGCGGGCACTTCCTGAAAGCAACCTGAGAGCCAACCCGACGAGAGCCAACCCGACGAAAGAGGGGCACACCATGGACATCGGCGTCTGCGTCGCATCACACATCGGCGACATCGACTACGTCGTGCGAGCCGAGCAGCTGGGCTACAGCCACGCCTGGCTCGCCGACAGCCACATGATTTGGTCTGACTGCTACGCCGCGCTGGCGCTGGCAGCCGACCGCACCAGCACCATCGCGCTCGGCACCGGCGTGTCGGTGTCGGGCACGAGGCCCGCCGCGGTCACCGCCGCGTCGATAGCGACGATCAACGCCCTCGCGCCGGGGCGCACGTTTCTCGGCATCGGCACCGGCAACACCGCTATGCGGATCATGGGGCACAAGCCGCAGCGCATCGCCACCTTCGACCGCTACCTCGCCGCGCTGGCACCGCTGCTGCGCGGCGAAGAAGCGCTGCACCGCTTCGACGGGCGAGACACGCTCATCCGCCACTTGATGCCCGACGCGGGGTTTGTCAACTTCGCCGACCCCATCCCTCTCTATGTGTCGGGTTTCGGGCCGCGCTCTTTGGGCTTGGCGGGCGCGCACGGCGACGGCGCGGTGCTGTCGGTGCCGCCTGATGGCGCGGCACTTGAGCGGGTCTGGGAGTCGATCGAGCGAGGCGCGACCGAGGCCGGACGCACGCTCGACCGCTCGAACTACCTGATGTGCTCGCTCACCACGATGGTCGTGCTCGATGAAGGCGAGACGATTGCGAGCCAGCGAGTGCGCGACGAGGCAGGCGCGTTCGCAATGGCGTCGCTGCACTACAGCTACGACCAGTTCCGCCAATACGGGCGAGCGCCCGGGCCGCGCCTCGCCGACGTCTGGGACGACTACGTGGCGATGCTCGACGGCTACGACCCCGAGCGCATCCACCAGCGCATCCACGCCGGGCACAACTGCTGGGTGCTGCCCGAAGAAGAGCGGTTTCTCACGCCCGAGCTGATCGACGCGACGTGCCTGGTGGGCACCGCGCCGCAGCTCATCGAACGGCTCGGCCGCCTCGAGTCGCTCGGGCTCGACCAGGTGATGATCTTGCCGAACTTCGACCCGCGCTACGCCGTGCTTGAGCGCGTCGGCGCCGAGGTGCTGCCGTACGTGTAGGCGGCGGCTAGCGCCGCGCTGCTAGCGCGTGCTGTTGAGCGCGGGCTCGGGGCCGCCGCCGTCCGGCTCGACGGGCACGGCTAGCACCGTCGGCTGGATGATGTCGACGTCTATCGGCGGCAGGTCGAGCGCTATCTCGATGCGACGAACCCGTGCTTCGAGCAGCACGAGACGTTGGAGAATCTCACGCAGTACCTCGTTGATGATGCGGAGTTCTTCGCGCACCGACTCGAAGCTGGAGTCGACGTGCTCTCGCAGCTCAGACGCTTCGGTGCGGAGGTCTTCCGTCTTCGCGTCGAACACGAACCAACCGAGGGTGGCAATGCCGACCACGAGAACAACCGCCGCGCTGATGATGCCGGTGAACAGCGCCGGGCTGATGCCACGGGCCTTGGCCACAAGCTCGGTCAGCCGGTCCATGCGCTCGTCTGCGCGGTCGGCGCGTTCATCTGCGCGACGGTTGAACTCGGCAAGCTTTTCGTCGGCGCGACGGTTGTACTCAGCAAGCCTTTCGTCGGCGCGGCGGTTGAACTCGGCAAGCTTTTCGTCGGCGCGGTCGGCGCGCTCATCTGCGCGGCGGTTGAACTCGACGAGCAGCTCGGTGACATTGGCGGTGGCCAGCTCTGCGCGAGGGGCAACGTCACCACCGAGCGGGGGCGGTTGCTCGCCGGCGCGGCGCGCGGCGTCGCCGTCTGGCGGCTGCTGCTGCTCGGCGTGAGGGCGGCTGCCCGGGGCTGACATCAACTTCATTGTAAGACCTCCTTAGGGTCTCGGCGAGGCGGGGCTCTCCCGTCGCGCACGACCGTAGGAAAGAACCGCGCGAGTTAGCAAGTGGATTTACGTGATCACCGTTAGCCTTGGCCGTTCGCCGTAATCGGCTGCCGTGATCGGCTGCCGTAACCGGCGCAGCAATCGTCAGCCCGCCTAGCCCCACCGAGCCACCTATGAGCAACATCTGTCAAGTCACGGGCCGCCGCCCGACGAGCGGGTTCACGGTCTCGCACTCGCACCGGCGCACCAAGCGGTGGTTCAAGCCGAACGTGCAGCGCAAGCGCTTCTTCGTGCCGAACGAGAACCGCTGGGTCACGCTGACGGTGAGCGCCAAGGGCATCAAGGTCATCAACCAGCGAGGCATCGAGGCGGTCGTCGCCGAGATGCGCAAACGAGGGGAGAAGGTGTAGATGCCCAAGAGCGACAAGCGACCCATCGTCAAGCTGCGCTCGACCGAAGGCAGCGGCTACGTATACACGACCCGTAAGAACAAGACGAACACGACCGAACGCATCGAGCTGCGGAAGTACGACCCGGTGCTGCGGCGTCACGTCATCTTCAAGGAAGAGCGCTAGGGCACACCGCTAGGGCAGCGTCGAACGGAGGCGAAGCGGTGCGGCAGCTCAGCTTGACCACGGCGCGCCGCATGGCGATCGGCGCGACGGGCCTGACGGCCGGAACGCTTGGCGCGCCACGGCGCCCCCCAGATCGGCGTCACCTGCGAGCGGCGATGCGCAAGCTCGACGTGCTGCAGATCGACGCGGTCAACGCGGTCGCTCGGTCGCACCTGCTGGTGCTGCGGGCGCGCACCCACGGCACGCACGACGAGCTGGCCGACCTGTTGCACCGCAGCGCGTACGCCCACGGCGAGTTCACCGAATACTGGTGCCACGAGGCCGCCTACTGCGCAACCGACGACTGGCCGCTCTATCGCTGGCGCATGGCGCGCGGCGAACGCGGCGAGATGTGGCGTCCGCTGGCGCGCTACGCGCACGAGCAGCACGACGAGGTGCGCGCGGTGCAGGAGTGGCTCGCCGAGCACGGCCCCGCCAGCGTCGCGGAGACCGAGGCGGCGCTCGCGACCGCTCCGCGTCCGCCGCGCAAGCCGAAGGCGTGGTGGGGTTGGAGCAACGCCAAGCGCGCGCTTGGCTGGCTGTTTTGGACCGGCAAGGTCGGCGTGACCGAGCGGGTGAACTTCAGCCGTCGCTACGACGTGATCGAGCGTGTGCTGCCGCCGGAGGTGGTGAGCCGTCACGTCGACGAGCCAGACGCGCTGCGCGAGCTGGTGCGCAAAGCGGCGCGCCGTTTGGGCGTCGCCACGGCCGCCGACCTCGTCGACTACCACCGGCTGCCCAAGCGCGCGGGTGCCGACGCGGTGCGCGAGCTGGTCGCCGGCGGCGAACTCGTCGAGGTCACGGTCGGGCGCGGCGCGCACGCGACCGAGGCGTTCACGCTCGCCGACGCCACGCTGGCGCGACGGCAGTCGCGCTCGGCTTTGTTGAGCCCGTTCGACCCGTTGGTGTGGTTTCGCCCGCGCGCCGAGTGGCTGTTCGGCTTTCACTACCGCATCGAGATTTACACGCCCGAGGCCGACCGTCGCTTCGGCTACTACGTACTGCCGTTCCTCTTTGACGACCGGCTGGTCGCGCGGGTCGACGTGCGGGCCGACCGCGAGCGCGGCGTGCTGCGCGTGCCGGGCGCGTTCGCTGAGCCGGGCGTCGGCGACCGCGACGCGGCAATGGTCGCGGCGCTCGCCGATGAGCTGCGAGCGCTGTCTGCGTGGTGCGCACTCGGCGAGGTCGCGGTCGGCGACAGAGGCGACTTGGCCGATGTGCTGCGGCGCGAGTTGCGCCGGTAGCCTTCTTGTTCCTGTCTGGTGCTGGCTGCTCGCTAGCTCGGCGCCAGACAACGGGAACGGTCCCGTGGTGAAGTTTGGAGTTCACGCCGGCCTGTCAAGCCGGAGGTCGCGGGTTCAAATCCCGTCGGGACCGCGGTCGGGTAGCTCAGTTGGCAGAGCGCGCGCCTGAAAAGCGTGAGGTCACCGGATCGACGCCGGTCCCGACCACCAGCAGTCGCCAGCGCGCGGCGCCGCCCGCTAGTGCCTGACCACTCCGTCCATCTGCGCGGCGTCGGCGACGGCGGTCGCGACGGCCGGCACGACCGAGCGGTCGAACGCGGTGGGAATCACCTGGTCGGGCCGCAGGTCGTCGCTGCTCACGGCGTGCGCGATGGCGTTGGCGGCGGCCACCTTCATGCGCTCGGTGATGTCGGTGGCGCCGACGTCGAACGCGCCGCGGAACACGCCAGGAAACGCGAGCACGTTGTTGATCTGGTTGGGGTAGTCGCTGCGGCCGGTCGCGGTGACTGCCGCGATGTCTTCGATGTCGTCGGGCAAAATTTCGGGGTCGGGGTTTGCCATCGCGAACACGATGGGTCGCGGCGCCATCGCCGCCACGTCGTCGGGGGTGATGAGGCCGGGCCCGCTCACGCCCATGAAGACGTCGGCGCCGGCCATCGCGTCGCTGACGCTGCCGGTGACGCCTTCGGCGTTGGTGTTGTCGGCGAGCCAACGTTTGGCGTCGTTCAACTCTGACCGGCCAGGGTGAATGATGCCGCCGCGGTCGCAGACGATGAGGTCGCCGATGCCGTCGGCTTCCAAGATTTTGGCGATGGCGACGCCCGCCGCGCCGGCGCCCAAGATGACGCAGCGCATCGACGCGAGCTGCTTGCCGACGATGCGGGCGGCGTTGCTGAGCGCGGCGAGCGCGACGATGGCGGTGCCGTGCTGGTCGTCGTGAAACACGGGAATGTCGAGCTTGTCGCGCAGCGCGGTTTCGACCTCGAACGCGCCGGGCGCGGCGATGTCTTCCAGGTTGATGCCGCCGAAGGTGGGCGCGAGCCGGGTGACGGTTTCGATGATTTCGTCGGGCGAGCTGACGTCGAGGCAGATGGGAAACGCGTCGACGCCGGCGAACTCTTTGAACAGCAACGCCTTGCCTTCCATCACCGGCATCGCGGCTTCGGGGCCGATGTCGCCGAGGCCGAGCACGGCGCTGCCATCGCTGACGATGGCGACCGTGTTGCGCTTGATGGTGAGTTCGTGGCTGCGGGCGGGCTCGTCGGCTATGGCGAGGCAGACCCGTGCGACGCCGGGGGTGTACGCCATCGCGAGGTCGTCGGCGTTGCGCAGCGGGATGCGTCCGACGGTTTCCAGCTTGCCGCCCTGGTGCATCGCGAACGTGCGGTCGATGGCCGACCAGACGGTGACGTGCGGCAGGCCTCGCACCGCGTCGCAGATGCGGTCGACGTGGCCTGGGTCGCTGGCGTCGACGACGATTTCTTGACGCACTTGGCGGTCGGCGATGTCGAAGCCGGAGAGCTGCACGATGTTGCCGCCCGCTTCGCCGATGACGGTGCAGAGCTGGCCGAGCACGCCGGGCACGTGTTCGAGGGTGACGTCTAGTACTGCCGAGTACGCGGCGGTGGTGCGAGGCATGGCTGGGGCAGCAGGCTACGGCTGGGCTGGGTTGTGCGGGCCGCTACGGCTGGTCGGTGAGCGCGATTTCGGCTTCGAGGCGGTCGGCGTCGCACTGGCGCAGCTCGCGCAGCACGACGTGGAAGCGGTCGCCGGCCTCCTGGACGAGCGCGTTGATGACGCTCGCCTCGCCTCGGTGCTGCAGCACCGACTCCATGATTTCGGCTGTGTCGTAGGCGGCGTCGGCGGCTTGCGGGCAGACCGGCTGCAGCGCTCGCTCTAGTTCGGCGTAGCGCTGGGCTTCGCCTTGGAGGCCGCGCAGCGGGTTGGTGGTGCCCGAGCCACCGCCGCCTCCGCCGGAGCCGTTCGCGCTAGAGCCGGCGCCGCCTCCGCCTCCGCCCGAGCCGCTGCTGGCCTGCACTGCGTCGGCGAGCACGAAGATGGCCTCGCGGAAGCTGCTCTCGGTGTTCACGAACGTCGCCCAAGCGTGATGCCACTGCTCGTGTATTTCGGCTTCGGCTCGCGCGTCGTCGCGCTCGGCTTCGATGCGTCGAATGTCGAGGTCGTCGTCGTTGACCCACACGACCACCAACAGCGTGCCGACGATAATGACCGCCACCGCGATCAACCCGCCGAGGAAGCGCAGCATTGCTTTTCTCATGGGTGCCAGATTAGGGCAGGGGTGGCCGACGCGTCAAGCATGCGCGGCTGGTCGCTCTGCGTCATGCAACCGACATCGGCCAGCGCCGGTTTGCGTCTACGCACGAGATGTAACAAATCGCGCATGATGTAACATTACGCACAAGATGTAATATTCCGCACAAGGTGTAACATTTCGCGCTGATGGCATACATCGCACGCATCATCGACGACCAGCTGAAGCGCGAGCTGAGCGAGTCGCGCATCGTGTCTATCGAAGGTGCCCGTGGAATTGGCAAGAGCACCACGGCCGCCCGGCAGGCCGAGACCATCTTCGACTTGCAGCGTCCCGGCACGTTCGCAGACGTTGAGCGCGACCCCGAGCTGATCGCTCGTGCCGAGCCGCCCGTACTGGTCGATGAGTGGCACCTGTTGCCCAAGCTGATGAACCTGATGAAGTCGGTCGTCGATGCCGAGAATTCGGTGGGGCGGTTCATCCTCACGGGCACTCCTTCAGACACGCAGCGTCAGGGCATCCACAGCGGGGCGGGGCGGGTGACGCCGCTCGACATGTTTCCGATGTCGCTGGTTGAGCGTCAGCTGGCGGAGCCGACCGTCTCTTTGCGGCAGCTGTTTGACGAGCGCGAAGCGAAGCTGTCGGGCTCGACCGACCTCGCTCGGCGCGACTACGCGGAGGAGCTGTTGCGTTCGGGATTTCCGGAGTGTCAGGGAGAGAGCCAGCAGTCCGCCAGCAGCTACCTCGACGCGTATATCCGTCGCGTCGTGACGCGCGACATGCGAGACGTCGGCGGGTCGCAGCGGCGAACGGCGGCAGGCCCGGTCACCCGATGGCTGCGCGCATACGCCACAGCGACGGCGACCGACGCGAAGTTCACCAAGATCCGCGATGTCGCTCACACCCAAGACGGCGAGACGCCGGGCCGTCCGACTATCGACTACTACCGCACGGTGCTTGAGGCG
>CAYRJD010000086.1:0-41045 GCA_964424585.1 uncultured Acidimicrobiales bacterium | reverse complement strand
CGCATCGAGCCACTCCTTTGGCAGCAGTACGCTCGCATCGAAGGCCAGCTGGTGTGCCTTAGTCAAACGTCTCTGCGCCTCGCGCAGATCGAGCGTGATACCTACCATTACGCCTCAGGCGGCCGCCGCCAGTTGAAGCTGTTCGTCCTGCGCCCCGATGGGCGCCTCGCTCGAGTCGACGTGCCCGAGAAGTCGCGAAAGATGTGCCGTGACGACGCGAGCTAGTTCCACCGGCACCGAGTTTCCGATTTGCCTCTGCGCCTGCTGGCGATCTGCGTGCGCCTCATACCAGACGGGATACGTGAACAGTCTCAGTATCTCGGGCACGCGCAGTCTGCGAGCTCTCGCGCCGTTCTGCGTGTGCACGTTTTCCCAGTGATACGGGCCGACCCAGGGCCCCGGTTGCGCCTGTATGGTCGTGGCAGGCCGGTCAGGATCGAGGCGCAGCAGGAACGTCCAATACCGAGAACGCCATCGCCACTGATTGCTTCCACCCCCTCTATCGGTGTGCCAGAGGTAGTTCTGGCCGGGCGGTATCTGCGCCGCCAGTTCCGCCCAGCGACCCTCCACCACCTCCGTCGCTTCGGCGGCCGCGCCTGAGAGCGTGCCGATCGCCTCTCTCGACGACACGTACGGACGCAGACGCGGGTCAACGCTGGTGTCTCGCTCTGACCATCCAGAGTGCGTGGGGCTCGGAAACGAGATGGGCCCGCCGTCGCGCCGACCCAAGACGAACACACGCCGGCGCAGCTGCGGCAGGCCGTAGTCGGCTGCGTTCAGCACCTTCCAGCCCACCGAATAGCCGGCGCTCTCAAGCCCCGCGAGCAGGCGCGTGAACTGCGCGCCGTGCAACTTGTAGGTGAGCGACTGCACGTTCTCAAACACGACACCGTCTGGCTTGAGGTCACTCACCACCCGAACGAAGTCGTCTAGCAACGACGCGTCGGGGTCGCGCGACTCCCGCTTCTCAGCAAGCCAAAACCCAGACTTCAAGAACGGCGTGCACGGCGGCCCTCCTACCACCAGCCCGACGTCACCTCGCCCGAGGTTCGCCTCTCGCGCCAGCGCTTGCGCTGACAGTTCGCGGATGTCCGCGCACACGGTCCGCGTGTGCGGCATGTTCGTCGCCAGCGTCTGGAGGGCGGGCGCGTCGAAGTCGGTGGCGACCGCTACTTGGTATACGCCGCCGTGCCCATCCGTCGCGGCGCAGCCCACTTGCTCGATGCCGAGGTCGAGCCCGCCTGCCCCCGAGAACAGGCTGACCACTGGAATCGGGTTTGTCACGTCATCGACGGTAGTGAGCCTGACAGCACGAGACAGGGAGTTTCGCGGCTAGGCAGGAGGCGCTTCGAGCAGTTCGAAGCGGATGGAGCGGTCAGGCGAGATGATCAGGCGGGCTTGGTCGCCGCCGTTGGCGCCGAGGCGGCCGAGCGCTGCGCGGACGCGGCCGAGTTCGGCGCCGCCGCCGATGGTGCTGAGCCGCCAAGAGACCACCGCGGTCTCGTCTGCCGAACCGGCGATGTGCACCCGCTGCTGGCTGTTCGGCTCGCAGCCCAGGTAGTTCGCCAGCTCGGGAGGCATGCCCAAGATCGAGTATCCCCGCTTGTATTGCTCTTGCACCTTGAAATCCCAGCAGAGGTTGCCCTCCGCGTCGCGCGTCGACACCTCATGTAGAGGCCGGTACTCGTAGCTGCTCGGATCGACGAGGCTCACCATGTCATCGACGATCTCGAACTGCGTCGTTCCGGCGAACGAACGCACGCTCTCTCGCAACACGCCGTAGCGCTCGGCTATGTCGTCTTCCAGAAACTTCAACGACACCGGCCCGCCGTGCTCGCGGATGCGCCGCTCGATGCAAGCCGGGATGCTGTCGTAGGCATCGTCGATCCACTCGACGAGCCCCCAGCGCGTCTTATCCGCGCGGGCGACCGAGTCGATCACCGACAGCGCGCCGCTGAGCCGGTCAGCCGGAGTGCCGGTGACGGCCGCAATCTCGTCCTTAGTCGCGCTGCGGCCGATCTCGATGAGCGCGGCCTTCGCACGGGCGCGCACGGTGTCGCGCAGCGCCACACGTTCGGCGAGCGGCGCGGCGCCGAGCGGTGCGAGGCGGAGCACTTCGATCACCTCAGCGCGATGCGGCACGAGCGCCGGCGCTCGGCTAGCCAGCGTCGCGTCGAGGTCGACTAGCCCCACGTCGTCGGCCTCCGCCTTCACCGCGGCAGCCAGCTCGTCGACCAGCGTCTCGCCTTGCGTCGTGAGCAGGAAGTCGCCGCGTCGCGCGAGAACGAGCCGGCCGGCCACCAGATGTCTCGCCAGCATCGTCACGACGTCGTCGCTGCCACGAGCGGCCGCAATCGGCGACAGCGCAGCGTCTATGCGCTCGCTCACGTCGCGCTCTCTCACGAGTGGCGACAAGCCAGACTCAATCTGCGCGGCGATCAGCGTCGCGTGCGGCCCGCAACGAGCCTCGAGCGCCTCGCTCACCCGTGCCTTGCGACGTCGGAGCGCGTCGCGGTAGATGCCGAGCTCTGGGCCGAGCGCCGACATCGGCGTCCGCGGCTCCAGCTCGACACGCACGAACACCTCGACGCTGTCCGCGCCGCACTCGTCGACGACCTCGCCGATGCGGCCAGCGAAGCCGTCGATGAGCCCGACGCTGGGCGGCACGTCGTCGAGCAGCACGGCACCCAGTTGGGCGCGGGTGCCAGCGACGCGCAAGAGGTCCGCAAACTGCGGCGACGCCAGCACCTCGGCGACGGTCTCGCAACCGGCCACGTGTCTGGCCAGCGCCAACACCGGCAACAAGCCCGCAGCCAGCTTGCGCTCGCCTGGCCAGCCGCCGTCACCGTGAAAGCCCAACTAGGTCGCTCTCCGGTTTCGGTCGCGCCGCCGGCGAAACTTCGTCCACCACGCTCGCTCTGGCACCTGAGCTTCGGCCGGGCCCGACTCGCGCTGCTGCGACGTCGGGGCGTTCGCGACTGGCTCGGCGTCGTCGCCCAGCGCACCGTCGGAGCGGCGCGTCGCCACCTCATCGAGCGGCCGATAAACGAAGCGGCTCTCGTCAGCCAAGCGCACCACTCCGTCGACGACCTCAAGCCACGGCGCACGCAAGCAGCTCTCGACGCTGGAGCGCGAGACACCGAAGCGCTTGGGAATGTCTTCCAGCAGCAAGCTCGCCGGCACCGCACCGCCATGAGCGCGAATGCGCTGCCCGACCATCGCAGGGATGCTGTCGTACGTTTCCTCCACCCAGTCGGTGAGCGCCCAGGTGGTCTTTGTTGCCCGCGTGACCGATGAGCCGGTCGGCATCCTGTGCGTCAAGCGGCTGACCTCGATGCCAGAGATACGTGAAATCTCTTCCTTGGTGGCCGGCCGACCCAGCTCTAAAATCGCGGCCTTCACACGAGCAGCTTCGGTCGCACGCAGCGCCAGGTGGCTGCCGACGCGCGACAGCTTCAGCAGCGCGACGAGTTCGTCGTGAAACGGCATCAAGTCAGGCGCTACGCGCTTGACGATCGCATCGAGATCGACGAGCCCGACGTCGTCGGCCTTCGCCTTGACGACGCGGCGCAGCTCATCCACGCCAGCGGCGGCCTCGCGCGTCAACGAGTACGGCCCGCTCGTGGAGTAACCGAGCCGAGTCGCGACGAGGTGGCGCGCCAGCTTCGTCACGACGTCGTGCGCGCCGCGCGCCTCATGCAGCGGCGACAGCACGGCGTCGAGCCGTCGCTCGACACGATCGCCGACGACGATTGGCGACAGCTCCGACATTGTGAGCGTCGCGACCAACCTCGCGTGCGCCCCGGCGTGTCGCTCGAGGCTGCTGACGACTTTCGCTCGATACTTCCCAATGGTCGTGTCGCTCTTTTGTTCCTGGGCGGCAATCGACTTGCGCGTTGCCGACCGCTCGACGTAGACGCGCACGTAGATGTCGATGTGATGAGGATTGTTCTCGTCGACGGCGTGCGCAACGGCATCGCCGAAGCTCTCGATTAGTTCGCTCTCGATTAGTCCGCCCGTCGCAGCCAAGTCGTCAAGCCGCATCGCATCGAGGTCGCCAAGCGTGCCTGCGACGCTCAAGACGTCGACGAAGCGCGGCGACTCCAGCATCTCTGTCACGCTGCGGCAGCCGAACGTGTCGCGAGCCAGAGACATCGCGGGCAACAAGCTCTCTGCCAACGCCCGCTCGTGCTGCCAGCCACGCTCGGTTTGGGCCGGCGCTTCCGCCACCGCAGCCACGCGGTTCACGACCTCCGCATCAGACCGCCGACTCTGGGCCGTGGGCGGCAGGGGCGGCGCCCGCATCTTGGTCGAGCAGCTCGAAGCGGATGGAGCGATCGGGCAACATCACGACGCGGGCGCGTTCGCCGCCGACAGCGCCGAGGCGAATGAGCGTCTCGCGCGCCCGGCCGATCTCTGCGCCGCGCTGGATTGAGCTGAGCCGCCACGAGATCATCACCGCCTCGGTTGGCGAGTCGCTCACCCGCACCCGGAGGCTGCTGTTCGGGCCGCAGCCCAGGTAGTTCGCCAGCTCGCCCGGGAAGTGCACGATTGAGTAGCCCCGCCGGTACCGCTCTTCGACCGGAAACTCCCAGAGCAGGTTGCCGTCAGCGTCCCACGTCGCTACCTCTTCGAGCGGGCGGAACTTGAAGCTGTCGGCGTCTGCGATGCGCACCATGCCGTTGACCGTCTCAAACTGCGGGGTCGCGATGTAGGCGATGACGCTCTGCCGCTTGACGGCGAAACGCTCGGCGATGTCGTCGAGCAGAAACGCGCGCGCGACCTCACCGTTGTGCTCGCGGACGCGCTGCTCGATGGCCGCGGGGATGCCCTGGTACACGTCGTCGACCCACTCGACGAGCCCCCAGCTGTCTTTGTCGGCCCGTACGATCTCGTCCATCACCGACAACGTGCCGCCCAGCCTGCTTACCGGAATGCCTGATGCCGCCGCGATTTCGTCTTTGGTGGCGACGCGGCCGATGTCGAGCAGCGCCGCCTTGGCGCGTGCACGCTTGGTGTCGCGCAGCGAAACCCGTTTGCCCATGCGCACCAGGCCGAGCATCTCGATGACCTCGTTGCGATGCGGCACGAGGTCGGGCACCTCGTCGGCCAAGACGGTGTCGAGGTCGACGATGCCGAGGTCGTCGGCCCGGGCGGTGACGACCTCGACGAGCTGCTCGATCAGCTCTGCGCCGCGCTTCGTCAGCACGAAGTGGCACTTGCTCGACAGCTCGAGCTGCGCCTCAACCAGGTGTCGAGCGAGCGCCGTCACGGGGTCGCTGGGCTCTCGGTTTGCCGCGATCGGCACGACGAGCGCGCTGAGCTGTCGGTCGACGACGCCGCGGCGCGAGATGAGCGGCAGCTTCGGTTCGACCATCGCCGCGATGAGCGTCGCGTGCGGGCCGCAGCGCTGCTCGAGCAGCTCTCTCGCGTTCCGCTTGAGTTTGCGGACGTGCTCGCGGCTGACGCCGCGCACCTCGGCGAGGTCGCCGAGCGAGCCCGACTGCTCCACCTCATTGTGCACCAAAATGGCGATGCTGTCTGCGCCGACCTCGGCGACGACCCCGCTGATGCGGTCGGCGAAGCTCTCCAGCAGACCGACCGTCGGCGGCAAGCCGTCAAACCGCACGGCGCGCAGGTCGTCTAGCGCGCCGGCGACGCTCAAGACCTCCGGAAGCTGCGGCGACACCAGCACATCGGCGACCGTCTCGCAGCCGAGCGTGTCACGGGCGAGCGTCAAGATGGGCGTCAAGCCCGCCACCAACGCTCGCTCGTCAGACCAACCGATATCAGCGTTGGCGTTCAACTAGTGCACCCCCTTGATGCTGTCGTGTCGGAGGGGGGACTTGAACCCCCACACCCTTTCGGGCACCAGATCCTTAGTCTGGCGCGTCTGCCAATTCCGCCACTCCGACGTGTGTTGCGTCGCTGTGTGGCGACGTCGGGCCGCTTCGCCGCTAGGCGAGCAGCAGGCCGAGGATAAGGGTGGTGAAGCAAAACGTCAGCGCCACCACCACCGTTAGTCGGTTGAGGTTCGCCTCGGCAACGGTCGAGCCAGCCGCCGTAGTGCCGACGCTGCCGCCGAACATGTCGGACACACCGCCGCCACGTCCGGAGTGCAGCAGCACCAAGCCGATCAGCCCGAAGGCAGAGACGAGGTGCAGCGCACCGATAAACCACGAGAACACGGCGCGAAAGCCTAGCGGGCGGGCCGGTCGATGGGCGTTTGGAGGTGCCAGAGGAGGCGGACGGCGCCACAGGAGTAGGGCGTGGCTTCGGCTGGCTCACGCGGGAGGGCGACGGGATCGGTGAACAGCGGGAAGCCAGCGCCCAGCGCTTCGGGCACGACCACAAGATCGAGCGTGTCGACCACGCCGCCGTTGATCGCGGCGGTCACGACCGGGCCGCCGCCGAAGACCCACAGGCGGCCAGTAGTGCGGCCGTGGAAGCGGCGGACGGCCTCGGGGGTTGGCGCGTTCTCGAAGGTGACGTCTGCGCCGTCCGGCACAGTTAGGCCGGTCTGGCTCGTGAGCACCAAGGTGGGAAGGTGGTGCCACATCCAGCCCAGCCGCACCGCGTCGGCGTAGCTGGCGCTGCCCATCACGATCGCGCCGAGGTCTGCTGTGAAAGCGCCGAAGTCGAAGCCGTCGCACGGGTAGCTGTCGAGGTAGTCGAACGTGCCGTCGCTGCGGGCGATGTAGCCGTCGAGCGTGACCGCGAGCTGAACGACGACGTCGCGCTGCTCCACGGGGGCGGCTACCAGGTGGGGTGGGTGAGCACGCCACCGTCGACGACGAGGTCGGTGCCGGTGATGAAGCGAGCGAGCGGGCTGGCGAGAAACACGCAGACGTCGCCCACGTCGGCTGGGGTACCGAGCCGGGCGAGCGGCGCAGCGGCGAGCCAGCGCTCGACACCCTCGGGCCAGTCGGTCGCTAGGCCTGGCCGGTCGATGAGGCCGGGGCTGACGGAGTTGACGCGGATGCCTTGCGCGCCGAGTTCGAGCGCGGCTGCCCGAGCGTGCATGGTGAGCGCGGCCTTGGCGGTTGCGTAGTGAGCGTGGCCCGCGGCTGGTTGTCGACCCTCTATTGAGCTGACGTGGATGATCGAGCCGCCGCCGGACCCGCCGCCTAGCCCGCCGCCAGGAACAGCCGACATAGCGCGAGCGGCGGCTTGGGTGAGCCGGTGCGCGGCGGTGAGGTTTGCCTCCAGCATCTCGCGCCAGTCGTCGTCGCTGATGTCGGTGAAGTCGACGACCGGCTGGATGCCGGCGTTGCTGACGAGCACGTCGAGTCGCCCGTGCTGGCTGACGGCAGCGTCCACGACGCGCTGCGGGCCGTCGGCTGCGGTGAGGTCGACGGTGACGGCCGAGACGGATGGGTGCTCGGAGAGGTGGTCGACCGACGAACTGCGAGTGTGGACGACGACGGTTGCGCCCGCAGCCACAAAACGCTGGGCGATGCCCGTGCCGATGTTGCCGCCCGCGCCGGTGACGACGACGACCTGGCCTGTGAGGTCGAGCATCTGCGCAGGCGAAGGCAGCGCCGCAAGCGACGGCTCGTGGTGGTCTTGAGGATCGGGCACGGCAATCAAGAGTAAGTCGGGTTGAGGTGGCGCGGTGACTAGCGGCGGACGATGCGAGCGATGCGCTCAGCAGCGGAGGGATACGCCGCACGCAGTTCAGCAGCGTCGGCGAGCTCGAAGGTGGCGGCGTCGAACGGCGGTGCCATCGTGGTGCCGACGAGCGACCACTCCCCCGTGGTTTCGGCTCCCATCCAGACGCCCGCGCTCACGCTGACCATCGGGCGTTCGCCAGCCGCGAGGTCTGCCCCGAGCACCGGTTCGCTGACGCCATCGCCGGCAGCGGCGGATACGTCAGGAACGGAAGCGGGCGTGCCGAGCAGCAGCATCGAGGCTGGCGCACCGGCGTAGAAGTGCCACAGCTCAACGCCCCCGACGCGGTGCATCGCCGAGAAGTCGCCGGGCCGCAGCAAGAAGTAGATCGCCGAGCAGCGGTCGTCGAGGTAGCTCTGCGCCCACATGCCGCCCTCGCCGGCCAGCGGCTCTAGCCCGAGGGCCGCAATCACGTCGTGCGCGCCGAGCGGCTCGCTCACCGCAGCGTCAAGCCGCCGTCAACCACCACGACGTCGCCGGTTTGATAGCGCGCCCGCAAGATGCCCAGCACCGCTTCGGCGCAGTCGTCGGCGGTCGCCGAACGTCCGAGCGGCGCGTTCTTCGCGACAGCCGCGTGCTGCGCGTCCCACGTCTTCGTCCACGGCGTCGCCACCAGCCCCGGCGCCACGGCGTTCACGCGCACCTCGGGCCCCAACACGTTCGCCAGCAACCTCGTCAGGTGGTTCAACCCCGCCTTCGACACCGCATACGGAATGCTGCTGCCCGCCTGCCGCAGCCCCGCTATCGACGTGATGTTGACGATGTTGCCGTCGCCCGTCGCCCGCAGCGGCTCGACCGCCGCTCGGCTCAGATACCAAGTGCCCATGATGTTCACGTCAAGAATGCGCCGAAACACTTCATCGGTCACTGCGTCCAAATCGGCGTGCGGAATGACCTGGGTGCAGCCAGCGTTGTTCACCAGCACGTCCAGCCGCCCGAACTCATCGAGCGTCGCCGCAACCAGCTGCTTGGCTTGCGCCTCGTCGCTGATGTCGGCCTGGCAGTAGCGCGCCGCCTCGCCCAGCTCGGCCGCGAGCTGCTCGCCCGCTTCGACCGACGACGACGAGTTCACCATCGCCTGTGCGCCGAGCGCGACCAGCCGCCGCACCGTCGCCTCGCCGATGCCGCTCGACGAACCGGTCACCAGCACCACCCTGTTCGCGAACTCGGTCGATGGGTTTGTTAGTTGTTCTGCCACGAAACTGCTCCTTCGCTAAAGCAACGAGGCGCAGTCTGCCAGCGCAGCGGCGAGCATAGCGAACCGCTAGTGACGCTGGGCCGGCTCGGCCACCTCGATGCGCGACGGCCCCATCTCGACCGCGAGGTGCAGCGCGGCGAACGCCATGTCGCACAAGTCGCCGGCGTCGAGCGCGTGCATCGGATAGCTCGCCACCCCCATCGACGCGGTCACCGGCACGCCCGCCAGCCCCGTCGTCGTGCTGCTGCGCAAGTCGACCTGGCTGCGCAGCCTCGTCGCCGCCCACACCGCGCCCGACTCTGACGTGTGATCGAGCAGCGCCGCCAGCACCCCGGGCGCCACCGCGCACACCGTGTCTGACTCGCGCAGCGTCGCCCGGGTCACCTGCGCCACGTGACGAATAGCCGCCCGCCCGTCGTGCTCGCCCAGCGAAGCGAACCGGTCGACCTCGAGAGCCAGCAGCGACAGCGGGTTGAGCGTGCGCCGAGCCAGCGCCATCTTGCGGTCGATCAGCACCGAAAACGCCCGCACGTCGGGGCAGTTGGTGAGCGGATCGATCACCGTGTCGAGGTACTCCTGTCGTGGGTCGCCCCTGAACTCGCCCGTGCGGCCGCCGAGCTGACGTTTGGAATACACGCCTCACCAGGTTGCCACACGACCTCCCGACGTCTGGGGCACCGCCTAGCCGGGGGGGCGCGTGTCCCACCCCGCTGCTAGGGCACGACAGGGCTAGGTTGAGCGGCAATGTTCATCGCACGGCACGCAGTAGACGGACGGCCGCGCCTCGCCGTGGCGACGACGAGTGACGGAACCAACCACGGCGAACCCACCGCGCTGGTCGACCTGCTGACCGACACCGGCGAGCCGGTCGACGACCTGCCCGGCTGGATCGCCGACGTGACGAACAACAACGACGCGCCGGCAGGCGAAGCCATCGCACAAGCAGCAGCCGCGGCGGCCAACGCCAGCGGCGACGCGACGCCGCTTGAAGCCGCCCGGCTGCTCTCGCCGGTGGGCTCGCCGCCAGCGATCTTGGCGGTCGGTCTCAACTATCTCGCCCACGCGCTAGAAGGCGGCCGCGAGCCTCCAAAGGTGCCGGTGATTTTCACCAAGCACCACAACTGCATCGTCGGGCCAAACGCCGCCATTCACATTCCCCGCGCCGCGCCCGACCGTGTCGACTACGAAGGCGAGCTGGCGATCGTCATCGGCAAACGCTGCCGAGCAGTGCGCGCCGAAGCAGCGCACGAGGTCATCGCCGGCTACACGATCATGAACGACGTCAGCGTGCGCGACTGGCAGATGGCCAGCCCGACAATGCTGATGGGCAAGTCATGGGACACCCACGGCCCCTGCGGCCCGCACCTGGTCACCGCGGACGGGCTCGACCCGCACGACCTTCGCCTCACCACCACCGTCAACGGCGAGGTGTGCCAAGACGCTCGCACCGACGATTTGATCTTCAACTGCTACGACATCGTCGAGCACCTCTCCACCGCGTTTACGCTCGAAGTTGGCACGATCATCTCGACCGGCACGCCCGCTGGCGTCGGGCTGTTCTTCGACCCGCCCAAGCTGCTGCGCGCCGGCGACGAGGTGTCGATCACGATTGAGGGCATCGGCACACTCACCAACCCTGTGGTCGCCGAACCTGCGGCCTGAGCTGACGCCTCGGCATGCGCCAAGCGGCTCACCCGACTGGCGCGCACGGCTCGAGTTCGACTACGAACTCGACGCTGGCCGCGCGCTGGGACGCACCGGCGGCAAAGGGCCGCTCGGCAACACGGTGTATGTCGGTGCGGACATCTGGCGGGCCAGCGACACCGCAGCCGGCCCGGCGACGCTGCGCATCACCCGCCACCAGCGCACCGCAGACGTCGCGGCGTGGGGGCCCGGCGCGAAACTCGCCGCCGACGGCGTCGCCGATCTGCTAGGCGCGTCTGACGACCCTGGCGCGCTGGTGCCGCGCGACCCGGTTGTCGCCAGCTGGGTGCGCCGCTGGCCGACCAGAAGGCTCACCCGCACCCGCAGCATCTGGGAGCACGTCGTGCCCACCATCTGCGGACAGAAGGTGACGGGACTGAACGCCAAGCGGTCGTGGCAAGGCATCTTGCGGCGCTGGGGTCGCACGCCCCCCGGCCCGGCGCACCCGATGCTGCGGCTGGTGCCGTCGGCCGCGACGCTGGCAGCCGTGGGCTACGCCGAGTTTCACCGCTTCGACATCGAGCGACGCCGGGCTGAGACGATCATCGACGCGGCCGCACAAGCATCCAAGCTCGAAGGCGCGACTGCGCTCGCGCCCGAGCCCGCGAGGTGCTTGCTGACGACCGTGCGAGGCATCGGGCCGTGGACGGCCGCCATCGTTGTCGGGCTGTGCCACGGCGACGCCGACTCGGTGATCGTGGGCGACTACAAGATTCCCAACTACGTCGCCTGGCACCTCGCGGGCGAACGCACCGGCGACGACGAGCGGATGCTCGAGCTGCTGGCGCCGTACGCCGGCCAGCGAGCCCGCGTGCAGGCGATGGCGAAAGCAGCAGGGTCGCCGCCCAGACACGGCCCCCGCATGGCAGCCCAAGACTTGCAAGGCCGCTAGCGCCAGCTAGCGAGCCCGACAGACAGCCGCTAGCGCCGCTAGCCCAGCAGCGCCTCAGGCACATCAACCACCTTGGCTCGCAGGTACTCCCCCAGCGCCTTGGCTTGCGGGTCTTGCCGGGTCGACGCCGCGACACCCTCTTCTAACAATCCGTGGAAGATGAAGTTCAAGCTCAACAAGTTGTCGAACACGTACCGGTCGACTTGATGCTCGGCAGCTTCGACCATCAACTCACCCAGCCGCTCGACCGTGAGAAACTCCCGCAGCCACGCATACGCCAGCGGACTGCGAGCGAAGATGCCCAGGTTCGCGTTGGGGCCCTTGTCGCCCGAGCGCGCGCCAAACAGCGCGCCCAGCGGCGCCGCGCGCCTCGGCCCGCCGGGCACCGCTGGCAGCTCGCGCGCCACACCGTGCACCGCATCAGGCGCGAACCCGTGCGTCGGCGGCGTGTTCTCTACGACCGTCGCCTCGCCGTCGACAACCACTCGCATGGGCACCAGCTCAGAGCTGACCAGCGCAGGCCAATACACGCCGAACGGCTGACCGGCGCCCGGCCCCCCGCCGACGCCGAAGAGCCCGGGTATCGAGCACAGCCCGATCTCGACGCCTGCGTTTGAGAACGCCCGCCCGACCTTGCGCTCGTCTGCATCTTTCGCGGTGATGGTCAGCACCGCGACGGCTTCTTCGTTGGTCGCCGGGTTGGCCTTGTCGGTGCGACGCAACCTGGTAACGACTGAGTCGAAGTCGCCCGGCTCGTGCGGGCAAGAGTGCCAGAACTGCCGCTTGATCAGCTCGGCTTTGGCTTCGATGTCGAGGCCGGTCAGCCCGATGGCGACCGAGTTTCTAAACCCGCCCTGGTAGTTCATCGACACCTTGAGCTTCGCCGGCGCGGGCTCGCCCTTGGTGCCGCTGATGCGCACCCGGTCGGCGCCGACCTGTTCGAGCGCAATCGTGTCAAACCGACACACGACGTCGGGGTTGGCGTAGCGCTCGCTCTGTATCTCATAGAGCAGCTGCGACGTAACCGTGCCGACCGACACCTCGCCGCCGGTGCCGTCGTGCTTGCCGATGACGCACGACCCGTCAGCTGCCACCTCGGCCCACGGAAACCCCGGGTGCGTCATGTCGGCGATCTCGGTGAAGAAGCTGTAGTTGCCGCCAGTCGCCTGCCCGCCGCACTCGATGACGTGGCCGGCGACGATTGCGCCCGCCAGCGCGTCCCAGTCGTCGCGCGCCCAGCCGTGATGCCACGCCGCCGGGCCCGCTACCACCGCGGCGTCGGTCGCTCTGCCGGTGATGACGATGTCGGCGCCAGCGTTCAACGCTTCGACGATGCCCCAGCAGCCGATGTAGGCGTTCGCGGTGACGATGCGCTCGGCCAGCTCGCCGAGCGGCTCGCCGGTGTCTAGGTGCGCGAAGTCGTTGCCTGTTGCGATCAGCTCGCCCAAGCGCTCACAGATGTCGTCGCCGTCGACGTACGCGACGCTCGGGTTGAGCCCCAGCCGGTCGGCGACTTCGTTCACCGCGTCGGCGCAGCCCGCCGGGTCGAGCCCGCCCGCGTTCGACACCACCTTGATGCTGTTGTCGAGGCACGTGCCCATCACCTGCTCCATCTGCGTGACGAACGTGCGGGCGTAACCGGCGCCGGGCCGCTTCGCCGCGATGCGAGACAAGATCAGCATCGTCAGCTCGGCGAGCCAGTCGCCGGTCAGCGCGTCGATGGGCCCGCCGCTCACCATCTCTTGAGCGGCCGCCAGCCGGTCGCCGAAGAAGCCGCTGCAGTTGGCGATGCGAATGGGCCCAGTGTCGGGGGCGGTGCCGGGCGACGTTTCAGGAGCCATTTCGCTGACGCTAACTGCGGGCTGGCACAATCTCTGTTTGTGACAGATGGCAAAGAACGCCCCGTGCTGCTCCTGCACGGGTTCACCGGATCGGTCGCGTCGACGTGGGAACCCACCGGCCTCATCGACCTGCTGCGCGACGCAGGCCGACAGGTGCTCGCCTGGGACTTGCCGGGCCACGGCACCGCGAACAAACACCACGACCCGGCCGAGTACGAAGGGATGGAGCAAGCCCTCGTCGACCGGCTGGCCGCCGAGGTGCCGAACGGCACAGTCGACGGCGTCGGCTTCTCGATGGGCTCGCGCACGCTGCTGTGCATGGCGGCTATCGCGCCACAGCGCTTCAACAAGCTCGTCGTGTCGGGCGTGGGGCGCAACCTGTTCGAGCGCGACGACGAGCAAGTCGAGCGCATCGCCAAGGGCGTCGCGGGCGAGGCAACGCCCGACGACGTGCACGCTCAAGCGTTCGCCCGATACGGCGCAGAGGCCGACCAAGACCCGCTCGCGCTGGCTGCGTTCATCCGTCGCAAGCACCACCCGCTCGGCGACGACGAGTTCGCCCGCATCACGCACTCGGTGCGGGTCGTGCTCGGCACCGAAGACTTCGCTGGTCCCCCAGACCCGCTGGTGGCCGCGCTACCTAACGCCACGCTGGTCGAGCTGCGAGGCTGCGACCACTTCGCGACGCCCAAGAACTTCGGCTTCATCGACGCGGTGCTGGAGCACCTGGAAGCCATCTAGCCACCGGTGCTAACTCAACCGTCACGCCCTCGCGCGCTCGCCGTTGCGCTGGCAACAGGTGCCCTCGCGCTCTTGGTGGCGTTGGCGGCGGCCGGTTGCAGCGGCGGCGCTACGTCGGTGTCTGACACGCTCGTGCCAACGACGAGCACCACCGTCGCCACGACGAGCACGACGACCGAGCCGCAGGCGACCACCACCGTCACGACTACCACCACCGCGCCCACGACCACGACGGTGCCGATCATCGCCCAGCTCACCGGCCACCTGGTCGCCGAAGAGATCACACGGCCGGCTGCGGTGGTGAAAGTCGACAACCACGTCGGCGCCCAAGAGCAGTGGGGGCTAAACGACGCCGACATCGTCTACGAAGAACTCGCCGAAGGAAAGATCACCCGCTTCGCCGCCGTGTTTCACAGCAACGACGTCGAACGCATCGGCCCCGTGCGGTCGGCCCGCACGGGCGACTTCGATCTGCTCACCAACTTGAACACGCCGCTGTTCGTCATCTCCGGCGCGAACAACACTGTGTCGCGCCTTTTGCGCAGCGTTGACGCGGTGCGGGTCACCGACGGCGGCAGCATCGCGGGCGACGCGATCAAGCGCACCCGCGACCAGGTCGCGCCGCACAACCTGATCACCTCGACCGAAGCGATTTACAGCGGCACCGAGGGCTACGGTGGCACGCCGCCCGAGCTGTTCAACTACGGCGACGCCAACTCGTTTCCCACAGGCAGCCGACGGGTGAACGGCGTCGACCTCGATTTCGGCCCGAACTCGCTCGCGGTGAGGTACCGCTGGAGCGACGAGCTGCGCGGCTGGGCGCGAGAGCAGCGAGGGAAGGCGCACGAGAGCGACGACCGTCAGATCGCGCCGACCAACGTCATCATTCAGTTCGTCAACTACCGCCAGAGCGTCGCAGATCGCGCCACACCCGAGCCGCAGCTGGTCGGCACGGGCGACGCGATCGTGCTGGTCGGCGGGCGCGCGGTCAGCGCCACGTGGAACCGTGTGACCTCTCGCTCTCCCACCATTTACACCGACGAAGACGGCGACGAAATATTGCTGCGACCCGGCAACACGTGGGTCGCGCTCACGAGAGAGGGCAGGGCCGAGCTGGTGCCGTATGCGGCCGGCTCACAGGTGACCTAGCTGGTCCGCTAGCTGGTCCGCTAGACAATGCGCCCATGAGCATTCTCGGAACCAGCGTTCTGCGCACCGAAGACCCCAAGTTTCTGACCGTCGGCGGCGAATACGTCGACGACCACCTGTTGGAGGGCACGGCGCACCTGCGCTTCGTGCGCAGCCCCATCGCGCACGCGACGATCACCAGCATCGACACGACAGCCGCCGCAGCCGCCCCCGGCGTCATCGCCGTGTGGACCGCAGCCGACGTCGACCTGCCCGAAGCCAAAGCGCTGCCGCTGTTCAACGAGGCGATGAGCCGGCCACGCATCGCGTCAGAGCGCGTGCGCTACGTCGGCGAGATCGTCGCGGTCGTCGCGGCCGAGACGCCGACCCAAGCAGCCGACGCGGTCGAGCTGGTAGAGGTCGACTACGAACCGCTAGCCGCGGTGACCGACGCCGAAGCCGCGCTCGCACCCGACGCGCCCATG
This sequence comes from uncultured Acidimicrobiales bacterium, assembly GCA_964424585.1. Classification (GTDB taxonomy): domain Bacteria; phylum Actinomycetota; class Acidimicrobiia; order Acidimicrobiales; family Poriferisodalaceae; genus CAYRJD01. Next base: position 25,385 of record CAYRJD010000086.1, on the reverse strand, counting down.
CTGTTTGAAGCCGCGGGCACCAACGTCGCCGGCGGGTTTCCCAACAAGGCCGAAGGCGACCCGTTCGCCGACTGCGAGGTCGTCGTCACCCAGCGGATCGTCAACAACAAGGTCGCGCCGTGCCCGCTTGAGCCGCGCGGCGCGCTGGCGAGCTGGAGCGACGGCCGGCTCACCAAGTGGTCGTCGACCCAGAACGCGCACGCGACCCGCGACGGAATGGCTGCAGTGTTCAGGCTCGAGCGCGACCAGGTACGGGTGATCGCGCCCGACGTCGGCGGCGGGTTCGGCGCGAAGAACGGCCTCTACCCGCCGGAGGTGCTGTGCTGCTGGGCCGCCCGCAAGCTCGACCGCCCGGCGATGTGGCAGGAGTCGCGCACCGAGTCGATGCTCGACCTGGGCCACGGGCGCGGGCAGGTGCAATACGCCAAGATGGGCGGCTCGCGCGAAGGCCGCATCTCGGCCTATCACCTGCGGGTCGTGCAAGACGCTGGCGCATACCCCGAGATCGGTGGCGTGCTGCCCCGCATGACGCAGCTGATGGCGAGCGGCGTCTACGACATCGCATCGGTCACGTTCGAGAGCCAATCGGTCGTGACCAACACATGCCCGCTCGCTGCCTACCGAGGCGCGGGCAGGCCAGAGGCTGCCGCCGCGATTGAGCGCACCATCGACGTGTTCGCCGCCGAGATCGGCAAAGACCCAGCCGAGGTGCGGCGAATGAACTTCATCGCAGCCGACTCGTTTCCGCACAAGACAGCCATCGGCACTTCCTACGACACCGGCGACTACGTGGGCGCGCTCGACCTCGCGCTGGATGCCGCTGGCTACGACCAGCTCGTCGCCGAGCGAGACGCGCGGCGCGCCGCGGGCGACCACAAGGTGCTCGGCATCGGGCTGTCGTCGTATGTGGAAATCACCAACCCCGTCGGTGAGAAAGAGTTCGGCTCGGTCGAGCTGCGTCAGGACGGCTCGGCACTGGTGCGCACCGGCTCATCGGCCCACGGCCAAGGCCACCACACGACGTTCGCGATGATCGCCAGCGACCTGACCGGCATCGCTCTTGAGAACATCGAGGTGCGCCACGGCGACACCGACGACGTGAAGCGAGGCTGGGGCACAGGCGGGTCGAAGTCATTACAAAACGGCGGCAGCGCGGTAAAAGAAGCCACCCAAGCGCTCATCACCCAAGCCACCGAGCACGCCGCCAACCTGCTCGAAGCCGACCCGGCCGACGTCACGCTCGACGTCGACCGAGGCGAGTTTCACGTCGTCGGCACGCCCGCGGTCACCGCGAGCTGGGCGGCGGTCGCCGAAGCCGTCGCGGCGAACGCCAGCGGCGACGAGAGCCAAGCCACGCTGCTCGCCGAGCACGTGTTCGCGCCCGAAGGCTCGACGTTTCCGTTCGGCACGCACGTCTGCGTCGTCGAGGTCGACACCGCGACCGGCGAGATCGAGGTGCTGCGCCACGTCGCCTGCGACGACTGCGGCGTGATGGTCAACCCGCTGCTGGTCGCCGGGCAGGTGCACGGCGGCGCGGCGCAGGGCATCGCGCAGGCGCTGTACGAAGAGTTCGTCTACGACGAAGACGGCAACCCGATGACGGCGACGTTCGGCGACTACCTGTTTCCGGCCGCGTCAGAGCTGCCCAGCTTCGAGCGGGTGCCGATGGAAACGTCGACGCCGATCAACCCGCTCGGCGCGAAGGGCATCGGCGAGTCGGCGACCATCGGGTCGACCCCGGCTGTGCAAAACGCGGTGGTCGACGCGCTGGCGCACCTGGGTGTCACGCACGTCGAGATGCCTATCACGCCGCAGCGCGTGTGGGAGACACTCGCCGCCGCGAGCTAGCTGGCTGGGGCGCTGGCGCGCTCATCGACGTGAGCGACGGTGGGCACGTCAGCCCACAGCCGCTCTAGGGCGTAGACGAGCCGGGTCTCGTCGTGGAACACGTGCACGACGAACGGTCCGAAATCGAGCAGCACCCACTGGGCGTCGTCGAGGCCTTCTCGGTGGAGCGGCTTGGGGCCGCCGGCCGCGGCGACCGCCTTTTCGACTTCCTCGGCGATGCGACGCACCTGGCGCACGTTCGACGCGCTGGTGATGACGAACCAGTCGGTGATGCCGAGCACGTCGCCGACCGCCAGCGCGACGGTGTCTTTGCCGCCGAACGCCGCGGCGCCGCTCATCGCTGCTGTCACGTCGGCCGGCACAGATAGAGCGAGTGGCTTGGGCGTTTCGGTGGGTTGGTTCATTGGCACCAATCAGCTCGGGCGACGGGCGTGGTGAATGTAGAGCCCGTGCGCGTCGACGTAGGCGAGGGTTTCGTCTGGCACGAGGTCGCGCACCTCGGCGCGTCGTCCGGCGGCTAGCTCGGCTCGTAGCCGCGACGACGACACGTCGACCGGCGGCATCGGCACGGCCACGGCGCGCCAGCCGGCGGGCACTTGGGGGGCGGTGGGCGCGGGCTGCACCACGGCGAGCGTGACCATCTCGGCCAGTTCGGCGGCTCGGTGCCAGGTGTGAACGCCGCTAGCGGCGTGCGAACCGATCACCAAGTAGATGGCGCGCTCCGGCCCGTCTGGCTGCGAAGCCGCCGGGCTGCCGCTGGCCGTAGAGCAGTCGATGAGTTCGCGGACGGTGTCGACGGTGTAGGTCGGCCCCGCGCGGCGCAGCTCGGCATCGCTCACCTCGACCTCGTCTACATCGCTGAACGCGAGCTTGGCCATCGCTAGCCGATGCGCGCCCGCGGTCACCGCTCGGCACGACGACTTCTGCCACGGGTCGCCAGCGACGGTGACCAACAACCGCGCGAGGCCCAGCTCGGACAGTGCGGCCCGCGCCGCGGCGACGTGCCCGGCGTGAGGCGGATCGAACGTGCCGCCGAACACGCCCAAGGCACCGCTGGGCGGCACGGGAGAAAATTCGCGTTTGGGGTTGACAAGTGATTGCGCGGTCGCTATAGTTGAGCGGCTACCGCAAGAAACCACTAGCGCCTCCGCGCGCGAGCGGCTACTGTCCCGCCATCAGTTGAGAGTGCGTCCAACGCACGTTCAGCATACAGACCAAACACGGCGTTCGCTGGCCCCCTCCGGCGGACGCTCGTCGCCAGCACTTGCTCGCTGGCGTCGCGCCAACCCACCCAACCGGTCTTTCGCCCCCAACCCCCCCCACTTTTCGCAAACACAAGGAGTACAACACATGGACACCGTTGGACAGTACCTGCATGAGATCGGCGCCACGGCGCTGCTCAACGCCCAGCAAGAGCGCGATCTGTCGAAGCAGATCGAAAAGGGTCGCGACGCCAAAGAGCGGCTCGACTCCGGCGAAGAGCTGACCAGCAAAGAGCGCGTGCGTCTGCGCCGCGCGGTGTCGGCAGCCGACAAGGCGCGCGACCACTTCATCCGCGCCAACCTGCGCCTGGTCGTTTCAATCGCCCGGCGCTACCCGCTGCCGCCCACGCTCGAGCTGCTCGACCTCATCCAGGAAGGCAACCTCGGGCTTGAGCACGCGGTCGAAAAGTTCGACTGGCGCAAGGGCTTCAAGTTCTCCACCTACGCGACGTTCTGGATTCGTCAGTCGATCGGGCGCGCCCTCGACCAGAAGGGCAGCCTCATTCGTCTGCCGTCCGACCGGTCTGCCGCGCTGCGCGCCGCGCTGCGCGTCAACGGCGGCAACCACGACGCGCTCGACGACGAGAACGCGTTGCTGCAGCGCATCAGCACGCCGACCTCGCTCGACAAGACCGTCGGCGAAGACGGCGACAGCTCGCTGATCGACCTCATCGGCGACGCCAACGCGCCCAGCCCCCACATGGAGGCCGAGGTTGCCGAGCGTCAAGATGTCGTGTCTCGCATGCTGCGTGGTCTCGACGACCGCACGCAGTACGCCGTCGCGCAGCGTTACGGCTTCTACGACGACGAGCCGCGCAGCTACCGCGAGATCGGCCTCGACTTGGGCATCACCGCCGAAGCCGCACGCCGTCTGGTGAAGCGCGCCATCGACGAGCTGCAGGGTCGCTCGCGCGACGGCTGGTTCCCCGAGGCTCACTCCTACCCCATCGAGGACTGACAAGCCGACGATGTCGTGGCATCGCACCTCGTGGCGAGACCGAGAAGCGCAGCAGCAGCCTGACTGGCCCGACGCGCAGCACGTCGCGCGCGTGCTCGACGAACTCGAGCGCAAACCTCCGCTCGTGTTTGCGGGCGAGGCGCGACGGCTGCGCGAGCGGCTGGGCCAAGTCGCGCAAGGCCAAGCGTTCGTGCTGCAGGCTGGCGACTGCGCGGAGAGCTTCGAGCTGTCGACCGCGGACGCCATCCGCGACCGGCTCAAGGTGATGCTGCAGATGTCGGCGGTGCTGCAGTACTCGGCAGGGCTGCCGCTCGTCAAGATCGGCCGCATCGCCGGGCAGTTCGCCAAGCCGCGCAGCTCGCCGACCGAGACGCGCGACGACGTCACCCTGCCGTCGTTTCGTGGCCAGATCGTCAACGACCTGGGCTTCAGCGAGCACGACCGACGACCAGACCCCGACCGGCTGCTCACTGCCTACAACACCGCAGCTTCGACGCTGAACTTGGTGCGCGCGCTCACCCGCGGCGGCTACGCCGATCTGCGGCAGGTGCACGCGTGGAACCAAGAGTTCGTCGCGTCGTCGCCGGCCGGCAAGAAATACGAGCGGCTCGCGCAGGGCATCGAATCTGCACTGGCGTTCATGACGTCGTGCGGGCTCGACGTCGACGCGCCCGCGATGCGCCAGGTCGACCTCTACACCAGCCACGAGGCGCTGCTGCTGGGCTACGAAGAGGCGCTCACGCGCCAAGACAGCCTCACCGGCGACTGGTTTTGCTGCTCGGCGCACATGCTGTGGATCGGCGAACGCACCCGCCAGCTCGACGGCGCGCACGTCGAGTTTCTGTCTGGCGTGCACAACCCCATCGGCACCAAGCTGGGCCCGACCGCGACAGCCGATGAAGCCATCGCGCTGTGCGAAGCGCTGAACCCCGACCGCTCCCCCGGACGGCTGACGCTGATCTCGCGCATGGGCGCCGAGGGTGTGCGCGACGCGCTCACGCCCATCGTGCGCGCCGTCACCGACGAAGGGCATCCGGTGGTGTGGCAGTGCGACCCGATGCACGGCAACACCTACGCCACGCCCGACGGCACCAAGACGCGCCACTTCGACGCGATCCTCGATGAGGTGCACGGCTACTTCGACGTTCACCGTCAGCTCGGCACCTGGCCGGGCGGCATTCACCTTGAGATCACCGGCGACGCGGTGACCGAGTGCGTCGGCGGCGCCGACGACCTGGGCGTCGACCGGCTAGGCGACCGCTACGAGACGATGTGCGACCCGCGGCTCAACGGCCGCCAGTCGCTCGACTTGGCGTTCGAGGTGACCGAACTGCTCGAGGGGCTCTAGGCGAGGTTGTCGACGAAGTTCTCGAGCTGACGCAGGTTGCGGCACTCGAACACGCCGTCGCAGTGGGTGGCGTATTCGGTGATGACCGAGTCGCCGGTGTCCCAATACGAGCGGGGCTCAGGGTTGAGCCAGAACACCGAGCGGGCGCGCTTGTGGCACTCCTTCAGCACCCACGCGTTCGTCGAGTGGTAGTTGTTGCGGGCGTCGCCCAAAAACATGACCGTGCTCTTGGCGTTGACGTCTTTGCCGAAGTTCTCCCAGAACACGCCAAACGCGTGCCCGTAGTCGGAGTGACCGTCGACCCACACCACGTCGGCTTCCGTGTTGACGCGGTGAACCGCGTTGGTGATGTCTTCCTCGTTGCGGAACAGGTGCGTCACCTCATCTAGACCGTCGATGAACACGAACGAACGCACCTTTGAAAACTGGTTCTGCAGCGCGTAAACCAGGTGCAGCGTGAAACGAGCGAACGCCGCGACCGAGCCTGAGATGTCGGCGACCACGATCAGCTCGGGCTTGTTGGGCCGCGGATGCCGAAAGCGCGGCTCGGCGGGCACTCCGCCGTAGCTGAGCGAACGCCGCACCGTGGCCCGAAAGTCGAGCGGGCCCCTTCGCTTGTGGCGACGCTTGCGAGCCAGTCGAGCGGCGAGCTTGCGCGTGAGCGGGCCGATGGCGGTGCGGATGTTCGCCATCTCCTCGCGGCTGGCATGCATGAAGTCGACGTCTTCGGGCAGCGGCTTGCGCAGCGTCTTCGCCATCGCCTCCACCCCGCGGTCGGCGACCAGCCGCCGCCTGATCTCGGCTTCGATCTCGCGCTTCAGCTCTTCGATGCGGCTCTCAAACTCTTCACGCTCAAGGCGCTGCGCTAGCGGCGTGAGTTCGTTCTCGTAGCGCTGCGACGACGCTTCCAGCAGTCGTTCGAGCATGCCGTCTAGGTCGAGGTTGCGCAGCGTGCGGTAGAGGTAGTACGTGCCGCCGACCGGCCGGCCTGGCTCCATGCCAGCAAACTGAGTGACCGCCGCGCGAGCCATCGCCGTCATCATCGCTTCGTCTGCGTTCAGCAGCGCCTGAAACAGCATCTCGGCGATCTCTTCGGGCGACATGTCTTGCCCGCCGCCTCGTCCGCCCATGCCCTGCATCTGCTGCGACATCCACTCGTCGAGGTCGTCGGAGTCGAACTCGCCTACCTCTTCGTCGCCGTCGACCGAATATTCGGGGCCGCGCAGCGAAAAGTAGACCTCAAACACCGTCTCGAAGGCGCGCCAGTGCTGCTCGTTTTTCACCATCGTGGTGGCGAGCGCGTACTTGAACGCCTCGCGGTCTTCGAGCGAAATGTGTTTGACGGCTTCCATCGCGTCGAGATTTTCAGTCAACGACACCGGCAGGCCGGCGTTGCGCAGCTCGACGACGAAGCCGTTCATCAGATCAAGCATCGACGGTCAACTCCCGGGCGGTCTTCTCTATGTCCGACTGATACTTCAACAAGATGTGCAGCGTCTCTTTAGCTTGGTCGATGTCGATGGTTTCGATGCCCAGCAGCACCAGCGTGCGAGCCCAGTCGAGCGTCTCAGACACCGACGGGCTCTTCTTCAGCTCGATCTGGCGAATCGAGCGCACCACCCGAGCGACCTGCTCGGCCAGGTTCTCGGTGATGTTCGGCACCTTGGTGAGCACGATCTCTTTCTCGCGCTCGAGCTGCGGGTAGTCGATGTGGAGGAAAAGGCAGCGCCGCTTGAGCGCCTCTGAAAGCTCGCGAGTGTTGTTGGACGTGAGGAACACCAGCGGAATCTGCGACGCTGCGATCGTGCCCAGCTCGGGGATCGATACCTGGTAGTCGGACAAGATCTCCAACAGCAGCGCCTCGGTTTCGATCTCGACGCGGTCGACCTCGTCGATCAGCAGCACCACCTTGTCTTGCGCGCTGATCGCTTCGAGCAGCGGGCGGGTCAGCAGAAACTCGTCTTGGAAGATGTCGTCTTGCAGCTCTGTCCAGTCTTCGGCGGTGCTGTCGGTGCCGCGGTCGGCCTGAATGCGGAGCAGCTGCTTCTTGTAGTTCCACTCATACAGCGCTTTAGCCTCGTCTAGTCCCTCATAGCACTGCAGGCGAATGAGCCGAGCGCCGGTGGCCGCGGCGACCGACTTCGCCAGCTCGGTCTTGCCGGTGCCTGCCGGGCCTTCCACCAGCACCGGCTTGCTGAGTCGCTCAGCCAGAAACACGACGCTGGCGATGCCGTCGTCGGCTAGGTAGTCGACCGACTTGAGCCCCTCACGGACGGCTTGTAAATCAGCGAACTTCGCTTCGGTCATGCAGGTGTGCTCCTTAGTGGGCGATCAAGTGCGGACGTGACCTTCGCCTCGCACGACGAACTTGGTGGTGGTCAGCTGGGTGAGGCCCATCGGGCCGCGGGCGTGGAGCTTTTGGGTGCTGATGCCGATTTCAGCGCCGAAGCCAAACTCTTCGCCGTCGACGAACCGCGTCGACGCGTTGATGAGCACCGCGGCTGCGTCGACCTCGTTCGCGAACCGGTCGGCGGCTTCGTCGCTGGTCGTCAAGATCGCCTCTGAGTGGCCGGTGCCGTTGTCGTTGACGTGTGCGATGGCATCGTCGAGGCTGTCGACGACCGCGACCGACATCTTGAGATCGAGAAACTCGCGGGCGAAGTCGCCTTCCTCGGCTGGCCCGATGCCAGACCAGAGCGCCTGCGCGCGCTCGTCGCCGACCAGCTCGACGCCTTCTAGTTCGGCGAGCAGCTTCGGCAGCGCTTGGGGTGCGACGTCGGCGTGCACCACCAGCGACTCGGCTGCGTTGCAGACCGACGGGCGAGACAGCTTCGCGTTGGCGACGACCTGCGCGGCCACATCGAGGTCGGCGTCGGCGTGAACGTAAACGTGGCAGTTGCCCGCGCCGTCGATGATGTAGGGCACGCTCGCGTGCTGACGCACCGACGCGATCAGCGCCTCGCCGCCGCGAGGAATGAGGCAGTCGACGTAGCCGTCGAGCTGCATGAAACGGACAGCAGCGTCGCGGCTGGTGTCTTCGACCAGCACCAGGCTGTCGGAGGGAAGCCCGGCGTCGCTGACGCCTTCCCGCAGCGCGGCGGCGAGGGCGACGTTCGAGTTGATGGCGGCGCTGGAACCTCGCAGGAACGCGACGTTGCCGCTCTTCGCGCACAGCCCGAACGCGTCAGACGTCACGTTGGGACGGCTCTCATAGATGATGGCGACCACGCCGAGCGGCACCCGCACTGACTTGAGCTTGAGGCCGTTCGGGCGCTGCCACTCGTCGACCACTTGGCCCACTGGGTCGTCGAGGTCGGCGACCATCCGCAAGCCTTCTGCCATCGCTGCGACGCGGGCGTCGGTGAGCGTCAGGCGGTCGACGAGCCTGGGCGCGATGCCCGCAGCGGTCGCCGCTTCTACGTCGGTTCGGTTGGCGACCAGTATCGCCTCGGTGTCTCGCTTCAAGCAATCGGCGGCTCGCGCCAGCGCGGCGTTCTTCTCGGCCGTCGTGGCGGTTGCGAGCTGACGGCTAGCTGCTCGTGCTCGTTTGGCGAGGCCCAGCAGGCCGTCGTTGGTGGTCTCGCCTGAAGGCACTAGCGCAGGCTACCTGCGCAGCCGTCGCTACTTCAGGAACGGTCGCCGGACGCGTCGAGCACCACCAGGTCGTCGCGGTGAACGACCAGCGACGAGACGCCCACCGGCAGCTCGTCGCTGCGCTTGCCGCAGTGCGCGACGAGCTGGGTAGACGGCATCGTCGTGAGGCCCTTCGCGAACACGTCGCCGTCGGGCCCGGCAACCTCGACCGCGTCGCCCTCGCCGAATGTTCCCTGCGCCGTCACGACGCCGGCGCACAGCAGCGATCGGCCGGAGTGCAACAGCGCGGCGCGCGCGCCTTCGTCGACGGTGAGCGTGCCCTTCGTGGCGACGGCGAACCCGATCCACAGTCGGCGGGCGGTCACGTGCGCGTCGCGCGCCTCGACCTTCGTGCCCACGCCCGGCGCGCCGGCGATGGCGTCGCGCAGCACGTCGGGCCGGCTCGCTGCGGCGATCACCGACCGCACGCCGCTCCACGCCGCCATCTTGGCTGCTGCCAGCTTCGACGCCATGCCTCCGCTGCCGACCGCGCTGGCTCTGCCCACGGCAGCTTCCATCTGCGCGGTGACCTCTCGTATCTCTTCCACTAAGGTGGCGCTCGCGTCGCGCCGTGGGTCGGCGCTGAGCACGCCCTCGGTGTCGGTGAGCAGCACCAGCAGGTCGGCGTTGAGCAAGTTGGCGACCAGCGCGGCGATGCGGTCGTTGTCGCCGTAGCGGATCGCGTCGTCTGCGACCGCGTCGTTTTCGTTGACCACCGGCACGACGCCGTAGCGCAGCAAGTGCTCGAACGTCGAGCGAGCGTGCACGTACTGCGTGCGATCCGCGAAGTCGTGCGGCGCGATCAGCACTTGGCCGGCAACGAGGCCGTGGCCCGCCAGCAGCTCGGCGTAGGTCGCCATCAAGTCGATCTGGCCGACCGCGGACACGGCTTGTAGACGCTCGGGCGCGGTGGGGCGTTCGATGCCGAGACGAGCCACGCCTGCGGTGATCGCGCCAGACGTGACCACCACGACTTCGTGGCCCGCGGCGCGAGCTTGGGCGATTTCGCCGGCGAGCTTCGCGAGCGCGGCCGTGTTCACCTGTCCGCCGGCGGCGCTGCGCGCCGGGCCACCCGTCGTGGCTGACGCGTCTGTGCGCGTCACCGACGACGTTCCGATCTTCACCACGACCAGCATCAGGTTGTGGCGTGGTCGGGAACGTAGGTGAACGCGAAGTCGCCCACCACCACCTCGGCACCTTCGGCAGCGCCAACCCGAGCGAGCGCCTTGCTGACGCCGAGCGCTTCGAGGCGAGCCTGCGCGTGCGCGAGCGCGCCGGGGTCGGTCATGTCGGAAAGCGCCACAGCGCGGAGCGCGTCACGCCCCAGCACGCGGTAGCGACCGTCGGGCTCGCGCTCGATGGTGACGCCCGGGGTGGCCGGTCGGTGCAGCACGAACTTCGCCGGCGCCGGGCTGGCCTCGCGAGCCTCGGTCACCAGCGCCCGCATCGCGCCCAGCAGCTCGTTCACCCCGGCGCCGGTAACCGCTGACACCGTAAGACCGTCGAAGGCGTGGTGCGCGACGTCGCGCTTCGTGCCGATCACCAGGCTGGGTCGCCGCGCTAGCTCGGGGTTGAAGCGCGCCAGCTCGTCGGCCAAGACGCTCGCTTGCGCGGCGGGAGGCAGCTCGGCGGTTTCCGACAAGTCGACCAAGATCGCCAGCGCTCGCGCCCGCTGGACGTGACGCAAGAACGTGTGGCCCAGCCCGCGGCCGTGGGCCGCGCCTTCGATGAGACCGGGAATATCGGCGAGCACCATCTCGAAGCTGTCGGCCAGGTCGCCTCGCTCGTCAAAACGCACCACACCCAGGTTGGGCGTGAGCGTGGTGAACGGGTAGCTGCCGATCTTCGGCTTCGCTGCGGTGACGGCCGAGATGAGCGTGCTCTTACCTGCGTTGGGAAAGCCCACCAGCGCGACGTCCGCGCTGAGCAACAACTCGGCTCGCAGCCACCGCTCTTCGCCCGGTTCGGCTTGCTCGGCGAACTGCGGCGCCCGCACCGCGCGCGAGGCAAACCGTGCGTTGCCTCGTCCGCCGACGCCGCCTCTGGCTGCGCGCCAGCGGTCGCCGACGTTGGGCAAGTCGACCAGCGTCTCCTCGTCGAAGTTGCGCACGATCGTGCCGGCGGGCACCCGCACTAGCTCGTCTGCGCCTCGCTTGCCCGCCTTGCGTTTGCCGCTGCCGTGGGTGCCGTCGGTCGCCCGGCGATGCGGAAAGTCAGCGAACGCCAGCAGCGAGGCGACGTTCGCGTCGGCGATCAGCCAGACGTCGCCGCCGTCGCCCCCATCGCCGCCGTCTGGCCCGCCGCGCGGCACGTGAGCCTCCCGGCGGAACGACACGCAACCCGCGCCTCCGTCGCCGGCCTTGACGTGGATGTTGGCTTCATCGACGAACTGGCTCATCAGGGACGATGTCGACCAGCCGCCGGCCGCGGCGGTAGCCGAACTTGACCGCGCCCGTCGTCGTCGCGAACAGCGTGTCGTCTTTGGCTCGCTGCACGTTGTGGCCGGCGTGAAACTTGGTGCCGCGCTGGCGGATGATGATGCTGCCGGCGTTCACGACCTCACCGGCGTACGCCTTCACGCCCAGGCGCTGCGCGTTGGAGTCGCGCCCGTTGCGGGTCGAGCCTCCGCCCTTGGTCTTTGACATTGGCTACTCCACTTGCTCGGTTTGCTCGGCTTTGGCACCGGCGTTGATGCCGGTGATCTCGATGGTCGTATACGACTGCCGGTGGCCCCACCGGCGCCGGTAGGTGGTGGCGTTCTTGTACTTGAAGCCTCTGATCTTGGGGCCCTTGGCCTCGCCCAGCACCTTAGCGCTGACGGTCGCGTCGGCTAGGTCGTCGGCGGTGGCCAGCACGTCTGAGCCCGACACGACGAGCACGGGGCGCAGCGTCACCTCGTCGCCGACGGGCGCGTCGAGGCGCTCGACGTCTAGCACGGTGCCAGCTTCGACCCGCTCTTGTTTGCCGCCGGTGGCGATGACTGCGTACACGTCCGCTAAGGCTACCGGCGTGTGTCGGCGAGGTCGTCGTCGATCTGCACGCCTTGAGAGTCGCAGTGCTCGCACGGGTGCGACACGGTTTCTAGCAGCCCCTCGCCGATGCGGCGGCGGGTCATGTGGATGATGCCCAGGTCTGACATCGGCTGCACCGACGTGCGCGTCTTGTCTCGGCTGAGCGCGTCGGTGAACCGCTCCAGCAGCAGGTCGCGATCGGCCTGGGCGTCCATGTCGATGAAGTCGATGACGATGATGCCGCCGATGTCGCGCAGCCGCAGCTGGCGGGCAACCTCGTCTGCCGCTTCAAGGTTGGTTTCGAGAATGGTCTCTTTCAGGCTCGACTTGCCGACGTTGCGGCCCGTGTTGACGTCGATGACGGTCAACGCTTCGGTGCGGTCGATGACCAAGAACGCACCCGAGTCGAGCCACACGCGCCGGTCGAGCGCCTTGGTGAGCTGCGACGTCACCCGGTAGCGCTGCAGCAGCGGCGCGCCCTCGTCATCCGCGTCGTAGTAGCGAATGCGGTCGGCCGAGTGCCCCTCGACGGCTTCCATGTAGCCGCGCACCTGCTCGTACGTTTCGCGGTCGTCGATGATGATCTCTTTGATGTCGGCGCTGAACTCTTCGCGGATGATGCGCAGCGGCAGCTCGGGCTCGCGGTACAGCAACGACGGCGCACTAGAGCGCTGCGCCAGCTCGGTGATCTGACTCCACTGGCTGGTGAGCCGCTCGATGTCGCGACGCAGCTCAGACGCGGTGACGTCTTGGGCTGCGGTTCGCACGACCACGCCGAAGCCGGTCGGCACGGCCTTCTTGATGATCGACCGCAAGCGTCGACGCTCTTTGCTTGAGATGCGCCGCGAGATGCCGATGGACGTGTCGCTGCCGGGCATCAGCACGACGAACCGCCCGGGCAGCGAGATGCCGGTGCCCAGCAACGCGCCCTTGTGCGCGACCGGCTTCTTCAGAACCTGCGACAGCAGAGGCTGCCCTGGCGACAGCGCGTCGGCTAGGCGCGGCGCGCGCCCGCCACGTCGCGACGACTTGGCGCGGTCGTCGGTTGAGCCGGCGTCGTCGTCATCGTCGCCGTCCGCGTCGTCTGACAACAGGTCGTCGGCGTAGCGCTCCATGCCGCGCTGGTAGATGACCGCGTCCTTGGCGGTGCCGATGTCGACGAACGCGGCTTCCATGCCGGGCAGCACCTGACGCACCGCACCCAAGTAGATGTTGCCGAAGATTTCGACCTCGTCGTCTGACGGTCGGCTCACGTAGTGCTCGAGCAGCACGTTGCCTTCGAGCACCGCGACGTGGGTGGCGTGCTCGCCGACGTGAACGAGCATCCGGTTGCGTCCCAGCGCCTGGCCGTCGCGCTCTTTGCCGCGACGGCGAGCGGCGCGCTCGGGGTCGACCTGGCTGGGCTGGCTGTCGGTGAGGATCGCTTCGACCGGCTGACTGGTCTGAGAGCCTGTCTGCTGAGCCTGCTGGGTCGGCTGCTGCTCGCGGTTGGCTGGCTGACCGTTGCGGCCGCGTCCGCCTCGACGTCCGCCGCGAGAACGTCGGCTGCGGTTAGACGGCTCGGCGTCGGCGGGCGCTGCGGGTTGGGTTTGCTGCGCGCCGGCGGTCGCGCCCGACACGGGCGGCGGCACGGGCGGCGGTGGCGGCGCCGGACGGGCGTCGCCGACCTGCGGCTTGCGCCCAGACGGCGGCGGAACAGGCGGAGGCGGGGGGGGCGGCGGAGGTGACGCTGGCGAACTCGTCGCGGCGCCGTTGGCAGGTGGCGCGCCTAAGCGGCGTCGTCGAACGTTGGGTTCTGCGTCAGCTTCGACGCTCGATGTCGATGCTGTGCCAGCGCTAGTTCCGGCTGATCCTTGATGTGTTAGGTGGTCTTGCGCCCGATCGTCTTCGGTTGCCATAGGTGTGATTCCTCGGTGTGCCGCTGCACATCCCAACTGAGCGGCACGGTTTGTGGTGGGTAGATATCAACGCTCTAGTCCCCGCTAGATGATGCGGGCCACATAGCGCCCTGCGATAGGTCGGAGCCGCTTGTGGGGTGTGTTCGGCTGATCTCATCGCTAGCTGAAGCCTACCGGCACCTACACCGAATAGCGACGCGCCCCGATGTTGATGACCAGCCCGACCGCCGCGAACGAGGTGATCGTTTGCGAGCCGCCGTGGCTCAAGAACGGCAGCGGAATGCCGGTGATCGGCGTGATTCCGATGGTCATGCCGACGTTCTGAAACACCTGAAACAAGAACATCGACATAACGCCGACGCACACCAGCGTGCCGAAGCGCGAGTTCGCAGACCGAGCCGCCACGAACGTGCGATGTATCAGAAAGCCGTAGAGCGCAAGCACCAAGATCGAGCCGGCAAATCCGAACTCCTCGGCGAGCGCGGTGAAGATGAAGTCGCTCTCTTGGTGCGGCACCAAGTTGAGGTTGGTTTGGGTGCCGCGAGTGAAGCCCTGGCCGGTGAGCCCGCCCGAGCCGACCGCGATCTGGCTCTGCGCGAGGTTGTACGCCGCGCCCTGAGTGTCGGCGTCTGGGTTCAAGAAGGTGGTGAGGCGCTCGCGCTGGGTGTCGCGCAAGAACAGCTCTTGGCCCGCGAGCGAGTCGATGCTGAACACCATCACCAACGCGATCAGCCCGCACACGGTCGTCACCGCGATGTGGCGAAGCTGCGCGCCGCCGACCAACAGCATGCCCATGCCGATGACCACGAACACCAGCGCGGTGCCGATGTCTGGCTGCACCAGCACCAGCAGCGTCGGCACGGCGAATATCGCGTACAGCTTTCCCAGCGACCGCAGCGGCAGCACTTCGGGCGACACCGCGAGGTAGGCGGCGGCCACCAAGATCAGCGCGACCTTCGCGAACTCCGACGGCTGCAGCTGCACCTCGAGGCGGGGAATCTCAAACCACGACCGCGCGCCGCGACGTTCGAGCCCGAAGAACAGCACGAGCGCCAGCATCACGCCGACGACCGACGCCAGCCGCCACGAGACGTCGCGAATGAACCGGTAGTCGACGAGCGCGACCAGCACCATCACGGCGACGCCGAGCACCACGAACGCTGTCTGGCGCAGCGCTGTTTCGCTGGCGTTCGCGCCGGTGAACTCGAGCAGCCGCCAGCTCGCCGAGTAGTTGAGCACGACGCCGATGGCTGCCAGCGCGACCGCGCAGGCGCCGAGCCAGACATCCGCGAATCGCAGCGGCGACGACAGCTCGCGTCGGACACCGCGAGTGGCGAGCGTCACTGGGCCTCGCTCGGCGTCTCGCCGAACGGGTTGTCGGCGGTGTTGGCGCGCGGCACCTGAGCGCCCCACGGGCAGCCGGCGGGCACGAACGGCTCAAACGCCGCGAAGCCGCGCAGCGCCTCGGGCACCTGCGGGCACTCCGGCTCGGGCGGAACGAACGCGACGGCCGCCTCGGGCCAGCGCTGCTCGTACGCGCGCACGGCTTCCATGATGCGGCGCACTACCGGCGCGGCCGACGAGCCGCCGTAGCCAGCTTCTTCCATCAGCACGACCACCGCGTAGCGCGGGTCGTTCGTGGGCGCCCAAGCCGTGAACACGGCCGAGTCTTCTTTCTTGCGCCCCAACGCCGTGTTGATGCCCTCGGCCTGCGACGTTCCGGTCTTGCCGGCGACCGCGTAGCCGGAGTGGTCGTAGCCGGCGAACGCGCCGCGGGCGGTGCCGCGCCGCGCCTCGCTGGTGACGCCGCTCAAGCCTTCACGCACAACCGCAGCGCCGTTGGGAAAGTCGATGGTGCGCACGATGCGAGGCTCGAACGTGAGCAGCGTCTCGCCGTAGTCGTCTGCGGAGCGCGAGGCGATGCGCTCGACGATGTTGGGCGCGAACAGCGTTCCGCCGTTGGCGAACGCGGCGTAGGCGTTCACGAGCTGGATGGGCGTGACGGCGACCATGCCCTGGCCGATGCCGGTGTTCAAGTTGTCGCCCGGAAACCACGTGGCGGGCTCGTCGTAAGGGTTGTACGCCTCGGGGTTGAGTTCGAACAGCTGGCGCTTGACCTCGCCATCGGGCACGCGCCCGGCCTTCTCGAACGGCAGCTGCACGCCGGTCGGACGTCCGAAGCCGAGCTCGCGGGCGGTGTCTTGGATCGCCCACTGCTCGGGGCCAGCCAGCCAGTACAGCTCGTCTGCGACCTTGTAGAAGTAGGCGTCAGACGACTTGGTGAGCGCGGACGAAAGGTCGACCGTGCCGAGCGGCGCCTTGTCGGCGTTGAAGAACGTGCAGCGTCCTTCGCAGCCGCGCTCTTCTGGGATGGTGTAGTAGCCCTGGTCGAAGTACGGCGTTCGCGGGCTGATGAGGCCCGCGTCGAGGCCGGCGAGCGCGGTGACCAGCTTGAACACCGAGCCGGGCGAATACAGCCCCGTGACGGCTCGGTTGTTGAGCGCGCCGGGCGCGAACGGGTTCTCGAACACCGACTGGTACTCCTCCGCCGTGATGCCCTGCACCATCCAGTTGGAGTCGAACGTCGGATACGACGCCATCGCCAAGATGTCGCCGTTGCGCACGTCGATCACCACCGCCGCGCCCGCCAGCGCTGGAAAGAAGAAGCCCGAGTCTTCGCTCACCACCTTGCGAGCCGAAATGAGGCCTTGACGCAGGTAGCTCTCGACCGCGGCCTGCAGCTCGACGTCGATGGTCAGCACGACGTCTCGGCCGGGTTCGGGCGCGGTGTAGCTGACCTCATCCACGGGGCGGCCCTGGCGGTCGACCTGCTTGACGAGCGACCCGGGCGAGCCGTGCAGCTCGTCTTCGAACAGCGCCTCGATGCCGGCGCGCCCCACCCGCTCAGACGGCAAGTAGCCCGCCGCCAGCAGGTCGTCGAGCTGGCTCTCGCCGATCGCGCCGACGTAGCCCAGCACGTGCGCGGCGATCTCGTTGTGCGGGTAGGTGCGCGACCACGCCCACTGCGCGCTCACGCCTTCGATGGCTGCCTCGTTGACGCGGATGAGGCCGTCTTCGTCGAGCCCGGTGGCGACCACCTTCGGCGCGAGCGGATGCGCGGCTGGGTCGCTGAGCCCGCGCCGCAAGAACCCGGCATCGACGCTAAGCAGGCCCGCTAGCTCATCGATCACGCGGTCGACCTGGCCAGCGGAGTAGCTGGTCGTGTCGACCGTGACGACGCCGGTGCGTTGGTTGTCGGCCAGCACCACGCCGTGGCGGTCGAGGATGCGTCCTCGGGTGGGCAGCTCGGGCACGACCTGGACGCTGTTGACGGTCGCCGCTTCGACGAACTCATCCGTCGCGAGCACCTGGAGGTGCCACAGCCGCACCACCAGCGCGGCGAACAGCCCGACCGCGACGAACGCGATGAACGTGAGCCGCCGCGCGGCTCGCTCGTTCACGCTTTCTCGCTCACGACGGGCCACGTCGACGCTCGGGCGCTCACGTGCGGACGGATGCGCAGCGCCCAGCGGACGGCACGCTCGATGAGCGGGTTCAGCACCACCGCGGCGGTCGCGTTGACGGCGGCGATGCGAAGGGTGCTGGCTCGGGTGACGAACTCGAGCTCGAGCAGCCACGCCAGCAGCCCAAACATCACCACCGCGGCGGTCACGCCGATGGCTGCGGCGAACGCTCGCACGGCCCGCACCGCCTCGGTGACCAGCGGGCCGAACCTGCCGGCGAAGTAGCCGGTGAGGCCGAGCACCAGCATCGTCAGCCCGAACGGCGTGTGCACGGTGACATCGGTGGCAAACCCCGCGAAGAAGCCGACCGTCGCGCCTTTGTCTGCTCCGCCGTTGAAGCCAGCCACCACGGTCACCAGCAGCGCGAGGTCTACGACCGTGCCGAAAAACGTGAGCTGCGCGAACAGCGACGACTGCACCAGCACCACCGTCGCCAGCAGCAACGCGAAGCGGCCGACCGAGCCGAGCGGCTTCATCGGCTACTCGACTTCATCGTCGACAGAAATCGGGTCGCTGGGCTCAGGTACGTACAGCACGACGTCGACCAGGCGCAAGCGTTCGAGTTCGGCTGCAGGGTGAACGGTCGCGATCTGCTGGCCTTCGCTGGCGTTGGGCGTGACGTCGAGCACCGTGCCGACGAGCAAGCCCGGGGGCAGCGTGCTGCCCTGGCCGCCTCGGCTGACCACGGTTTCGCCGGGTATCACGACGGTCTCCAGCTCGATCAGCGACACCGACAGCGGCGCGTTCGCGCCTTGTCCGGCCGCCACGCCGTCGTCGGCCGACCGAGACAGCCGCACGCCGATGCGGAACGACCGGTCGGTGAGCAGCACGACGCGCGAGCGGGTGCGGCTGACGCCGTCGATCTTGCCGATGAGGCCGCCGCCGGAGGTGACCGGCATGCCGTCGGCGACGCCGTCTCGGGTGCCTCGGTCTAACACGATGGTGCGCTCGTAGTTCGAGCCCGGCGCGTCGACCACGCGAGCTGCGACCCGTTCGAGGTTGGGCACCACGTCGCGCGCCCCCAGCAGCGCCAGCGCGTCGCGACGCTCGCGCTCTAGCTCCTCGATGCGCAGCACCGACGCTTCGGCGGTCGCCAGCTCGGCGCGGAGCTGGTCGTTCTCAGCCAGCAGGTCGTCGTAGCCGGTCATGCCGCGCCAGGCGTTGCGCACCGGCGACGCGACGGTCTCGCCCGCGCTGCGTACCGGCCCGAGCACGTCCATCATCGCGGCGCGAACGCCGCCGAAGACTCCGCCTTCGGCGCGTGTGTCGAGCGTGATGAGAAACGCGGCGGTCGCGACGATCAGCGCGAGGCGAAACCACGTCCACCCCGTCATCGGCAAGCCGAAGCGTCGGGTCACTGGCCTGTTCAGCTAGACGGCCTCACCACTCGACGACAAGACGTGGTGAAGATGGTTGAAGTTTTCGAGGGTTTGCCCTGAGCCGAGTACCACCGAGTAGAGCGGGTCGCGCGCGACCTCCACCGCGATGCCGGTTTCGAACGAGACCAGGTGGTCGAGGCCGGGCATCAGCGCGCCGCCGCCGGTGAGCGTGATGCCTTCGTCCATCACGTCGGCGGCGAGTTCGGGTGGCGTCTCATCGAGCGTGTCTTTGATGCAGTCCACGACCTTGGTGATCGTGTCGGACATCGCTTGCCGCACCTCTTCGCTGGTCATCTGGACGGTGCGGGGCAGGCCGCTGAACATGTCGCTGCCGCTGACCTCGGCAGCGATCTCTGGCTGCAGCGGCCAGGCGGAGCCCATCTTGATCTTCAGCTCTTCCGCGGTCGCGGTGCCGATGGTGAGCCGCTTGAACTTGGCCACGTACTCGACGATGGCGGCGTCGAGCGCAGCGCCAGCGGTGCGGAGCGACGCCGAGCACACCATTCCGCCGAGAGAGATGACCGCTACCTCGGTGGTGCCGCCGCCGATGTCGACGATCATCGAGCCGCGGGCTGACTGCACCGGCAGGCCCGCGCCGATGGCAGCGGCCATGGGTTCCTCGATGATGAACGCCCGGCGGGAGCCCGCGTATTCGGCCGCTTCGATCACCGCTCGCTTTTCGACACCGGTGATGCGCGACGGCACGCAGATGACCATGCGGGGGCGCGACCATCGGTTGACCCTCACCTTCTCGATGAAGTGGCGGAGCATCTTCTCGCAGATCTCGAAATCCGCGATGACGCCCTCTTCGAGCGGGCTGATGGCGACGATGTTGCTGGGGGTGCGGCCGATCATGCGTTTGGCTTCAACGCCGACCGCGAGGGCTTCGCCGGTTGCGACTTCGACCGCGACGACCGACGGTTCGGCCAGTTCGATGCCTCGGCCACGGACGTAGACGATCGTGTTGGCAGTGCCCAGGTCGACCGCCATGTCTCGTCCCGACCAGAGCCCCGCCATCGAGCGCGAACGTCGCTCGGACTGGCGCGAGCGACGCTTGAGGCTGGGACTGAAGTCGGTGCTCACGCGGCGTTGTCCGGCTGGGGTGCTCCGATCGTGGCTGCGGGTGCGGCTGAGCCGAAGAACAGCTCGATTTCACGCGCCGCAGACTCGTTGCTGTCTGACGCGTGGATGAGGTTTTCGGTTTTCGACACTCCGAAGTCGCCGCGGATAGTGCCCGGCTCGGCTTGCGCTGGGTTGGTGGCGCCGACGAGGCGACGGACCACCGCGAAAGCGTCGTCGCCCGCGTCGGGCGTGGTGAGCGTGACCGCGAGCACCAGCGAGGGCGAGCGGGTGATGAAGCTGATCAGGTCGTCGTAGAAGGGCCGCTCGGCGTGCTCGGCGTAGTGCGCTCGGGCGAGTTCGGCGCTGATCACGCCGAAGCGGGCCGCCGCGATGGTGAGGCCTTTGCGTTCGAGGCGAGCGAGAATCTCGCCGGTGAGGCCTCGTTCGACGGCATCGGGCTTAGCGATGACGAGCGTGCTGGACAACGTGCTAGGCAAACCGCTACTCCCGACGGGGTGCTATCAGGCTACCGGCGCAGATGGCTGGCTCTTTTGCCTCGCTCCGACGCCGTGACGCTGGTGCGGGGCCGAGATGGAGAGGGCGAGGTGCGGTCGTGCTTCGGCGACGACGTAGGTCGAGCCGGTCACCAGCGCCGCGCCGGCGGTGCCGCAGGCAGACAGCGCAGCGTCAACTGCTTCGTCGACGTGTGGTGCGACCGTGACGCGTGCGGGGTCGACGCCCGCTCGACGCACGCCTGCTGCTACCTCCTCGGCGGGCACGCTGCGGGTCCAGTCGGCTGCGGTGGCGATGACGCGGTGCCACCTGGTCGGGCCCAGTGCGGCCGTCATCGCGGCGGCGTCGTGGGGGTGGCTGACGCCTAGCACCAGCACGGCGGGTTCGACCTGAGCGAACGTCTCGTCGAAGGTGGCGGCCGCGGCGCTCGCGCCGGCCGGGTTGTGGGCGGTGTCACACACCACCGCCGGCGCGGCCCGCACTCGTTCGAACCGCCCGGGCACCGCGACGGCGCCTAGCGCCTCGTCGACGATCGGCGGCTTCAGCGGCTCAGCGAGGAACGCTTCGGTCGCGGCGAGCGCGAGCGCCGCGTTGTTCGCCTGGTGCGCGCCGTAGAGGCTCAAGAAGACGTCGTCGTAGGTGGTGGCGGGCGTGCGCAGCGTGACGACCTGTCCGCCGAGCGCCGGGGCGCGCCTTGTTACGCCGAAGTCGCGGCCGGCCACGAGCAGGCGTTCGACGCTGGCGCTGGTGGCTTCGTTGGCGATGACCTCGCCGAGTTCGGGGTCGGTGACGCCCACCACCGCCGTCGCGCCTGGGCTGAAGATGCCGGCCTTTTCGGTCGCCACGTCAGCCAGGCTGGGGCCGATCACCTCCAGGTGGTCTGCCGCGACGTTGGTGATGACCGCGACCTGCGCGTCGACGACGTTGGTGGCGTCGAACCGGCCGCCCATTCCCACCTCGATGACGTTGGCGTGGGCGACGTCGGCGAAGTGGCAGTAGGCAGCGGCGGTGAGCACCTCGAAGTAGGTGGCTCGCTCGCCGAAGCGTTCGACTAGCAGCGGCTCGACGACCGCGACCTGGCTGATCGCTTGCGCGAACTCGGCGTCTGTGAGCGGCCGGTTCGCGACGGCGATGCGGTCGTTCGGCGCCGTGATGTGAGGAGAGGTGAACGACCCGGCGGCGAGCCCGGTGGCGCCCAGCAGCTCGACCGCGATGGCGGTGGTGCTGCCCTTGCCGTTGGTGCCGGTAACGTGGATGGCGTCGACCGCTCGCTGCGGGTTGTCGAGCAGGTCGGCCAGCGCTGCCATACGGTCGAGCGACGGTCGGTCGGTCGGCGGGTGCGTGCCGCCGGGCGTGCGCTCGAGGTTGTAGTGACCTTCTAGCCAGCCGAGGGCTGCGGCGTAGTCGAACGGCGGCTTCAAGCGGCCTTCGGTCGCTTGGCTCTGCGCTGGACGAGCTTGGGCTTGACGCCTTCGGCGACGGCTTGCGCGGTGATGATGCAGCGGTCGACGTCGTCGCGGCTCGGCAGCTCGTACATGATCGGCAACAGCACGTGCTCGAGGATGGCCCGCAGGCCGCGGGCGCCGGTGTTGCGACCCATCGCCGCTGCGACGATGGCGTCGAGCGCGTCGTCTTCGAACGTCAACTTGACGCCGTCCATCTGGAGCATCTTCGTGTATTGCTTGACGAGTGAGTTCTTCGGCTCGGTGAGCACCTGGCGCATCGAGTCGGCGTCGAGCGCGTCGACCGGCGAGACGACCGGCAGCCGGCCGATGAGTTCGGGAATCAGCCCGTAGCGGCGCAGGTCTTCGGGCAGCACCTTTGCCAGCAGATCGGTGTCGGTGCGGTCGCCGATCGAGCGGATGTTGGCGCCGAACCCGACGGCTCGCTCGCCGATGCGCGAGGCGATGGTTTCGGTGAGCCCGTCGAACGAGCCGCCGCAGATGAACAAGACGTCGGTGGTGTCGACAGTCAGCAGGTCTTGCTGGGGGTGCTTGCGTCCGCCGTGCGGCGACACCAGCGCGGTGGTGCCTTCGAGAATCTTGAGCAGCGCCTGCTGCACGCCTTCGCCGGAGACGTCTCTGGTGATCGAGGCGCCTTCAGACTTGCGGGCGATCTTGTCGACCTCGTCGATGTAGACGATGCCTTGCTGCGCGCGTTCGACGTCGTCGTCGGCCGCCTGGATGAGCTTGAGCAGCACGTTTTCGACGTCGTCGCCGACGTAGCCGGCTTCGGTGAGCGACGTGGCATCGGCGATGGCGAACGGCACGTCCAAGAAGCGGGCCAGGGTCTGCGCCATCATCGTCTTGCCGCAGCCGGTCGGGCCGATGAGCAAGATGTTCGACTTTGCGAGCTCGACGTCTTCGGCCTCAACTTTGGCGTCGTCGTCGACCCGCAGGCGCTTGTAGTGGTTGTAGACCGCGACCGACAGCACCTGCTTGGTGGCTTGCTGGCCGACGACGTAGGTGTCGAGGAAATCCTTGATTTCTTGCGGCTTGGGGATGTCGGTGAGTTCGCGCGGCTTGCTCTGCTTCGGCTCTTCGGAGATGATGTCGTTGCACAGCGAGACGCACTCGTCGCAGATGCAAACGCCGGGGCCTGCGATGAGCTTGTACACCTGCGCCTGCGGCTTGCCGCAGAAGCTGCAGCGCGTGTCGTCGCCTTGCTCGCCGATTTTGGCCACGCAGTCGCTCCGTGTATCGGGGGTGGTTCGTGTCTGGCTAGTAGCTCAAGGATGGCACAGATGATGAGTCGCGGCGGGTTACGGCCGCACCCGTTCTCAGGCTGCGCGGATGGCTGCGTTGCCAGACACTCGTCGCGCCTCGATGACCTCGTCGATGATGCCGTACTCGAGGGCGGCGTTCGCGTCCATGATGAAGTCGCGGTCGGTGTCGTCGTGGATGCGGGCCGGGTCTTGGCCGGTGTGGCGGGCGAGGATCTCTTCGAGCAGGTCGCGCATGCGGTCGATCTCTTTGGCGGCCAGCTCGATGTCGGTGGCTTGACCCATCGCCTGGCCGTAGGGCTGGTGCAGCAGCACCCTCGCGTGGGGCAGCGCCATGCGCTTGCTCTTGCTGCCGGCAGCCAGCAGCACGGCTGCGGTGCCGACGGCTTGGCCGAGGCAGATGGTGCTGATGTCGTTGCGGATGTACTGCGTCGTGTCGTAGATGGCGAACAGGGCGGAGATGTCGCCGCCGGGTGAGTTGATGTAGACGTTGATGTCGCGGTCGGGGTTCTCTGACTCGAGGTGGATGAGCTGCGCGCACACGAGGTTGGCGACGACGTCGTCGATGGGCGTGCCGAGCAGGATGATGTTTTCCTTGAGCAGGCGCGAGTAGAGGTCGAACGCTCGCTCGCCTCGGTTGGTCTGCTCGACGACGGTCGGCACGAGGTAGTTCGAGGCCGGTTGGCGGGCGGCAGGCTGGTTGGCGGCTGGGTTCACGAGGGGTTGGTCTCCTGGTTGTCGGCTGGGGGGCTGTCGGGTTGGTCGTTGTCGGGTTCGGGGCTGGCGTCTTCGGAGCTGTCGGCGGCGCTCTCGCGCACGACGAAGTCGAAGTCGACCGCCGAGGAGTCTGCCGTCGCCTGGCCGGTTTCAGGCGGGGCGATTTCGAGCGCGTCGCGGTCGACCGGGTTGCCGTCAGGGTCGGTGAGCACCGCGGTGTCGAGCACCAGCTCGAACGCCTTGCGGTTGGCGAGCCAGCCGCGTATCTCCGCGTCGGAGGGCGCGCCGTCGGCACTGTCGGCGCTGCTCACGTCGTTGGCGCCTCGCACCTCGGCGACCTCTTCGTCGGTGATGTCAAACTGCTCGGCGTTGGCGACCGCGGCGACGGCGAGGCTGAGCCGCACGCCGATGTCGGCTTCGTTGACGAGCTGGCCGAAGAAGTGCTCGGCGCTGGGCTGGGTGCGCTGCACCCACTCCTCTATTTGCAGCCCGGCGCTCTGCGCTTGGCGGGCGACTTCGGTGAGACGGTTGCTCACGACGGTCGACGTCATCGCGTCGGGCACGGGGCCTTCGACTTGCTCGGCGAGCTTGCGTTCGAGGCCGGCGCGCATGGCGAGGGTGGCTTGGTATTTGCGTTCCAGGCGGAGCCGTTCGGTGAGCTGGCTGCGGAGGTCGTCGACGGTGTCGCTGTCGCTGTTGTCGGCGACCCAGTCGTCGGTCAGCTCGGGCAGCACGGCGACCGACACGGTGGCGACGTTGACGGTGAAGTCGATGGTGACGTCTGCCTGGGTGGGGTGCGGCGCGGCGAAGCGACGTTCGTCGCCGGCGGACGCGCCGGTGACCTCGTCGTCGAAGCTCGGCACGATGCCGCCTGAGCCGATTTCGTAGGTGTAGCCCTGGGCGAGTAGCCCGGGCAGCGGCGTGCCGTCGACTTCGCCACTCAAGTCGATGGTGATTTGGTCGCCGTGCTCGGCGGGACGGTCGACCGGTTCGAGGTGCGCGCCCTGTTGACGCAGCGAGTCGATGCGTTCGGTGATGTCGTCTTGCGTTGGCTCGGGGTTCGGCACTTCGACCTCGAGGCCCTTGTATTGGTCGATGGCCAGCACGGGGCGAACCTCGACGGTGGCGTCGAACGTGATCGCGCCTTCGTCGACGCCTGAGGTGACCTCTATCTCGGGCTGATTTGTGACCTCGAGGCCGTGCTCTCGGACGGCGTCGGCGTAGTAGCGGGGAATGGCGTCTTCGAGCGCGGCGACCCTTCCGGCGTTGGCGCCGAGCTGACGTTCGAGCACCTTGCGCGGCGCCTTGCCGGGACGGAACCCCTTTATGCGCACTTGCTTGGCGAGGTCGCGGAACGCCTTGTCGACCTCGGGCTCGAAGCTGTCTTGGTCGATCTCGATTTCGAGCTTGACCCGCGGGCCGACGTAGCGCACCCGCGAGGTCGCGCCGTCGGCGGGCTGCTCATCTGCGGTTTGCTCGCTCGCCTCGGCGTCGGTCGCCTGATCGGTTA
>CAYRJD010000085.1:0-16151 GCA_964424585.1 uncultured Acidimicrobiales bacterium | reverse complement strand
GGCTAGCCGCGAGCGCGGAATCCTGAGGAGAAACCGCCAATGGCTGACCTTCCGGAAATCGAAACCACCCGCCGCGACCTAGAGCGCGAAATCGCCGGTCTCAAGATCAAAGAGGTCGAGCTGAGCGGGCTCAAGCGACTGTTCCCCGGTGTCAGAAACAAAAAGCAGGTGGCTGACGCGCTCGTCGGCAAGACCGTCCGCTCGGTCACCCGCATCGGCACCATCATCGACTTTCACGTGGACGACGAAGAGTCGCTCATGGTCGAGCTGGGGCCGGGCGCCTACTTCCTGCGTGCCCGCAACGCAGACGCGCCCCACGAAGACCAGCGCTTCGTCATCAAGTTCACGGTGCGCGGCCAGCTGCGCCTGATCGACCATGAGCAGACGTCCGAGCTGCGGCTGGTCGACGTCGAGCGGTTCGACGAGATTTACCCGCACGTGGCGGAAGCCGGCTTCGACCCCATCGAAACGCCGATGCCCTGGACAGACTTCGCGCAGCTGCTCAAGACGCAGAAGCGGCGCGACCTCTACACGCTGCTGCGCGACCCCACGTTCGTCATCGGCTTGGGCGAGATGTACACCGACGAGGTGCTGCACGCCGCGCTGCTGCGCCACGACCGCGTCGCGGCAGAGCTGAACACCCAAGAGGTGCGCCGGCTGCACCGAGCCATCCGTGAGGTCGTCTACAACGCGGTCAAGCAGCGCGGCACCAGCATCTCCGGCCGGCTCAACATCGACGGACAGCCCGGCAAGTACGACCAGTACCTAGAGGTCTACGGACGAGCGGGCGAGCGCAGCCGCAGCGGCAGCGGCAAGGTGCAAAGCAAGAAGTTGCGCGGCAACGTCCACTACTACTGCGACTACCAGGTCTAGTTCGCCCTGCCGCAATACCGCGCCGTCGTCCGCCCGCCTGTAACGCTCTTAGCCCTGTGCACATCCGCTCGCTGACGCTCAAAGGCTTCAAGAGTTTCGCCGAGCCTGCGGTGCTCGTCTTTGAGCACGGCGTCACCGTCGTCGTCGGGCCGAACGGCTCGGGCAAGTCGAACATCGTCGACGCCATCGCCTGGGTGCTGGGCGCTCAAGGCCCGCGCACGATGCGCAGCGCCAAGATGGACGACGTCGTGTTCGCCGGCACCGAAGACAAGCCCGCGCTCGGGCGAGCCGAGGTGACGCTGGTGCTCGACAACGCGCAAGGCGCGCTCGACGTCGACGGCGCCGAGGTAGCCATCACGCGGCGGCTCTACCGGTCGGGCGACTCCGAGTACCTGCTCAACGACAAGCCGTGCCGCCTCGCCGATCTCCAGCGGCTGCTGTCCGACGCGGGCGTCGGCCGTTCGCGCCACGTCATCGTCGTGCAGGGGCACATCGACCACGTCGTGTCGGCCGCGCCGACCGAGCGGCGCGCCATCGTCGAAGAAGCCGCGGGCGTGCTCAACCTGCGTCGCAACAAAGAGAAGGCCGAGCGCCGCCTCGCGGCGACCGACGGCAACTGCGAGCGGCTCAGCGACATTCAGCGCGAGTTGCGCCGCCAGCTGCGGCCGCTCAAGCGACAGGCCGAGGCGGCCGAGCGCAGCACGCAGCTGACCGACGCGCTCCGCGACGCCGAGCTGTTCGCGGCGGGTGAGCGGCTGCGCTCTTTCGCAGCAGAAGCCGAGGCGGCGAAGGCCAAGCGCGCTCAAGCCGAGGCCAGCCAATCTCAGCTGCGCGCGGCGGCGCAGAGCACCGCCGCTGAGCTGGCATCGGTTCGCGCACAGCTCGCCGATCTGGCCGAGGCCGACGACACGGCGCTGGCGCGAGCGGCAAGCCTGCTAGAGCGCGCCCGAGGACATCTCAGCGTCACCCGCGAGCGCATCGCCGCGAACGAGCGCCAGCGACAGCTGGTCTTGGCCGGCGACGTCGAAGCCAACTACCGCGAAGAGGTCGACCGGCTCAGCGTCGAGGCCACTCAGCTCGCAGCCGAGCTGGTGGAGGTCGAAGGTGAGCAGGCGCAGCTCGCCGCGCAGCTCGAAGAGATGCCCGACGACTGGCTCGATCAGGTGCGGGCGCTGCAGCTGACCATCGACGAGGTGTCGAGCCCGGCGCCGCCAGCCGAAGCTCGGCTCGAAGTGACGCTCAGCGCGGGAGTCGTCGAGGCCGTCGCGCTCCGTCACTACGTCGCCGTCGAAGCTGGCGATCGCCTCACCGAGCCCGCCCGTCGAGCCATCGAGGCGCTGCTCGACGACGTGCTGGGTGGCATCTACGTCGTCGACGGCGACCAGCAAGCCGCGCACCAAGCGCACGCAGCGCACCCGCAGTTCACGTTCGTCAGCCGCGACGGCGACGTGGCGGGGCACATCGCCGAACGCATAGAGGCTGCCGCCGCCGACGAGGCGCGAGACGGGCCCGCCAGTCACCGCAGCGAGCAGGTCGCGGCCGCCGCGGCAGCCGCCGAACGTCGAGCCGATCTCGAACGCAGCGCCGCTCGTGCCGCCGAACGTCACGCCCAGCTCACCGCTCGGCAAGGCGCCGCCGCCTCCCGGCGCGCTCATCTTGAGCGTGTCCTCGCCGAGCACGAGCACAGCGTGGCCGACGCAGCGGCTAGCTCCACGCCAGACCACACGCCCGATGACACCGGGGCACTGCGCCACGCGCTCAACCGACTGGCCGAGTGGCTGCAGCGCGCCACCACGCGGCTCGCTGCGCACCACGACGCGCTCGCGGCGCAGAGCCAGCAACGCTCCACCGAGCGGCGCCAGCTGGTGGCACTCGAAGCCGACCTGGTCGGCGCGCAGCAGGCCACCGAGAGCCAGCTCGCCCAGACGCGCGACCAGCTGTCGAGCTATGAGGTCGACGAAGCCACCCGAGCCACCAAAGCCGAAGCGCTCGAAGAGCAGCTGTTTGCCTCTCTTGGCGCCACGGCCGCCGACGCGCTAGCAGCGCCCGCTCCGCCGCTCGACGACGGCATCACGCCAGCCGCGCTGGTGCGCTCGCTGCGCGACGAAGTGAAACGGCTGGGGCCCATCAACGAGCTGGCGCTGAGCGAGTTCGAGGAGATTTCACAGCGGCACGACTTCAACGCCGAGCAGCTTGAAGACGTAAAGAAGAGTCGACGCGAGCTGGCGAAGTTGATCAAGTCCATCGATGCCGAAATCGCCGATACGTTCGCCGCGGCGTTCAACGACGTGTCGGCAAACTTCACGGCGGTGTTCGGCCAGCTGTTTCCGGGCGGCGTCGGACGGCTGCGGCTCACCGACCCCGACGACCCGCTCAACACGGGCATCGAGCTTGAGGCGCAGCCTGTCGGCAAGCGGGTCAAGCAGCTGTCGCTGCTGTCGGGCGGCGAGCGGTCGCTCACCGCGCTGGCGTACTTGTTCGCGGTGTTCTTGAGCCGGCCGTCGCCGTTCTACGTGCTCGATGAGGTTGAAGCGGCACTCGACGACGTGAACTTGACGCGCTTTCTCGCGCTGCTCGACCGGTTCCGCCAAGACGCGCAGCTGATCGTCGTGTCGCACCAGCAGCGCACGATGGAGGCAGCCGACGTGCTCTACGGCGTGTCGATGCCCCCCGGTGGGTCGTCGACGGTCATCGTCGACCGACAACGCGAGCCCGTCGGAGCGTCTTCCTAGTCATGACCACAGTGCTGCTGATCACCCTGTTTGTGCTGGCGCTGGTGGCGCTGGCTTCGGTGCCGTTCGTCCACCGCTGGCGCTCCGCGCGTGCCGCCCGGCGAGACGAAGCCGCCGCACCCGAAGCACCGCCCGAGCCGCCCGCCGAACCCGCGCCCGCGCCCGAGCCCGATGCCGAACCCTCTGTTGAATCGGAACGCACGTTGCGCGGCGGACTCGCTCGCGCCCGCACCGCCCTGCGCGACCGGCTCGGCGCGATCGCCCGCCGAGGCGTCGCCGATGCCACTTACGTCGAGCTCGAAGAGACGCTGCTCGCAGCCGACGTCGGCGTCGCCACCACCACCGTGCTCGTCACCGAGCTGCGTGAGGCCGCCAGCGCCAAGTCGCTGACCGACGGCGACGCGCTGCTCGCCGAACTCGGCGCCATCATGCGCGCTCACCTCACGGGCGATCGCCAGCTGCGCGCCGTCGCTCCCGACGGCGGGCGCACGCCGGTGTGGCTGTTCGTCGGCGTCAACGGCGTCGGCAAGACGACCACCATCGGCAAGGTGGCGAGCCAGCAAACCGCCGCAGGAAACAGCCTTGTGCTGGCGGCCGCCGACACCTTCCGCGCCGCGGCGGTGGCGCAGCTTGAAACCTGGGCCGAGCGCGTCGGCGCGCACTGCGTCAAGGGCGATGTGGGTGCCGACCCGTCGTCGGTCGTGTTCGACTCGGTGCAGTCAGCCGCGGCCCGCAGCGCAGACTTGGTGCTCGCCGACACGGCTGGCCGCATTCAAAACAAGGTCAACCTGATGAACGAGTTGGCGAAGGTGCGCAGGGTGGCTGACCGCGAGCCGGGCCAGGTCGCCGAGGTGCTGTTGGTCATCGACGCCACCACCGGCCAGAACGGCCTCGCGCAAGCCGAGGCGTTTGCCGAAGCCACCGATGTCACCGGCGTGGTGCTCACCAAGCTCGACGGCTCCGCTAAGGGCGGCATCGTGTTCGCCATCGAGCAGCAGCTACACATTCCGGTCAAGCTGGTCGGCGTCGGCGAAGGCATCGCCGACTTGTTGCCGTTCGACCCGGACGAGTTCGTAGACGCCCTGCTGAGCGATGCCTAGCGCGACACGCGCCGTGCTGCGCCGGTTGGCTAGCCTCTGGCCCATGGCTCACCGCTTCGTTGAGGCTGACTTAGATCCTCGGCGCTCTGTTGCACAGCTGTTCGGACGGCCCCTCGCTGCGCTACCTGGCGCGCTGACGCTCGGTTTGGTGGTGTTCGCGCTTTCTTTATCGGGGGGGGTACTTGTAGAGCGTGTCGCGGCGCAAGGGGACGCGTTTAGCCCTGTAGTCGACTTACTCGGATTCGACACGGCTTCTGTTATCGAGGCGTATTCGGGTGTCGATTTGGTGGTGAAGTATGTGCCTCGGAGGAATGACCTTCAAGCGTGTGGGGTGGGTTCTGAAACACACCGCATTGACGATCGCGGCGTGTCGCGCCGCCATGGTGCTTCGGCGGTATTGCTCGCTCGGATCAACGTGGGCGACACGACGCAATCGTGCGTGTACACCGTGGTGTGGCCGCGTGTGACGGGCTTTTCCTCGCCTGGAGCCGCGACACTCTGGGTTGGCAGTCCGATTGCCCATGGTCCCTATAGAGCGCCGAGTGTGTACCTAAGTGAGCAACGTGTTGTTGTTGAGCATTCTGCTGCGTTGGTTGCGGATGTCGAACAGCGTTTTGGCAGTAGTCCGCCGGGTGTGCTGGGCTGGCGATTTAGCGTTAGTCCGACTGCTGATTCGCCGAACGGTTGTGATGCGAACACCAAAGATCTCACGGAGACGACGTGGCAGGGTGAGATTGTGCCCGCTGCGAGAGCAGGTAGCAAAGGGTCGTTCGCGTTTACTTCCAGCAATCCGCTGATTCTTCGCCCGAGTGGCGCGAGGTCTGATTGTCGATACGATGTTGAGTTTGCTGCGGTCGGTGTCGATGGGCAAGATCTCAGCACGCTCTACGTCCGTGACCCATCGTTTTTCGACGAGCGACTCGGGCCACTAGGCCCCGGTCAGCTGACGGTGCTAGTGCGCTACACGACGGTGGGCGAGGTGTGGCCGACAGGCCGGGAGTTTACGCCTGATGTGGCGTTCAACGTTCCGTGGACCGACTACGACGACAACGGTCGGCACGACTACGCGGACGTGGAGTTTCGGGTGTGGTTCAACACGAAGCCCGGCCCGCGTATTGAGGGGTGTCCGACTGCGCGCACCGAGTTTCGCTACGCGATTGCGCCGCTGCCGATTAGAGATGGCAACCAGCATCTGACCGCCGTTTCGTTGGCACCGGGTTCGCCGTCGACCCTGCCCGATGTGCCGTCGGGCAAGGCGTATCGCTGCGTGTATGACGTAGACTATACGAAGTTTGACACGTTCGCTGGGCGTTCTGGCGTGCGTCGTGAGTGGTGGCGCTACGGGCGCGTAGACGATCCGGTTCCGGAGACCGACGATTTCGAGGTTTTTGGCGGCGACCCGTCAGCTGAGGTGACGTACGGTCACGCGAACCAGTACGTCTATGTCGCGTTTGAGGCGCGCGCCGAGGCGGCCGCTCAGGGTGAGACAGTCATGGTGAACGTCGAGCCGGTTTCCGGCTCTCATAGCCGCTGCACGACCGCCACGAAGACGATCACGTTCGACGCGACTGGCGCTGGACGAGAAACGCAGCGCCTGGCCGACTGGCCAGCCAGCCACCGCCAGGCGAGCGACCGTTGCGAATACACGGTGACCTGGGCTGATTCTGAGGCTGGCGGTTCGACGTACCCGCGCGTTGGACCGCAAACGATGACGATTGATGCCTCGGTGTTCGCGCAAGACGTTCCGACACTGTCGAACACTTACAGCAGCGGGCCGCCTGCGCCATTGACGCCGCAGGTGTCGATTGCGGTGCCGCCGATCGACGAGGATGGCGACGGGCAGCATGATTTCGCGGGCGACGGGTTTCGTGTCGGGTTCGCGCGAAATGAGCAAGACGACGACGCGAACTGCACGCAGAGTGCGGATGCCCGGTACGACATTGAGCCCGATGGTTCGGTGTCGTTGGTGGGCGCGTTGGGAGCCGACCAGACGACGGTGACGCCGGGGTTTGAGCTGGTGGGTTGGCATCCAGATTCGGCGGGCCCGTGCCGGTATGCGGTGACGTTCAACGCGAATAGCGACTTCACGGAAGACGACGCCTGGCCGATGCGTGACGCAGAGATTTCGGGCAACGACCCGGTGGCCCGGGCGACGTACGACACGTCGCGCAAGGCGATGACGGCGACGTTCGAGGTGACCGGCCTGGGGGTGCCAGCCGGAACTCCCGTGACGGTCGCGTTTCGTTTGGTGCCGGGCGCGCCAGCGGCGTGCGCCGACACCCGCACGAGCGCGCCGGGCGGGTGGACGCAGACCAGCGGCGTGTGGCGCAACACGCTGGAGGTCGACAGGGTGAACGCGCAAAGTTTGCGCGACCTGCTGGTATTGCCAGCCGGCTGGCGATCGCGCGCAGATGAGCGCTGCGACTACGAGGTCATCTGGCCTGACGACGAAGACGACGGCCCGAACGGCGAGGTGCGCGACGCGTACCCGCGGCTCGCCACTGCGCCGCCGGGCGCGCTGCCGTTGATCGAGGACGGCCAGACGGGCGACCCGCCGCGAGATGAGGTGACCTATCGGGCGTATTTCCAACGACCGGTCACGCACTTCGTGCCAGAGGTGGATGTGTCGGTGCCGTTCGACGACGACGACGGCACAGGCGGCAATCGGTTCGCCGGAGAGACGATCACCATCACCTACGCGCGGGTCGCGGGGCAGGTGAACGAGTTGGCGTGCACCGCGACGGCGACCGACACGTTCACCATCGGCCCGGGCGGCAGCGCGTCGGCCGGCGGAGAGGTCAGCCGTGGTGCTGCACCGGAGCTGGTGGATGAGCCTGCGGTGGAACGCGTCGGTCATCCGTCGCGGCAGTGCACCTACACCGCGTCTGCAGCCGCGAGCACCGAGCTTGCTGGCGGCGGCGCAGGCGGTTTATCGCTCGTGGGCGGCGCGCAAGCCACGCTCAACGCCGACGGTGTCATCGACAGCGGCGGACAGGCGAGCGGCGGGCCAGCCAGCTTCGCGTATGCGAGCGCGTTCACCGCCGAAATCGACCTCACGATGCCGACCGACCGTCGCGACAAGCTGGGCGAGGACGGGTTTGAGCGCGGCGACAGCGCGTTCAAGGGCGCCGAGATACCGGTGACGTTCACCGCGACGAACAGCTCGCCGCCGGGCTGTTTGCCCAGCCCGCGCACCGTCGAGTTCGTCGTCAGCGACGACGGCACCGCCACCATCACCACCGGCGACTTGGTGTTGGTCGAGCGCGTCGGCGGCGAAACCACTCCGTGCAGCTACACGGTCGAGTTCGCCGCGACGGTGAACGAGGGCTCCACGACGGAGGCGATCGACTACACGCTCAACGTAGACGGCCCGACGGCGGCAACGATCAGCGCGGCCAGCCCGGCCGCCAACCGCAGCTACACGCTCGCGCAAGACATCTTCGTGCGACGCTTCACCTCGCCGATGCAGATACGCGTGCCCGCAAGCCAGCAAGGCGCGAACGCCAACCCGTATGCCGGCGCGACGTTCGACGTCACCTACACGCTGGCGAGCGGGCCAGCGGCGACCTGCACCAGCTTCGCTGGCCCGCTGGTGTACGAAGCGGACAGCGTCGGTGAAGTCGGCATCAGGGCGAGCCAAACCGGGCTGCTCGCCGACGAAGTCGTGCTGCACCACCGACAAGACCCAAGCGACGCGCCGTGCGTCTACCAAGCCACCTTGCCGGCGACCGTCAGCTCACCTCCCGGCGAGACCCCCGCCTGGACTCTCACGCTCACCGACACCACTCCCGTCGCTATCGACATCGACACGACCGGACCGGCAGCCACCCGCAGCTACCAAGAGCGCTCGACCGGCAGCACCTCAGGAGCCAACGGCGGTACCCGCGGCACCGGTGCCACCAACCCGCTGGCGCCGAGCGCGCCTAGCGGTGGCGGCCCTCGAACGCCGAGCACTAGCGGAGGCGGCGGTGGTGGAGGCCGCACTTCCGGTGGCGGTTCGAGTGGCGACAGCTCTGGCGGAGGCGCGACGGCCCCGTGGGTCGTCGCGACCAGCCGCGTGCCCGTCGCCGTCTCACTGCAGATGCCCGAGCGCGACTTCTCGGTCGGCACCGCCATCGAAATCATGCTCAACGTGCCCGGCACCTGCGGCGACGACATCACCGCGTTCGCTGGCCTGCCCGCCAACATCGGCCTCGTCTACGCACTACCCGCTCGCTCCGGCACCACCGCAAACGTGCTCGCCGCCGGTGCGTTGCGGCTCGCGGGCTACGCAGAGCGTGACGGCAGCACCCGCGACTGCGAGGTGCGCATCACCCTCATCACCGCGCCTTCCGGCTGCCGCCTCGACGGCGCCAGCACCGACCAAGCAGGCCGCAGCTACGTCGAGCTCACCGGCGGCCAAAGCATCAGCAGCTACGCCGCCACCCCCACCCTCACCTGCGAGTGACGGCCCGTCTGTGGGTCGCTTCAGTTCCGCCCAGCGTCAACAGCAGCGAGGGCTAGGCAAGTCTGCTGGCCGGGCAAATACGCGTTGAAGCCTCGACGTGTCGGCTACTCTCGCGGGCCATGCATGACACGACTGATCACGTTCCCGCCCGTCGCCTCACGGTCCGTCGCCTCGCGGCCCGCCGCTTCACTGGTCGTCGCTTGGCCTCCGGCCGCATCGCCTTACGCCGCGTCGCTTCCCTGCCGGGTGCGCTGGCGCTCGGCTTGATGGTGTTCGCGCTCTCGCTCATCGGGGGGGGTTTCTGGCACAGCCCGCCGGCGCGCAGAACGTCGGCGACACGTTCGACCCTCACGACACGTGGCAGTTGGTGGTGCCGTTTGAAGACTACAACTCCGACAACCAGATAGGCCCCGACGGGATCTCTGCCAACCACCTAGACGATCAGCCCGACAATCGCGACGGCAAGGGCGCGATCATCACGGTGACCTATCGGGTGGCATCTGGTCAGCACGCCATGTGTACGCAGGGGCCGGTCACGCAGCGCTATCGCATCGGAATCGCCGGTGGTGCCGGGGTTGGTCAAGCGCGTCCCATTGGCGATCGTGCGGCGCTGGTTGACATTCCAGTTGCTAACGGCAAGTGCAACTACGTGGCTACCTGGGTTGAGAGCTTCGACTACATTTGGCGGCTAGGCACCCCACAGGAAACGCGCTTCGGCGATTACACCGTTAGCGGCAATGGTTGGGAGTTCAACGCGGATACTGAACCCATTCGCGTTCAATACAGCTTGGTTCGCGAGTTCGAACCAGCAATTCTCATCACTGTGCCTGATGATGAGCGCCCCGGGTCTCCCGGCACGAGTTTGTATACCGACCTCGATTTCAAGCTACGAGTGAGGCCGACTGCTGAATCGCCGGACGGATGTACCGAGGTCATCGCAGGAGACGTAGAATACGGCGTTGAATCCGGTAAGCTGCCCTCGGAGTTTACGGTTGAAGTGCAGTCGAGCGGCGACGTGACGTGGGTGAAAGACGCGCCTTCGCTAATTGATGTACCCCAGGGTGCGCAGACTGGCGAGCGGTGCGAATACAGAATCTGGTATCCGCCGGTGCTCACGTCGGCCGAAGGCGGCACCGGCGACTGGACGTTGGTGCTGCAGGGTGGTCGCACAGACACGGTGCACGCAAACAAGGCAGCAGCGGAGAAAGTATACTTAAACCAGCCAGCGACACCTAGCTTCATTCCAGATGTACGCATAACGATACCGTTCATTCTCCCGCCGGCAACGCCACAGGCAAACCGCAACGTGCTGGGGAACGCCACCATCTTTGCCGAGTACGCGCCGACCCCGGGGTCGCCCGCTGGTTGCACCGATTCAGATTTCGACTATTTCTACGCGAACAACCAAAGAACGGGGTCGAGCACCACGACTAATGCGTGGCCGCCACACAACGCGCCGGCGCGTGCCTCGTTGGTCTCCATGCCAGCCGGACAGACGACGCCGTGTCGGTATGTGGCGACGTTTCAGCCGCATTTGTCGGCGGGTGAGTTTGGGCCGTTTCCGATTGTGTCGGGGCAGGGGTTTGAGTTTTCGTCGGGTGAGCGCGTGAGTGCGGTGTATGCGGACGCGACGCCGTTTGAGCCGATGTTGAGTTTCACGGTGTCGCCTGCGCCGTCGGGTGGTGCGATGAGCGCGCATGCGGGTGGGGTGATCGCTGTGCCCTATGCCAAGACTGCCACTTCGTCTACGAGCTGCTCGCGCGATGGTGTGCTGCGGTATGTGATCGGCAGCGACGGCTTGGTGTCGCCGGCTTCGGGTGCGCCGTCGTTGATCAGCACGGTGGGCGATCAGTCGGCGACGCCGTGTGCGTATGACGTGACGTTTCCTTCCACGGTGAGTTCGGCGCCGGGCGCTGCGTCGCCGTGGGTGCTGCGGCTGGGCGGTGGCGCGACGACGGAGACGGTGTCGGAGGCTATGGCGAGCCACTCGCGCACGCTTACGGCGGTTGATGCGTTCGCGCCTGACGTGTCGATTTCGGTGCCGCCGATCGATGTGACGATTGGTGGCGCGTCGAAGAACTTGTTTGCCGATGTGCTGACGAGCGCGCCGGGCGCGTCGGCTCGGTACGGGCCCGTGACGTTCCGGGTTGAGTTTGATCGGTCTGGCGGGCCGACGTCTGGCTGTTCTGATGTGGGCGCGACGTACACGGTTCAAGACGACGGCTCGGTGACTGGTGACGCACCGGCGTTGATCGACCGGCTCACCCCGGGCGGCACGCAGTGCGTGTATGCGGTGATGTTCCCGACCACCGGGTTGCTGGGCGGCTTGATGAAGGCCACCGACTCGACCGACGACGATGAGGTGATGGGCGGCGCGACCGGGGCGGCTGCGACGTATGCGAACACCGTGTTCGACGGCGGCGTGCTGTCGGTGGATGTGACGACGCCGGGCGACGCCGATACGGGGCGGACTGTTGATGTGACGTTGACCCGCGCAGCGACTGCGAGCGCCGAGTGCGGGGCACGTGAGAGCGGGTTCGGTAGCTTTGACAGTCCGGCGTCGTTGACGGTGCCGTTGGATGTTGATGGCAGCACGTCGGTCGATCCGGCGTTCGATTACGTCGATTTTCCGGCGGGCGCGACCAGCGCGGCCGATCGCTGCGTCTACACGGTGAGCTGGTCTGACACCGATGAGGTCACATCGGGCAGCTCGTTGTGGCAGCGACACTCGGGCACGACGACGTTCACCGGCGCTGGCCGGGCCAACCCCACGGGCGCGCTCGCTGCGACCTACGCGGTGGGCCCGCCATCGGAGGTGCCGCTCGACGCGACGCTCACGATGCGTCTCTCGTCGCGCATTCCAGCCAGCACGACGTTCTCGGTCACGGTGCGGCCAGCGGCTAGCCAGCACTCGATGTGCTCGACGGCTCAGCCGACGGTCACGTTCACTGCACCGCAGCCGAACACCGACGGCAGCGACGCTGTGTTGGCAGAGACGGTGACCGGGTTGGTCGGGCAGCCTGCTGACGTGGCGGCGCGCTGTGAGTACGTGGTCGCCTGGCCGATGAACGAAACCAGCGGCACGCTGTACATCCAAGACCCAGACTTCGCGCAGACCACGACGCTCAACATCGACGCCGCGACCGCGGCGCAGCGCTACATCGCTGACGTCACCACCTTCGATGCGACGCTTCGGCTGGTCACCGCGCCTGGCGTGCCAGCTGGCACCGCGTTCGAGGTGACGGTGGCGCGCGAACCTGGATCGCACATGGGCTGTACCAGCGAGAATCGCCCGGTCACCCTGACCGCCGCAGCGAACCCGGGCGGCAGCGCTGACGCGTCGGCGACCGTGCCGATCGCCGGGCTTGTCGATTTTCCGGCTGGCGCGACGGCACCGTGCGTGTACGTCGTGGGCTGGCTGCCCGAGGCGACCGTGGGCGGCGTGGCGTACATCCGCGATAGCGCCTACGCCGACTACAGCACCACCCTGTCGGCTGAGCCGACGACCGCGCGCACCGCAGCGGCGCGGTACCTGCCAGCGGCGTCTGCTGAGACTACGCTGCCGGTCACTTTCGACGTGCGAGCCGGCGCCGACGGCCCGCCCGCCAACACACGCTTCAGCGTGCGCGTCGCGCCGGCCGCGGGCTCCCCGGCCGGCTGCACTGATGAGACATTCGACGTGTTCGTCGACCAGTCGAACCCGAAGAACCTGATCGACAGCCCGCTCGGCGAGACCGGCCAGTGCACCTACACGGTCACCTGGCCGCCCAACGAGAAAGACGGCACCCTCTTCATCGAAGACCCCAGCTACGCGTCGCAAAAGACCCTCACGCTCGACGCCGACAACACCAGCGTCAGCAATCAATACGTCCGCCGCGTCACACCCACCGTCAACCCGCAGGTGAGCCCCGGCGGAACGAACCCAGCCGTCAGCGCAGGCGGCGGCACCAGCAGACGACCAAGCACCGGCGGAGGCGGCAGCGGCGGCCGCGCTTCCGGTGGCGGCAGCAGCTCCGGCGGTTCCAGCGGCGGGGCCGCGACGGGCCCGTGGGTCGTCGCCGCGACCAGCCGCGTGCCCGTCACCGTGTCGCTCGCGATGCCCGAGCGCGACTTCCCCGTCGGCACAGCCATTGAGGTGATGCTCAACGTGCCCGGCACCTGCGGCGACGACACGACCGCGTTCGCCGGCCTGACTGCCAACATCGGCCTCGTCTACGCGCTCACCGCACAGTCCGGCACCACCGCAGACGTGCTCGCCGCCGGCGCGCTCGCCCTCGCCGGCTACGCCCAACGCGGCGACGACACCCGCGACTGCGAAGTGCGCATCACCCTCATCACCGCCCCCGCCGGCTGCCGCCTCCAATCCACCGCCGCGAGCACGTCCGCCGACTCAGCCGTCAGCACCGACGACGCCGGCCGCAGCTACGTCGAACTCACCGGCGGCCAAAGCACCACCAGCTACTCGGCCACTCCAGCGCTCGTCTGCAGCTAACCGCCTGCCCCTAGGCACGCGCGGCTAACCGCCGCGCCGCGCTGCGCAAATCCATCTGACAAGCGTCGGCTAGCCGACGTCTGCGCATCGACGAGCTGGTGCGCGCGAAACCCACTTGCTAACTGTCGGGGCTGTGTGTCATCGTCGGTGTGAGCGCGCCGTCGGCGCGTCGAGCCAACACCGAAAGGATGATTACTATGACCCTCATGACCAGCCCGACGGAGCGCGACGACGAGTTGCCGTCGGACGAGTTCGCGGCCGACGCGGCGCCGCTCGAGGAGGTGCCGTCTGCTGCGCGGCGGTCGGACCCCGGAGCAGAGGGGTCGCGGTCGAATGCGACGCTTGGCCAGCTGATTGGTCGGATTGACGACCTCGAGCGACTGTTGCACAAGGTGCGCGGCGTGAGCGCCCGGGCGTTCTACACGACGGTCACGGCGCTGGTGGCGCTGGCTGTCGGGGCGTTCTCGTACGTCGGCGGACAGTTCGGAGTGGTGCACGATCGCATCGACTCGTTGTCCGTTGAGGTTCGTGCGACAAACGCTCGCGTCGACGCGGTGCTAGTCGAGCTTCGGGAGTCCGAGGCGCGGCAGATCCAGCGCGTCGACGAGCTCGCACGCGAGCTTCGTGCTGAAATTCGCGCAGAGGTGCGTGCGTCCGAGGAAAGGCAGAACAGCCGTATCGACGAGTTGGCGCGCGAGCTTCGTGCGGCCATGGATGTGCTGGCGGATATCCAGGCTCGGCTGGTGCGTCTTGAGACGATCGCCGGCTTGTCGCCGCTGCCGGTCGCGCCGCCCAGCAGCGCGCCCACCGCCGACTAGCCTGAGGCACGATGCTTGACTTGACTGCTCACGTTCCCGCCCGTCGCTTCGCCTGCGGTCGCTTCGCGTCGCTGCCCGCTGCTGGGGTGCTCGGCTTGGTGGTGTTCGCTCTCTCGCTAGTGGGGGGGGGTCACTAGTAAAACCTGCTGAGGCGCAGGGCGCGCCGACGTTTGAGCCGGAGGTGACGTTCATCGTTCCGGTGATCGACTACGACGGCGACGGACAGCACGACTACGCGGGCGCTGAGTTTTACGCACGTTTCACGCCGCAGTCGGGGCATGAAAGTAGAGGCTGTTCGCCGGCAGACACCGAGTTTCGGTACGTGGTCAAACCGCAGATCGTGGCCGCGACAGGAGGCCAGCCAGCGCGGGCGACAGTCGAGCTGACTTCAACCTCTCCGACGACGCTGACCGATTTTCCGCCCGGCACAGCTCATCGCTGCGCGTATGACATCACCTATTCGGACGGCGATGATCATGCCGAGTTGTTGTACAACGGCGGCACCGGCGGGCGTCGACTTTGGCGTCGCTACGTTCGACAGCAAAGCCCGGTGCCGTCAACCGATGTGTTCGTGGTCTCCGGAGACGAGCCGACCGCACAGGTGACGTATCAGCAGTCGGAACAGTTCGTTGTCGTGGTGTTCGCGGTCGATGCGCCGTCGGTTGCCGATAGCGAGACGTTCAGAGCAACCATCGCGCCCGTGGCTGGGTCGCACAGCGGATGCACTGGTCGACGAACTCTGTTGCCAACAGGCGGTAGCGACGCGACGCTGAACGTGACCGAATGGGATGACACTCACGCAAGCGCGGCAGATCGTTGCGAATACTTGGTGTTTTGGAACCGCACCGAAGACGGCGGCACGACGTATCGGCGTAGCAGTCCAAGCCCGATGAGGCTCGACGCGTCGGTGTTCGCGCAGCACGCGCCGACGTTGACGAGCACCTACACCACGGGCACGGTCATGATGACGCCGCTCGCTCGCGTGACTCGACTTCCCCTGATCGATGACGACGGCGACGGCGCGCACGACATGGCGGGTGATCGGCTGCGAGTCGGTTTCACTCGTCAAACCGTGCCGTCAGAAGATTTGAACTGCACGGCGACCGCGTCGGCGGCGTATGAGATTGACGACGAGGGCGACGTGGCGCTAGTTGGACCATACCTGGGAGGCGCGTTGGCGGATGTAACGACTGCGCCGTTTGAGCTGGTGGGTTGGCACGAAAACTCGCCGAACGAGTGCGAGTATGTGGTGAGCTACATGCCAAACGAAAACCTTGCCGAAGACGAAACGTTCCACTCGCGTGACGTGCTGATGAGCTGGCAGAGTCCGACGGCGCTTGCGGCGTACGACACCATCCGCAAGGGTGTCGACCTGAGTTTTGAGGCATTCGGTTTGGGGGTGCCGGACGGCGTTTCGTTCACGGCGACGTTGACGCAGGCGCCTAACGCGCACGCTGACTGCGGGCACGCAGACATGGTGAACGGCGAGTTGGCGGTGCGAATGAGCGTCAACGGCGGCATCGGGCGCGCGACCGTGACGGACGTGACGTATCGCCCAGCGAGCTGGCGCAGCGACGACGAGTGGTGTGAGTACTTGGTCGAGTGGGAGCCAGACGAAGACGGACCGAACGCAGCGTTTCCGCGTATCGCACGGCTGGCGTCGAGCGCGCACGCCGAGACCGACGACGA
>CAYRJD010000084.1:0-39040 GCA_964424585.1 uncultured Acidimicrobiales bacterium | reverse complement strand
CTCGCGGCCAACTCGGTCGCACTGCGTCAGCACAAACACCGAGCCCGGCGGCAAGCTCTCCCACACCTGCCGATCACCGACACCCAGCGGCGCCGCAGCGCTCACCACCAGGCATGCGACGTCAAGCTCTTCCAACTCCTTCACCGCCGTGCGCGCCGCGTCGTTGAGCCGCGCACCAAGCGCGGTCACCGGCTTGTGCAGCCCCGGCGTGTCGACAAACACGATCTGACAGCCAGGCCGGTGCGCCACGCCCAAGATGCGACGCCTCGTCGTCTGCGGACGGCTCGACACGATGCTGACGTCAGCGCCCACAATCTGGTTCAGCAGCGTCGACTTTCCGGCGTTGGGACGGCCGATCAAAGCGACAAAGCCCGACCTCATCGGCTAGCCAGCGCGGCGCACGTGACGAACGGCACCCGCACCCACGTCAAAAGCGACAAAGCCCGACCTCATCGGCTAGCCAGCGTCAACCTCGACCAGCTGAATCCGCCTGCCGTCGACCTCGAGCGTCGTCATCGCAACGCCCGCCACATCAACCACTTCGCCCTTCTCGGGAACGTGCCCAGCGACGTCCAGCAACAGCCCGCCCAGCGTGTCCCACTCCCCCTCCGGCAGCTCAACGGTGAGGAACTTGGCGAGATCAGACACCGGCAGCCGCCCCGACAGCCGCAGCTTCGTGCCGACCCGCTCGGCCAGATGCTCCTCATCGTCGAACTCATCAAAAATCTCGCCCACCAGCTCTTCGATCAAGTCTTCCAGCGTCACCAACCCAGCAATGCCGCCGTGCTCGTCGACGCAAATCGCCATGTGCTGGTTCGACTCCTGCATCTCCTTCATCAGCTCCGCCGCCCGCTTGGTCTCCGGCACAAACGTCGGCTCACGCTGCAGCTCGCCGATAGCGCTCGACGCCTCGCCCGCCATCTGCGCGCGCACCAAGTCCTTCGCGTGCACGACGCCCAGCACGTCGTCGGGGCCATCGCCAACCACCGGAATGCGGCTGAAACCTGTCTCGACGGTCACCGCCAGCGCATCGTGCGTCGACGTCGTCGCCGCCACGGTCACCATGTCGGGGCGAGGCACCATCACCGCCCGCACCATCGTGTCGCCCAGCTTGATGATCGAACCGATCAGCGCGGCCTCGGCGTCATCTATCTGCTGCTCTTGCGCGGCCTGCGACGCCATCGCCAGCAGCTCGGTATCGGCGATGTCGCTCGGCGAGGCCGGGCGCGCCTTCGGACCGAACGCAACCGCCGGCAACGCCAGCAGCCGCGCCAGCCAACGCAGCGGCGGCACCCGACGCAGCACCCGAGCGACCGGCGCGAACGCCATCGCCATTCGGTCGTTCGACTCGGTCGCCAGCCGCCGAGCCCACGCGTGGCAGACGATGTAGACGACCGCGCCCGCGCCGACGAGCGCCAGCAGCACCACCCACCACGGGTGAGCGCGCAGCACGACCACCACGCCGGCGACCAGCGTCACCTCCGCCGCCAGCCGCAGCAGCGACGCCGGCCCCACGACCGTCTCTCGGTCGTCCACCAACGCGGCAATCGAGCACCCGTTCCCGTTGCCGTTCGACGCCTCATCGAGCCCGGAAGCCCGAGCCCGGCTCAGCCGCAGAAACGTGAACTCGACCAAGCACCCCAGCAGCGCGACCGCCAGCAGCACCAACCCAGCCGCACTCGCAACGACCCAGTTCACGTCACTCCCCCACTAGCCAAAGCGCAACTCTTCGCCCGCACGCTCGCCGCTCGAAAGCTCGCCACCAGCGCCTCCTGACGCCCGAACATGGCGCGCTCTTCGGCTGGAGTGCGGTGATCCATGCCCAGCAGGTGCAGCAACCCGTGGGTCACCAGCAGCTCGACGCTCTGGCCACCGGCAGCCGCCGGGCACACAATCACGTCCCCTAGCAGAGCAGGTCCGGCGAGACGGACGTCTGCTATTTCCGCCGCGCTGTCGATGGGAAACGCCAGCACGTCGGTGGGGCCGTCGCCGCCCATGTGCTCTTCGTTCAGCTCGGCCATCACCTCCGCGTCGACGAAGTTGACGCACACGGTGGTGTGGCGCACCAGCGGCACCTCGGCGCGAGCGGCGACCGCGGCGCTCGGCACGATCGCGGCGCTCGGAGCGAACCACCCGCCGACCACGTGGTGGCACAGCTCGCGCACCGCAGCCAGGTCGACCGGCGGCTCGACGGCCGAGCCAGCCGCCCCGCCCCGCGCGTCTTCGACGTGCGCGACCAGCCAGGCGTTCACGCGCTCTGCCCGTTCGCGCTGTCGTGGCGGTCGTAAGCCGCGACAATGTCGCTCACCACCTTGTGGCGGGTGATGTCGCGCCGTTCGAGCTGCGCGAACGCCACCCCTTCGACGCTGCCCAGCAGCCGCTCGATGCCGACCAGCCCGCTCTCGCCACCGCCCACGTCGATCTGCGTGCGGTCGCCCGTCACCACCACCTTCGAGCCGAACCCGATGCGCGTGAGAAACATCTTCATCTGCTCAGGCGTCGTGTTTTGCGCCTCGTCCAAAATGATGAAGCTCTCATCGAGCGTGCGTCCACGCATGAACGCGAGCGGCGCCACCTCAATCGTCTTGCGCTCGATCAGCTTCTCGGCACCCTCGTGATCTAGCAGCGCGAACAGCGCGTCGTAGAGCGGCGCCAAGTAAGGGTCGATTTTCGCCATCAAGTCGCCCGGCAAGAACCCCAGCCGCTCGCCCGCTTCCACCGCCGGCCGCGTCAGCACGATGCGCCGCACCCGCTTGTCCATCAGCGCGTCGACAGCTAGCGCCACCGCCAGCCACGTCTTGCCGGTGCCAGCCGGGCCCAGCGCGAACGTGACGACGTTTGAGCGCACCGTGTCGATGTAACGCTTCTGCCCAGCTGAACGCGCCCGCACGACCCGACCGTTCGGCGCGACCATCACCTTCGCGGTCAGCACGTCGCTGGGGCTCTCGTCGGCCTCAACCATGTCGATGACCTTCTCGACGAACGCCGGCTCGACCGCTTGCCCTGCTTCGAGCATCGACACGATCTCGCTAAACACCTGCCCCGCGGTGTCGGCGCTCGGCCCATCGATGGTGATCTCGTTGCCGCGCACGTGAATGCTGAGGTCGTCGAAACGGTCTTCGACCATTCGCAGGTGCTCATCTCGCTGCCCCAGCAGGCCAACCATCAGGTGGTTGCCCGGAACGTGAACTCTTACCCGCGTGTCGGTCAA
The DNA here is from genome assembly GCA_964424585.1 of uncultured Acidimicrobiales bacterium. Classification (GTDB taxonomy): domain Bacteria; phylum Actinomycetota; class Acidimicrobiia; order Acidimicrobiales; family Poriferisodalaceae; genus CAYRJD01. The sequence continues at coordinate 35,829 of CAYRJD010000084.1, read as the reverse complement.
CGACTTCGTGGGTAGGCGCACAGGAAGTGGCCGCACGCGTAACGGCTCGCGCCGTCGAGTGGCATCGGGCTGGCTTGCGGGTAGCTCAAGATGAGCGGCTCACTGTGCTGCTCAGGGTAGCCGCTAGGCGGGCGGCACCTGTGACACGCCCAGGTGACGACGCAGAAAGTCGAGCTGGTGGGTCATCAGGTGCTGCGCGACGCTGGCGCCGGATGCCATGTGCGTGACCCCGCTGAGCGGCAGCACCTCGTGCGGCGCGCCTGCGGCGAGCAGCGCGGCTGACAGCCGCAGCGTGTGCGCGGCGACCACGTTGTCGTCGGCGAAGCCGTGAATGAGCAGCAGCGGGCGCGTGAGCCGGGCGGCGTCGGCCAGCAAGCTGCTGCGTTCGTAGGCGTCGGGGCCGTGGTGGACGGACGAAAGACCAGCGTGGGCGGGCGAACGACCAGCGTGGGCGGACGAACGACCTGCCCGGTCGGCAGGCGACGCGGCGGGCAAGCCGAGATAGCGCTCGGTGTAGTGCGTGTCGTAGAGTCGCCAGTCGGTCACCGGCGCGCCGGCGATGGCGGCGTGAAAGCGGTCTGGTCGCCGCAAGACCGCGCCCGCCGCGAGGTAGCCGCCGAACGACCAGCCGCGAATGCCGACGCGGGTCGCGTCGACGCGCTCGCCGAACCGCTCGACCACCGCGTCGAGCGCGCCGAGCTGGTCTTCGAGCGCGGCGGTGAGCAGGTCGCCAGCGACGGCGTGCTCCCACGTGGAGTTCTTGCCCGGGGTGCCTCGTCCGTCGGCGACGACGACGCAAAAGCCCTGGTCGGCAAGCCACTGCGCTTCGTAGAACGCGGCTCGGCTGGCGAGCACGCGCTGGCCGTGCGGCCCGCCGTAGGGGTCGCACAAGATCGGCAGCGGCTCGGCAGATGACGCGCCGCTCGACCGCGGCCACAGCACCGCGGTGGGAACCTCACGTTCGCCAGACGCGAACAGCGTGACATCGGGCAGCGACTCGGGCACAGCCGCGAGCGACGAGATGCTGTGCGCTTGGCGCGCACCGAGCGCGCCGGTTGACGGTGGAGCTGCGCGCTGGGTGGCGGCGTGATCGCCCGAGCTGGCGCGGCTGATCGAGTCGTCGGTGTTGAGTTGAAAGACTCGATATTCGGTCGGCCCGTCGAGCGTCGCCTGCGTGACCACCGCGGTTTGCGTGCCGCCAGCCAGCCCACCTGCTACCACCGCGGCGGCGCCGTCAGGCTCGCTGATGGCAAAGGGCTTGCCCACGGCAAGGGGCTCGGCCGCACCAAGCGAAGGCGAAGCCGCGGCGTTCGGCAGGGCGACCCGGAAGGCCGTGATGGTCGCAGGCCCAGTCGACGCGGTGTAGATGACCGCCTCGTCGTCGTAGCGCACCAGCGAGCGCACGTGATGGTTGGGCGCAGTGAGCGGCACGCCGTCTAGCAGCAGCGCACGCGCGCCCTCGTGGTTGGCTGCGCTCAGCACGCCCCGAGCGGTCAGCCGAGGCACGCCGCCCAGCAGGTCGACCCACACTGGGTCGGTCTGGCTGTGAACGGTCGTGGCCACAAGCTCACTCGTCTCGCCGCCCTTAAGCGCCTCGGCTAGCGAGTCGTGTTCGACAGTCAGCAGCTGCACGCAACGCTGGTCGCGGCTCTGTACCACGAGCTGCAGCGGAGCGGCAGCGTCGCCAGCCGAGGCGTCGCCGCAACCACCACCCGAGCGCCCAGCCAACGACGGCCAAGCGACGTCGACGAGATAAGGAAACTGCTGCGCGTCCCACGTCACCCGCACCGCCGCGCCGGCGGAGCGCGCCGCGACCACCCACAGCTCGACCGCAGCGTTCGCGGTGCCTGCTGCCGGATAGCGGATGGTGCGCGCGGCCAACTCGGGCAACGCGGGCTCGCTCAAGTGCCACTGCGTCACCTTCGACTCATCAACCCGAGTGAACGCGACCAACGCTGCTTCGGGCGACCACCAGTGACCGCGCGTGCGGCCCATCTCTTCGGCTGCCACAAACTCCGCGACCCCGAAGGTGACGGCCGACGCGTCAGCGCTCGCGCCGCGCAACGAAGGAGGCACGAGATCGACTGGGCTGACATCGAGCGCGCTGTCGGCTACTGTCCCATCGCCGTCGCTGCCGTCGCCCGCCAGGCCGTCGCCCACGCTCGCCGCCCAAACCGAACCCTCCGCCACGAACGCGACCGCCGAGCCGTCGGCGCAAACCTGCGGGTCGTAGATGCCCGACAGCTCCGGCGCGAGCTGACGTGGCGCGCCGCCGCTCACGTCGATCACCCACAGCCGTCCATCGACCGCGAACGCGACCACGCGCCCGTCTTCGCTCGTCGAGTAGTCGGCTATGCCGCCCGACGCGAGACGCATCCGTTCACGCCGGGCGCGTTCTTCAGCCGGCAGCTCGCTACCTGTTGACTGGCCGCTAGTCGATGGGTCACCCGCCAGCTCGCCATCAGGCAGCTCACGCGGGTCGACCAACAGCCGCTCTTCGCCGCTCGCCGCGTCGATCACCCACAAACAGCTCGAAGCATCGGTCGGGCCACGGCTGCGCAGAAACAGCACGCTCTCGTCCTCACATACGACAAACCTGCGCGGCGCCCCGAGCGTGAACCGCTGCGTCGCAGCGCTGAGAGCCGGAAACGACATCGCCGTCGAACCGCTAACGGCGCAGCCCTTCGTAAATCTCCTTACACGTCGGGCACACGTCAAACCGCTGCGGGTCGCGGTTGGGCACCCAACGCTTGCCGCAGAGCGCCACGACCGTCTCACCGGTCACCGCCGAGCGAGTCAGCTTCGTCTTGTTGACGTAGTGCGCGTAGCGGTCGTGGTCGCCGTCGTCGAGCGCCGGTTCGCTCGTCTTTACGTCGGGACGATCGAGCACATCGGTCTGAGACACGCCGTCACCTTAGAGGCGCAGCCCTTCGCCAGCTACCTCTAGCCCAGCTACCCGAGACCGCATTAGCTTGCGCGCAGTGCCCCCGCAGCGAGACGCCTACCCGCCCCGGGTCGACAGCGCCGTCGGCTGGGTGGTTGCGCTGTCGACCGCGCTGGCGACGTTCGCCGTCTTCGGCGTCACCTACAGCTTCGGCGCGGTCTTCAGCGCGATTCGCGACGAGTTCGACGAGAGCCGCGGCGCCGCGTCGCTGATATTCGCGATTACCGCGTTCGTCTACTTCATCTTGGGCGCGTTCACGGGGCGCCTGGCAGACCGCTTCGGCCCGCGCATCGTGCTGCTCATCGGGGCGGCGTTCTTGTGCGCGGGAATGCTGGCGACCTCCACGGTCAACAACATTTGGCTGGGCTACCTGTACTACGGCGTCGGCGTGGGCATCGGCGTGGCGTGCGCGTATGTGCCGATGGTCGCCACGGTCGGAGCGTGGTTTGAGCGACGACGCACCGCCGCGCTCGGCGTCGCGGTCGCCGGCATCGGCGTAGGCACGCTGGTGGGCGCGCCGCTGGCCGACTGGCTGGTCGACAACTTCGGCTGGCGCGACGCGTACGTGATGATGGGCGTCGGCGCGACCGGGCTGATGCTGATCGCGGCGCTCGGTGCCAGACGGCCGCCACGCTCAGACGCAGCCGACGCGCTGCCGTCGCTGAGTTCGCTCATCGCCAACTCGCGGTTCGTCGCGCTGTTCGCAGCGGTGCTGATGTTCACCGCGGTGCTGTTTGTGCCGTTCGTCTTCCTCGACGACTACCTCGAGGGCTACGGCTCGACGGGCGGCGCGCTGCTGATCGGCGTAATCGGCGCGATGAGCGTGATCGGGCGGCTCGGTTTCGGCGCGGTCGGCACACGAGTCAGCCTGATGCGGCTGTACCAGTTCAGCTTCACAACTGCGGCGCTGAGCTTTCTCATTTGGCTGTTCGCCGAGTCGAGCTACGGCGCGCTGGTGGCGTTCACCGTCATCTTCGGCGTCTCTTACGGCGGCTTCATCGCGCTGTCGCCGGCGATTGCAGCGCAGGTGTTCGGCCCGGTCGGACTGGGCGGCGTGCTGGGCGCGCTCTACACGGCTGCCGGGTTTGGCGGGCTGGTCGGGCCGCCGGTGGCTGGCGAGATGATCGACCGGTTGGGCTACGACACGACGATCGTGGCGTGCCTCGTCGTGGGCCTGGCGAGCGTGCCCGTGCTGGTGCTGGCCGAACGGCTGCACGTGCGGCACCAACGCTCGCTGGTGCGCCTGGCCGAGCCCGCTGCCGAGCCCGAGCCCTCGGCCGAACGCGAACCGGTTACCGAGCCCGTTGCCGAGCCGGCTACGGAACCCGAGCCCGTTGCCGAGCCAGCGCCGACCGCACCGACGGCTCGCGCGCCGCTCGTCGTGGCCGGCTCAGGTGCCGCCGTCGACTACCCATTCGACTCGGTGCTGATCGCGTCGTTCGGCGGGCCTTACGCGGCCGCCGACATCCGCCCGTTCCTAGAAAACGTGACCGCCGGACGCGACGTGCCGCCTGCGCGCCTGGCGAAGGTGGAAGAGCAGTACATCCGCCTGGGCGGCGAGAGCCCGATCAACGCACAGACCCGCGAGCTAGCCCGAGCGGTCGGCGACGAACTGGCGAGACGGACCATCGCGCTGCCGGTCTACGTGGGCAACCGCAACTGGCACCCGTTCTTCGCTGAGACGCTCGCGACGATGAGCGCAGCTGGCCACACCAACGCGGTGTGCCTGCTGACCTCCGCGTTCAGCTCGTATTCGGGCTGCCGGCAATACGCCGAAGACATCGAAGCCGCAGCCGCCGGGCTCGACGACGCGCCGAGCATCACCCGCACCCGCGTCTACTTCAACCACCCGGGCTTTCTCAACGCCGTCGCCGCGCGCATCACCGAAGCGCGCGACGGCGCGGGCATCGACGCAGCCACGCCGACGCTCTTTACCGCGCACAGCCTTCCGATGTCGATGGCGAACGCGTGCGCCTATGAAGAGCAGCTCGCCGACGCCGCGAAGACCATCGCGAAGCAAGCCGACTGCGGGCCGTATGAGGTCGCCTATCAGAGCCGCAGCGGCCCGCCGTCGGTGCCGTGGCTCGAACCGAGCGTGGAAGACGCGCTCGCGGCGTTGAGCGCGCGCGAGGCTGACGTCGTGCTGGTCGTGCCGCTCGGTTTTGTCTCCGATCACACCGAGGTCGCCTACGACCTCGACGTGCTGGCGCGAGCCGCGGCGGCGCGCCACGGCATCACGTTGGTGCGAGCCCGCACCGTCGGATGCCACCCTGCTTTCGTGGGTGCGCTGGCCGACTTGGTAGACGAAGCCGCGGGCGTGGTGTCGGTGCGGCCGACGCTCGGATTGTTAGGCCCGAGGCCCGACGCGTGCGTTGCAGGCTGCTGCCCGAGGTCGCTGTGATGTGGGTTTGGGTGATCGTCGGCGTGCTGCTGGTTGTCGCAGCAGGCATCGGGGTCGTGGCGCTCTTGCTCACGCTGCGAGCCGTGCGTGAGGCGCGCGTCGCGCTGGTGCGCTGCGCCGACGCGCTGGAGCACATGGCGGCCGACGCGAAGCGCGCCGCGGTCGCGCTGGTGGCGACCTGTGAGCACTCCGCGCAGATCGCCGATCACCTGTCGCGCATCGGCAAGTGGCTCGGGCCGCAAGCTCTCAACGCCGTTAGCGCCGTGCTGCCAGGGCCGTTCCACAAGGTCAGAGCGGGCATCTCGGTCGCGAGAAACGCGCGCGCAGGCACCCAGGCAATGCGGACGTTCGTCAAGACGATGAAACGACGACGAGCGACGGGCGCGTCGTAATGTCGCGGCCAAGCCGACTGCTCCCAAAGGTGCGTGTTGACCAACTACGAGGCTGAGACGTTCACCGGCGCCGAAGCCGACGTGCTGCGTCGCTACGTCACCAACCTCGACAAGCCGGTCTTCGCGCTCGTCAACCTGCCCGAGGTCGTGAAGGGCGCGCTGTTCGCTCGCTACTCGCGCACCAACAAGACGCTCCGCCGTCTGCTGATCGACGAGTTCATCGACGACCTCGACGTGTCGGGCGACGCCACCATCGACGCGACCGTTGGGCTCGCGCGCGCCGAGCAGCTGTACGAGCGTGTCTTCGTCGAATACGGCGACGACTCGGTCGCGCAGCTCGGCTCGGTGCACCTGGCGTGTGAACGGGTGTCAAACCTGCTCACCAAGGTGCTCGAACGTCCGCGGCTGATGAGCTACCTCGAACAGTCGACGCGCTACGTCGCCTACAACGAGCGCCCGATGGGTCGCTTCCTCTACACCCGGCCACCCGAGGTAATGGACTGCCCGGCCGGCATGCGCTACATCGGCACGCTCGACCGCATCTTCGACGACTACGGCGAGCTCGCCGACAAGATGCACGCGCACTACCGCGACACGATGCGTCCGACCGGCCCGGTGGCCGACATCGCGCACGCCCGCGCCATCAAAGCCAAGGCGTTCGACGCGGCGCGCGGCCTACTGCCGACAGCCGCCTACTCAAACCTCGGCATCTTCGGCAGCGGCCAAGCGTTCGAGGCGCTGCTGCTGCGCCTGCGCGTGCACCCGCTGCCAGAAGCCCGGCGCTACGGCGCCCTGATGCTGACCGAGCTGCGCAAGGTGATTCCCTCTTTCCTGCGACGGGTCGACCAGACCGAGCGAGGCGTCGCCTGGTCGAACTACCTGAAGGGCACCCGAGAGAGCGTCGCCGAATACGCGCACGAGCTGCTGGCCGACGTCGAAGACGTCGAACCCGAAGGCGTTGAGACGACGCCGGCGCACACGGTCGAACTCGTCGACTTCGACCCTGACGGCGAAACGAAGATGCTCGCCGCGATGCTCTATCCATACTCGCACCTGTCTGAACGGGCGCTAGAAGACAAGGTCGCCCAGCTCAGCGATGACCAGCGGAAAAACCTGGTGGAGCGCTACGTCGGCGACCGCGCCAACCGCCGACACCGTCCGGGCCGGGCGCTCGAACGCATCGACTACCGCTTCGACGTGCTCGCCGACTACGGCGGCTTCAGAGACCTGCAGCGTCACCGGCTGCTCACCATCGACTGGCAGCAGCTGTCGACGCGGCACGGCTACGTCGTGCCCGACGACGTGAAAGAAGCCGGGCACGCGAGCATCTACGACCGTGCGATGGAGCGGTCGGCGACGCTTTACGCCGACCTCGAAGAGCACGTTGGTGAAACCCAAGCGGCGTACGCCGTGTGCCTGGGCTATCGCATTCGCTACTCGATGCAGATGAACGCCCGCGAGGCGATGCACGTCATCGAGCTGCGCACCCAACCTTCCGGGCACACCGAATACCGGCGCCTCTGCGCGCAGATGGCAAACCTCATTCGCGACGAAGCGGGCCACCCAGCGGTCGCCAAGATGTTTTCGTTCGCGCAGATGGGCGAGGCAACCCAGGGCCGGCTGGCGGCCGAGCAAGACACCCAGCGGCGAGCCCGAGACAAAGCAGCTGGCGGCGATGCTTGAAGCCGCGCGCGAGGCGCGCGCAGCCGACGCCGAAGCCATCGCCGCGCTCGCCGCGGAGGCGGTCGCCGAGCAAGAAGACTCGCGCGGCGGCTGGGTGTGGGCTCGCCGAGAGGTGCGGCCCAAGCCGTTCGCCCTCAGCGTCGCCGACGCGCTCACAGACGCCGACCGCAACGTGTGGGTCGGCACCATCGACGACGTCGTCGTCGGCTACAGCGTCGTCGCGCTCGAGGTGCTCCAAACAGGCGAGCTGCTGGGCCGGATCGAAGACATCTACGTGACGCCCGGGGCGCGCGAGGTTTCGGTCGGCAAAGCTCTCGTCGACGCGGCGGTCGCTTGGTGCGGCGAACGCAGCTGCGTCGGCATCGACGCGCAGGCGCTGCCGGGCAACCGCGAAACCAAGAACTTCTTCGAGTCGTTCGGCTTCACCGCTCGGCTCATCACCGTGCACCGCTCGCTGGACACCTGAACCGCCTGCCGTAGCCTGTGAGCTGTGAACCTCACCCCCAATGAGGTGCTCATCATCGCGTTGGTCGCACTGGTGGTGCTCGGTCCGAAGCGCCTTCCGGTAGTGCTTCGCAGGCTCGGACAGATGGTGGCGCAGGTGCGAGCGTGGACGTCGGGCATGCGCCACGAGATCGACAGCGCGATGGCGGCGCATCCGACGCCGGAGGCTGACGGCGACGAAGGCGACCAGCCGCCCATCGTGTCTCCCGACGCATCTTCCGAGTGAGGTTGCTGCGACGCAGACCCCGCCCGCCCGTGATGGGGTTTTGGGATCACGTCGCAGAGCTGCGCTACCGGCTGGTGGTGTCCGCGGTCGCGGTGACGGCGTGCGCGGTTGTCGGGTTCATCGCATACGACTGGCTGATCACTCAGGTGTTCTTGCCGCCCTACTGCGACGCCGTAGCCGACCGCGCCAGCCAGCTGCTGGGCGGCGAGTGCTCGTTGGTGATCGTCGGGCCGCTCGACGGGTTCAGGGCGCGCCTCGGCGTGGCGTTCTGGGTTGGCCTCGTCGCCGCGACGCCGGTGATCGCGTATCACCTGTGGCGGTTCATCACGCCGGGGCTCAAGGCGCGCGAGCGACGCTGGGCGGCACCGTTCGTGTTCGCCGCGACGGTGCTGTTCGCCGCCGGCGTGCTGACTGCGTACGTGTCGCTCGACCGGGCGCTCGACTTTCTCATCGGCACGTCCGGAGCCAACGTCGAGGCGCTGCTGACGCCCGGGCCGTACCTCAGCTTCGTCGCTCTGATGATGGCCGCGTTCGGGCTGGGCTTCGAGTTTCCGGTGGTGTTGGTGTTTGCGCAACTCGCCGGCGTGCTCACCCCGCGCCAGCTGCACCGGGCCCGTCGCTACGCCATCGTCGCCATCGTCGCGCTGGCTGCGCTCATCACACCGTCGGGCGATCCGCTCACGCTCGCCTTGCTGTCGGTGCCGCTGTACATGTTTTACGAGGTGTCGATCTTGACCGGCATCGTGTTCACCCGCCGACGCCGCAAGGCAGCCGCGGCAGGCGAGCGAGCGTGAGACACCACCTGCCGCCAGCCGACGGGCTGACGCTCGACGCGTTCCAGGTCGACGCCATCGACGCGATCGACCGCGGCCACTCGGTGCTGGTCGCGGCGCCGACCTCGTCGGGCAAGACGCTCGTCGCGTTCTACGGCATCGCCGCCGCGCTCGCACAAGGCACGACCGTCGCCTACACAGCGCCCACCAAGGCGCTGTCGAACCAGAAGCTGCGCGAGCTGACGAGCTGGCTCGGCGAAGACGTCGGCCTGCTGACCGGCGACAGCGTCGTGCGGCCCGACGCGCAGGTGGTCGTGATGACCACCGAGGTGCTGCGGAACATGATCTACGCGCAGTCGAGCTTTCTCGCACGACTGGGCACCGTCGTGCTCGACGAAGTGCACTTCCTTCAAGACGCCTACCGCGGGCCGGTGTGGGAAGAGGTGATCATCTCGCTCGATCTGCGGGTAAAGCTGGTGTGCTTGTCGGCGACGGTCGCCAACGCCGATGAGCTGGCCGGATGGATCGAGCAGGTGCGCGGCACGTGCGACGTCATCGTCGAGCGCAAGCGGCCGGTCACGCTCGCCGATCACTACCTCGTGTTCGACATGAGCGAGCGCCAGATGCGCAGCTTTGCGACGCTCGCCGAAGGGCGCGCCAACGTCGAGGTCGAGCGCTACCTCGAACGTGCGGGAGGCAGCGGCGTCGGCGCTCAGTGGCAGGCACGCAGGCGCGGGCGCGGCTCGCCCAGCCGTGGCACCAAGCGAGCCGTGCGGCCCAGGCGCGCCGAGGTGATCGCGCACCTAGCAGAAGCCGAGCACCTGCCGGCGATCATTTTCGTTTTCTCGCGACAAGGCTGCGACGAAGCGGTGACCGAGTTCATGGCCTCGGGGCTCACGTTTCTCGACTCGCTCGAAGTTCGCCGCGTGCGAGAGATCGCCGAGGCGCATACCTCGCACCTGAGCGAAGAAGACCTCGTCACGCTCGACTACGACCGCTGGCTCGCCGGGCTAGAGGTGGGCGTCGCCGCGCACCACGCGGGGCTGGTGCCGCCGTTCAAGGAAGCCGTCGAAGAGTGCTTCGGCGCGGGCCTCACGCAAGTCGTGTTCGCGACCGAGACCCTCGCGGTCGGCGTGAACATGCCCGCGCGAGCGGTGGTCATCGAGCACCTCACCAGATTCGGCGGCGAAGGCTTCGTGATGCTCACGCCCGCGCAGTACACGCAGCTGACCGGACGAGCTGGCCGCCGAGGGCTCGACGCCGAAGGTCACGCCTACACGCTGTGGAGCCCGCACACGTCGTTTGCCGAGACGGCGCGGCTGGTCGCTAGCACCGACTACGAACTCGAGTCGTCGTTCACGCCCACCTACAACATGGCCGCGAACCTCATCGCCACGCGCAAGCGCGAAGACGCCGTGGCGCTGCTGCGTCAGTCGTTCGCGCAATACCGAGCCGACCAGCGGCTCGCCAAGGCAACCGAGGCTGCCGCCAAGCATTCCGCGACGCGCGCCGACGTCGGCCTCGTGCGAGCGCTGGATGCGCGCGTCGCGGTGCTGGAGGCGCTCGGGCTGGCGAACGGCTGGTTGCTGACCGACTCTGGTGAGACGCTGCGCAACATCTTCTTCGACTGCGACCTGTTGGTGGCGCTGGCTCTTCACACCGGCACCTTCGACGGGCTGCGACCGAGCGAGGTTGCGGCGGTTGCCAGCTGTCTCAGCTACGAACACCGCAGCCGCCTGCGTGCGACGCCGCCGCAGATCAGGTCGTCGAAGCTGGCCGAGCGGGTCGCGCAGCTAGAGCATCTCAACGCGGAGCTGACCGAGGCCGAGGCAGCGGCGGGCGTGCCGCTGTCGCGCGAGCCAGACAAGTCGCTCTTTGAGGTCGCGCACACTTGGACGAAGGGCAAGCCGATGGGCGTGTCGCTGGGCAACACCGCTACGCCAAGCGAGCGCGACCAGTTCGGCGTGGGGGCGCGCGACCGGCGACATCGCTACGGCAACCGGAACGGCACGGTGAGCATCGGCGAGCTGCTGTCGCCCGGCGACTTCGTGCGCCAGATGCGCCAGCTCGCCGACCTGCTGCGACAGATCGGCAAAGCAGCCCCAGATGCCGAGACGCGACGCACGGCAGCTGCCGGGTCGCGCTCGGTGCTGCGTGGCGTGGTCGCGGAGTCGGTCGGACTGCTCCGCGAGCGTCCGGTTGCCGAGCGCTCCGGCATCGAGCACCCGGCCGACGAGCGCTCCGGTGTCGAGCACCAGGCCGACCAGCACTCTGAGTCCGAACCCGCCCGCCGCATCCGGACGCTGTGAAGTGGCGGTGTCGCGCGGCCAGCGGTGGGGCGCGCCGGGCGCGCTGCCGCCAGGTGCACCGATTGCCGCGACCGACCGCGAGCTAGCTCGCCTAGCGCGCGACGGCACGCTTCGCGTCGTCGGGCTCATCGGTGGAGACATCTGGCGAGCCGTCGGCGCGCCCGCGGGCGGCGCCGCGCGGCTAGCGGGCGCGGACGCGCACCGAGCGCCGGTCGACCTCTTGTCGGTCACCGCCAACGGGCGAACGTTCACCGCGTCGGCTCACGTGCTGGCGCGCCCGTTGTGGCGCCGCGGCGGCTGGCTGCGCGGCGACGCGGTGCTGATCGCCAACGCGGAGTGGGTCGGTGAGTGGAAGGTCGCGCCCGCGGCCCACCCCAACGACGGCTGGGCTCACGTCACCACACTCAACGGGGCCGCCTTGCCGCTGCGTCAGCGCCTCGCGGCGAGACGTCGCGCACGCACCGGCGACCACCTGCCTCACCCAGCGATCACCTTGCGCCGCGCCCGCCGCACCGAGCACAGTTTCGACGCGCCGCACGTGCTGGTCGTCGACGGCGAGCGTCGCGGCACCGTCACGTCGCTGACCGTCGAGGTGGTGCCCGACGCGCTGGAGATCGTGTTCTAACTTTGGCGCCCGCCGTGCCGAACCCAGACGCGCCACCCATCTTGTTCGCCCACCGAGGCGGCAAGGCGCACGCGCCCGAAAACACCCTGGCGGCGTTCACCAACGCGCTGACGCTCGGCGCGACGGGGCTCGAGACCGACGTGTGGCTCAGCCAAGACGGTGTGCCGATGTGCGACCACGACGGCGCGCGCTGGCGGCGTGGCGTGCGCCGGTCGTTCGCCAACGTCACCCGCGCCGCGCTCGGCGCCGGCGTCGTCGCGCTCGACGATCTCTACGCGACGTGCGGGGCCTGCTACGAGCTGTCTGTCGACATCAAGGCGACCGAACCGGCCGCGGCCGCGGCGACCATCGCCGCGGTCGTCGCTCGGGCGCGAGACGCGGACGCCGAAGAGCGGCTTTGGCTGTGCAGTCCCGACGCGGACGTGCTGCGCCGGGCGCGCCGCGACACCGTCGCGCAGCTCGTGCACTCCACGCGCGTCAAACGCATGAAGAAGGGGCCAGAGCGTCACGCTGCCAACCTCGCGGATGAGGGCATCGACGCGGTCAACCTGCACGAGCGCGACTGGTCGGGCGGGCTGGCGGCGCTCTTTCACCGCTTCGAGTTGGCTTGCTTGGGCTGGGACGCGCAGTTTGAGCGAGTGGTGCGTGCGCTGGCGTTGATGGGGCTCGACGCGATCTACGGCGACCACGTCGACCGACTACTCGCGGCTGTCGCCTCGGAGTAGCTCGTCGCCTGCTTCCACCGGCAGACCGGCCATCAGCTTTCCGATGACGTCGGCAGAGGCGGTGTCGCGGTCGACCTCACCCAAGATTTTGCCCTCAAACATCACCAAGATGCGGTCTGACAGCGACAGCAGCTCGTCTAAGTCTTCGCTGAACATCAGCACCGCTCGGCCCGCTTCACGCTGCATCAGCAGACGCCCGTGAATGTAGGCGGTCGCGCCGACGTCGAGTCCGCGAGTGGGCGAGCTGACCACCAAGATCGAGGCTTCGCTGCTGAACTCTCGCGCCAGCACCACCCGCTGGATGTTGCCGCCCGACAGCGCGTGCACCGGCGTGTCGCTGCTCGGCGCCTTGATCGAGTAGTCGCCCATTAGGTCCATCGAGCGGATGTCGATGGTCTCGTCGTCGCGCAACCCGAACTTGGTGCGAGCGGGCGTGTGCGCCGGGTTGAACCACTGATACAGCCGGTCGAGCCAGCTGTGGCGCTTGTAGATGGGTTCGTTGTAGTCGACGAGCGTGAGGTTCTCTGCGACCGACAGGTCGACGATCACGCCGGACTGCTTCTGGTCTTCGCCGACGACCGCCACTCCCCTGTCGCGCACTCGGCGCGGCGTCGGGCCGTTTACCTGCTCGTTGAAGATGCGCAGCTCGCCGCGCTCCGCGCGCCTGACGCCGAGGATCGCCTCGACCAGCTCGCGCTGGCCGTTGCCTGCGATGCCCGCGACGCCGACGATCTCGCCCGACCGCACGGTGATCGAGATGTCGTTCGCGGCGACCTCGTTGCGGTCGTTGCGCACGACCATGTTTTGCACCTGCAGCAGCGGCCGACCCGCTCGCTGCGGCCCGACGTTGCGGCGGCGCGCGACCGGCCTGCCGATCATCAGCCGGGTGATTTCGTCGACGTCGGTCTTGGTCGCGTGCGTGCGGGCGACCACTTCGCCGTCGCGCAAGATGGTGATGTCTTCGCCGACGGCGAGAGCTTCGGAAATCTTGTGCGTGATGAAGATGATCGCCGAGCCGTCTGCGACGAGCAGCTCGAAGGTGCCGAGCAGCGTCTCGATTTCAGTGGGCGCGAGCGTCGAGGTCGGCTCGTCGAGGATGAGCAGCTTGGCGTCGCGATACAGCGCCTTCAGCAGCTCGACACGCTGCCGCTGGCCGAGCGAGAGCTGCCAGATGTACGCGTCGGGGTCGATGGTGAGGCCGTAGGTGGCAGACAGGTCGCCCAGGCGGTCGCGCACGTCGTTCAGCGCCAGCAAGCCTCGGCGCGACGGCAAGCCGAGCTTGATGTTCTCGGCGACCGTGAGGTTTGAGACCAGCATGAAGTCTTGGTGCACCATCCCGATTCCCAGCTTGATCGCCTCTGACGGCGAGGCGATGGGGCGCTGGCGTCCGTCGACGTAGATGTCGCCCGCGTCGCGGTTGGTGAGGCCAGACACCAGGTTGCCGAACGTCGACTTGCCTGCGCCGTTTTCGCCCAGCAGGCAGTGGATGCTGCGGTGCGCGACGCCGATGTCGACGTTCTTGTTCGCGACGACGGCCGGGTAGATCTTGGTGAGGCCGCGGGTCTCGAGCAGCATCGGCTGGCCGTCGGCAGACGTTGCGGTCGCGTCGCCGGCCGCGTCGCCCGCCACTAGACGTCGCCTCCGTCGTCGACGCAGCTGCCCTCGCCGGTGCGCACCAGGCGAACGAGGTCGTCGGCGACTTGGCGCACCTCGGCGTCCAGCGCGTAGTCGGGGTTGAACTCAAGCTCGAGGCCGCCGCGAGAGATGTTGGCGGGCAGCACCTCGCTTGAGCCCAAGATGCCGACGCCGACGAGCGCGACCATCTCTTGCAGCAGCACCTCCCAGCGGTACACCTGCGACACCACGACCACCTCAGGCGCGAGCGCGGTCTGGTTTGACTGGTTGCCCAGCCACGGCACCTCGCGTTCGGCTGCAGTGCCGACCGCGCCGGCGACGATCTGCGACGAGCCGGTGAGCACGTCCGCGCCGTTGCCGATCTGCGACGCGGCGTACTCAGCCGCGATGCGAGTGTCGGTGAAGCTGCCCGTGTAGCGGACGCGCACGGTGGCATCTGGGTTGGTGCGCTCTACCCCGGCGGTGAAGCCGCTCGCCCACGCCAGCGCGTCGCCAACTTCGTGCGGCAGCACCGCGCCGATGATGTTGGTTTGCGTCAACAGCCCGGCGATGGCGCCGGCGATGCATCCTCCTTCGGCGGCCTCCGCGGTGTAGGTGAAGACGTTGTCGAGACCTTCGAGCACGACCGGGCTGGTGCCGAGCGCGAAGGACGTGTCGGGAAAGTCGGGCGCGATCTCGCGCACGATGCCCGTGTACTGCGAGCCGTGCGCGACGACGAGGTCGTAGCCGTCGAGCGCGTAGCCACGGATGGCGACCGCCGCTTCTGAGACGATGGGCGTGTTGTCGGTGAGTTCGGTTTCGTGGCCGTAGCGCTCGCTCAAGAAATCGAGAGCGCGAGCCATGCTGTCGGTGAACGACGAGTCGTGCGACGAGCTGGGCGCGACGACGCCGATGCGGATGACGTCGTCGGCTTGCGGGTTGACGGGCGCGACGCAGCCCGTGACCATCAAGCCGAGCGCGGCGACGGCTGCGACCACGGCACGGCGGCGGCGAGGAGCGGCGCGCGTCACAGCGGCCATCACAGCAACCGCTCGAACGGCTCGGCGAGCGCGCTGGGAGCTCGCCGCGAGTTGCCGACCCACACCAGCATTCCGACGGTCACCAGCGGGGGCAGCATCGCGGTGAGCGACGACGCGGCACCGGTGACCACGCCGAGCGTGTTCCACTCGATCACCATCGCCGACACCATTCCGTACAACAGCGCGCCGAACATCGTGCCGATGGGCCGCCACGATCCGAAGTAGACGAGCGCGATGGCGATGAAGCCCTGCCCGGCAGTGAGGTTGGGCTCGAAGATGCCCTTGTCGAGCGCGAGCGCCGCGCCGCCGCAGCCCGCCAGCACGTTGCCGATGAGCGTGGCTTGTGCCTGAGTTTTTTGAACGCTCACGCCGAGCGTGTGCGCGGCTCGGGGCAGCTCGCCGACCGCTCGCACGTTCAACCCGAACGTGGTGCGGTTGATGACAAACGCCATCAGCGGAATCAAAGCGAACGCCAGGTAGGCGAAGATGTCTTGGCTGAACGCCAGCTTGCCGAGCAGCGGCACACCCTCTAGGTCGAGCCCGAACAGCATCTCGGGCAGCGGCTCGGCCACCTCGCCGGCGGTGGGCGTTTCTACCAGTCGGCGAAACAGCAGGTCGGTGATGCCGACGCCGAACAGGCAAAACCCCAAGCCGACGATGGCTTGCACCGCGTGCAGGCCGACCGTCAAGATCGCGTTGACCGAGCCCATGATCGCGCCGACCGCGAGCGCCATCAGCACCGCGAGCGCGACGTTGCCGGTACGCCAGCCGACGACGTAGGCGGCGAACGCGCTGAGCGTCATCACCGCGTCGACGCCCAAGTCGAGGATGCCGGCCCGCTGGCTGATGGTCTGGCCGAGCCCCGCCAGCAGCAGCGGCGTGGTGAGACCGATGCCGGTGGCGATGGTGGTGAGCAGCGCATCGTAGGTGAGGAAGTCGCTCATGAACTCAGCCGCATCGCAGCGCTGGGTGGCTCGTCGGCCGCGGGCACGCCTTGTGAGTCGCCTTCGTCGCCTGCCGCGTCGGGCGGCACTTGCTCTGACCAGCGTCGCAGACGTCTAGAGGCTCGCAGGCTGCTGACCATGAACAACAAGATGAGGCCGTTGAGGGCGATCACCACGCCGCCGGGCACGCCCGCTACTCGCTGCATGTCGAGGCTGCCCGACAACAAGCCACCGAACAGGAACGACGAGGCGATCGCGACGAGCGGATTGAGGCCCGCTAACAGCCCGGTGACGATGCCGTTGTAGCCGGCGCTTTCGGTGAACGTCGTGGCGAGCCCGACCTCGGCGATCAGCCGATGCGACTCTGAGCCGATCACCAGCATCGCGCCGCCGACGCCGCAGCACGCCCCGCTCACGAACATCGCTTCCATCACGCCTCGGCGTATCGGCATTCCCGCGTACAGCGCTGCTTCGCTGTTGGCGCCGACCGCTCGCAGGCGCACGCCCATCGCGGTGCGAAACAGCAGCACGTAGGTGGCGACGCACACGGCGATGGCGACGAAGATGCCGACGTGCAAGCGCGTGCCGCCAGGAATGATCGGCAGGTCTGAGCTTTCGGGCAGGCGCTGGGTTTGCTGGGTGAGCAGCGAGTTGGGGTCGCGCAGCCAGTCGTTGAGCAAGAAGGTGAGGAACTGCGCGGCGACGAGGTTGAACATCACCGTGCTCAGCACGATGCTGACGTTGCGGTAGGCGTTGAAGATGCCGGGGATGAGCCCCCAGATGCCGCCGCCCACCGCGCCCGCAACGAGCACCGCGGGCACGAGAAAGACGCTCGGCACCGACGCGAAGTTGAGCGCGATGGTGACGCCGAAGATGGCGCCGAAGATGAGCTGACCTTCGCCGCCGATGTTGATGAGGTTGGCCCTGAAGGCGACGCAGATGCCCGCGCCGACGCACATCAGCGGGATGGCGCGCAGCGCGCTGTTGGCGAGTTCGTTGACGCCGCCGAACGCGCCGGCGAACAGCGCTCGGTAGGCGGTGAGCGGGTTGACGCCGACGACGGCGAGCATGAGCGCGCCGCCGATGAGCGCCACGCCGATCGCCATCGACGGCAAGGCGAGCCCGACCAGCCGACGCAGTCGCAGCTGGCGGCGGAACGCGGCCGCGTGCACGGCCGCAGACTTGGCGAACAGCCGCTGACGCTCATAGGCGCGCCGGTTTCGGGGTCGGCCGTTCACGCCGGACGTCCGACGTGTTCAGTCACCGCGGCGCAGGCTAGTTGGGCTGGCGCGCTTCGCTTTGACTTGCGGCGGTGCGGTGGTGTTAGGCGTGCTGAGGCGAGGCCGTCTCAGCGGGACAGCGCGAAGCCGGCAACGTCGCGCGCTGAGGCTGCGTAGACGTCGCTCATCACGGTGGGCACCAGCAGGTCGCCTGCGTGAGAGGTTCCGTTGACGGTGCGGGCCGCCGCGGGAACGCCGGCATCGAGCAGCTTGCGGTAGTAGGCGAGGCCTTCGTCGCGCAGCGGGTCGAGCTCGTTGACCGAGATGATGTGCGGCGGCAGCCCTTCGAGGTCGCTCTTGTTTGCCTGCAGCGGCCAAGCCAGCGGGTTGTTCGCGTTTTCCCACGTCGGGTCGTAGACGCGGGCGAGCGGCTGCATCATCGAGCACGAGAGGAAGTAGCCGTCGTTCTCATGCAGCGACGTCAGCTCGGGCGGCGCCGGGCTGTAGGTGCCTGAGATGTAGGGGCACTGCGCGTAGATCCCGTCGATGATGTGGGCGTGGCCCGCTTGGTTGGCTTTCAGTCCGACCGCGAGCGCGAGGTTGCCGCCGCCCGACTCGCCAGACACGACGACGCTGGAGACGCCGAGGTCGCTGCGGTGGTCGTCGATCCAGTGGAGCGCGCTGGCGCAGTCGGTGAGGCCTGCGGGGAACGGGTGCGGGCCGAGCTTGCCGCCGGCGTTGCGGAACTCGACGCCGACGACGACCATGCCGAACGAGGCGAGCGTGTTGCGCCAGTGCCGGTAAGCCGCGCCCGTCGCCGACAGCAGCGCCATGCCGCCGCCGTGAGTGTGGAGCACGCAGGGCATTGGGCCGCTCGCCTGGGCGGGCCGGTGGATGAAGACGTCTAGGTCGTTGCCGTCCATGCCGGTGATGCGTTCGGTGCTCGTCTCAATGCCCTCGATGGGTGGCACCTCCGCGAAGAGGTGATCGAAGAGGGTCTCAAAGCCCGGCTCGATTTCGTCGACGTGAGCCCGCAGCTCTTCGAGCGAGGAGTCTGCGGTGACTGGCGGGGCTGGCACTTCGCCAGCGAGGCCGAGCGGCTCCATCACTGCGACCAGCCGCGGGTCGGTGCGGGGGTCGGTGCCGAGGGTCATGGCTGGGTCGCCTAGGCGGCCCGGCAGGTTGGCGTTGGTGGTGTTTGTTGAACTCATGGGCTCAACTTAGCTCACGGGGCGCGACGTGTGCACGGCTGGCGGCGTGGGTGGTCGTTGCGTTGCCGGCTGAGCGCGCGGCGGTATCGTTGAGCTATGACAGCTACGCAAGTTCAAGGTCAAGTTCCGCAAGTTTCATCCAAGCGCCTCCACATCGGTTTGAAGGTCGCCGACATCGACAGCTCGGTCGAATTTTACTCGCGCCTGTTCGGCGCCAGCCCGACGCTGCGGCGCGACGACTACGCCAAGTGGATGCTCGACGACCCGAGGGTGAACTTCACGATTGACTTGAAAGGGCCCGGCGACGTGGGCAGCGCGCACTACGGCATTCAGGTCGACGACCTAGACGGGTTGGCGGCGGCTAGGGCTGCGGTCGACGAAGCGGGGCTGGCTCGTGCCGATCAAGATGACGTGACGTGCTGTCATCACGTCCAAACCAAGTCGTGGCTGGCAGACCCGAACGGGTTGCCGTGGGAGCTGTTTTTCACCCACGACGTTGCCGACGACTACGGGCACGAGACGATGCCCGTGCCGGACGAGGTCTGCTGCGCGCGCGGCGCGTGCTGACGAGGGCTCGCCAGTGAGCAGCGGCCAGTGAGCAAGGGCTACTGGATCGCCGCGTATCACGAGATTCGCGACCCCGACGCGCTCGCCGCGTATGCGGCGTTGGCTTAGCGTTCCCGCCGCGAAGCCTGCTCCCGTCGAAGCGGCGCAACAAGCGTGCGACCCACTTCACGGCGTACTCGATGCTCAGCCTGACCGTGAGCAGGCGTGACCGGTCGCTCATACCCGTCTGCCGTGGTGCTGACGCAGCTCGTCGGAGTTCGCCGGTCGAGGGTGAACAGGAGTGAGATGCCACAGAGCGACGGCACGCGACAAGCATTCCCTGACATCGACAGAAAGCCGCAATGGCCTTGACAACACGGATAGCACCCGGCGAGGATGAACTGCGGAGGATCATTACTGAGGCATCAGCTATGTGCGCAATGTCCAGCGAGGAGCGCAGCGCCGCTGAACTGCTCAGCTGGGTGCTAGGCGCGGAGCGATGGCGTTCGGGTGCGAGGCAAGACGCATGCGGACATGAGAAGCACCATGATGCCGACCTCATCTTCGAGGATCGTGAATACGAGGCGGTGGAGGTGACGCGTGCCATATCAGAACTTGAGTGCGGCTGGGAAAGCGCTGTGAACTGCCAGCTCCGCAAGTGTTCGCCACAGAGCGGACATCAATGGTCGGTGCAAGTGAGGCTGTCCTCCGAGGTCCAAGTGAAGGGTCAGTGCACAGCAGACAGACTGTGCGAGGCTCTGGATCGCTTAGGCGACGGCATCGCGCTAGGCGACGAAGAAGGCGCGTTTCACTACTTCGGTACACAGGAGCTATTGCCAGCGCAGGAAGCGTTGAACGCGTCGTGTAGCGGTGTCACCCTGAAGGAGGCGACGCGATGGAACGCTCAGGACACGGAGGCCCAGGTGGTCGTCACCGTTGTTCCCACCCGCGGCACGTATAGGGCTAGTGACTTCACAGACGAGGTGCAGCGCCAGATATGTCGCAAGCACGAGCACGGTCAACTGCAAGCAGCTTGCGAACGCCAGCCTCCGCCACGAGCGACGCATCTGTTCATATGGATGCCACAGCACCATGCATCAAACGCGGGCGCGGCTGTCCGGTCTCTCGGAACAGGCGACAAGGACGGAAACCTCAGCCCCGTCAACCCATGCGGCATTGACTCGGTCTGGGTCGCGACTCTCAACGAGAGAAGCCAATACGGGGAGCTTTACGGATTTGACAGTCCGCTCTACCGCTTCAAGGATCACAAGTGGCACGTATGGCGGCGGCAGTGGTCGTGCCAGTGACGTTCAGCAACGAAAAAGCGCACGACCTCAAACGCCACGTCATCGACTACGAAGCTGCGCTCGCGTGAGCCGAACGGCGTACGCTCCACCGCGCCGCCGAACCCCCAACCGAAAGCAGGTAGCCCCCCGTGAACTACGACATCGAAATCGAGCGTAGGCACCTGTGGCGCGACCAGCGCACCGGAAGCACCTGCGGTGAGCGCAGCAGCAGCGAGAAAGCGAACGAGCTTGCTATCCACGACTGGGACGCGCTCGCTCAACACCTGCGAGTAAGCGACGAGCACATCAACGTCGGCGACACCGTGTTCTACGACGGACGTCCGCACCTGATCGCCGGCGCCACTGATCGCTGGGACGCAGACGTTGCCAGCGTCGTTCTCGCCCCCATCACCAGCGAAACGACCTACGACACCGCTCGCAGCGTCACCATCACCGCGCGCAAAAGCACGTTCCAAGCGCACCCCCCCGAAATGAAAGGCAACTCCGTAACCACCACCGACCAACCGCAGCGCAACGCCTGAGACGTCGTCGACATCGGACATCTCACCCGCGAGCACCACGCCGTCACCGAACGTATCGGTACCCGCGTCGTCGGCCCAGCCACCTGCAATCGAGTTTTCCAGTCCTGAGAGTGTCCCTGTTCCTGGGCAACCGCACGCTGTGATGACACCTGACCTAGACCAGATGCGCCGCTGGCAACCCGACCTGCCGACCGATGACAAGCCCTCACCGGTACGCCGCGGGTGACGCCGACGCAACCCCCGCGCAGGTGACGACCGAACCCCACAAGCGTGGCGCGCGTGCGTGAATTGAACGAAACGACGCGAAGCTGGTGACGCGGGGCAGCGAGTCGAACGAAGCTGACACAGCGAGCGTCGACGACACGAACGACCACGACGAACGATGCTGACGGGCCGAACGCTCGAAGCGGTGCGGCGAACGTTCCCAGACGACTTGAACGCACCGCAGCGCAGGTGGTGGTGACGACACGCCGAACGCTGGTGATGCCCCTAACAGCAGGTGGTGAACGTCAACGCAGCAGTCGACGAGCGACGACACAGCAAGCAACATCGACGACGATGGTGGCGACGCAGCAGGCAGCAGAGCGAACGCACGAACGACGCAAGCTTGAACTCGCAACGCAGCACGCCGCCGAGCGCTACCGACCACACGCCGCGGCGTTGGCGTGGCAGCGGGCGGTTGATAGGTCAATGAACGAAACGTCAACGGCGACGGCGTGCGCGTCGCAAGGTCGGTGGCTCGTCGACGAAAATGCCGTCCTGCACCAGCCTCGAGCTTTACGCTCAACACCAGCACCCACGTTGCCGACCTGAACTCACACACAAGAGGAGCGACAGTCATAGTGCCAGCGTCTGCAGACGCAGACGCGCTCGAAATGGTCTGTGTGGGCTTAGAGCACGCTGGCGAGAGCGGAAGCAAGCCCCTGCGGTTGTTCCACATCTCCAGTTCATTCAGAGTGAGGCTCCCCGAAGATGACGTCCGCTACGACGCGGAGTGGCAATACGAATCCACGATCGACGGGGATGACAACCTCCTAGAGGAGGTCGGTGTGTTGTCTCTGCGTCTAACGCACGAGCAGGAACGAGAGGGACTGCTTGGCGTTGTCCGCAGGCACGAGGAGACGCTCTCCGTTGGGGACTTCAACAACGCAACACAAACCGCGAAGTCGCTGACTAGTCTCATAGCAGCTAACGACGGTCGACTAGGCGACATCAGCGACGGAGAACGCAGCCTCTTCATTGCCCCAGCAAGCGCTACGCCTACAACGCCTCGCTAACCCGAAAGGCCACCCAGTGACGAGACTTGACGACGTGCACGACGTCGCCGACGATTACGGGCACGAGACGATGCCCGTGCCGGACGAGGTCTGCTGCGCGCGCGGCGCGTGCTGACGAGGGCCAGTCGGTGAGCAAGGGCTACTGGATCGCCGCGTATCACGAGATTCGCGACCCCGACGCGCTCGCCGCGTATGCGGCGTTGGCTGGGCCAGCCATCGAGGCCGGCGGCGGGAAGTTTCTCGCGCGTGGCACGGCGAGCGAAGCGTTCGAGGCGGGGCTCGTCGACCGCACGGTCGTCATCGAGTTTCCCAGCGTCGAAGCTGCGGTGAGCTGCTACCGCAGCGACGCGTACGGCGAGGCGCTCACCAAACTCGGCGACGCGGCAGTCCGTGACATGAGGGTCGTCGAAGGCGTCGAGTAGCCGGCTGGCGTCGTTGACCGACAAGGTGTCTGAAGTGCCGTCGAACCCTCGTTGGCTGGGCGCTGACGACGTCGTTGCGGCGCTCGGGTGGCCCGCGCTGATCGCCGCCATCGAGCGTGCGGCGGTCGACGAGCGCGTCGTATCGCCCGAGCGAACGCTGCACACGATCGACGTTGCAGGCGGCGCCGACGGCACGTTGCTGGTGAAGCCCGCGTGGAAGATCGGCGACGTGGCTGCGGTGAAGGCGGTGACAGTGTTTGGCGATAATGGTGCGGCTGGCTTGCCGATGGTCAACGCTGGCGTGCTGCTGTTTGACGCCACCACGGGCGTGCTGCTGGGCGCGTGTGAGGGCAACGAGCTGACGCGGCGACGCACGGCGGCTGCGTCGGCGGTCGCGGCGAAGCGGCTGGCGCGCCCAGATGCCGGTCGGCTGCTGGTGGTGGGCACGGGCGCGCTGTCACCGATGGTGGCGCAGGCGCACGCAAGCGTGAGGCCGATCAGCTCGGTGACGATCTGGGGGCGACGGCCCGACGCTGCCGAAGAAGTGGCACGCGAGCTGGTCGCGACCTTTGACGACGGCGTGTCGGTGACGGCTGCGACCGAAGGTGCGTCGCTCGATGAGCTGGTTGGCGACGCCGACGTGGTGAGCTGCGTGACCGGCGCGAACGAAGCGCTGGTGCGCGGCGACGCGGTGCGAGCCGGCACTCACGTCGACCTCGTGGGTGCGTTCAGCGCGGCGATGCGCGAGAGCGACGACGCGCTGATCTCAACGGCACGGGTGTGGGTCGACACGCTTCCCGACGCGCTGATCGCCGGCGATCTGGCTGGGCCGATTGCCGCCGGCACGTTCGACGACGCCAGCATCGAGGACGACCTGGCGAGCTTGGTGACCGGGCCTGCGCTGGCGCGCAGCAGCGACGATGAGGTGACGGTGTTCAAGTCGGTCGGCACGGCACTCGAAGACTTGGCCGCGGCGAAGCTGGCGTTCAGCAGCTAGATGATCGCGCCCTCGACGAACGGCGTGTTGGCGGCGATGCGTTCGTAGCCGAGCGGCGTGAAGTCGAGCGTCTGATACGCGCCGTAGGTGATGTGCTCGGCGACCGCTCGTCCGACCGCGGGCGACTGCTGCATGCCGTGGCCAGAGAACCCGTTGGCGAAGATGAAGTTGGCGATCTCCGGGTGCGGCCCGACGACCGCGTTGTGGTCGAGCAGGTTGACGGCGTAGTGGCCGGCCCACGAGTTGCGCACTCGCACCTGGTCGAACGCTGGGATGCGGTGCGCGATGGCGGGCCAGACTTTTTCTTCCCAGATTGAGCCGTCCATCGCGAAGTCGTCGAACGGAACGAGCGGGTCGACGTCTGGCGTGCAGCCGGCGAGGTATGCGCCGCCGTCTGAGCGGACGTGCACGCCGGTCGGGTCGATGGTGAGCGGCAGACGCTGGCCTAGCGGCTGGGCTGCCTCGAACACGAACGAGTAGCGCTTGCGCGGTTCGATGGGCAGCTCGATGTTTGCCATCGCGGCGGTCGCCGCTGCTCGGGGGCCGCTGGCGTTGACGAGAGCGCCACACGCGACTTGGGTGCCGTTCGCGAGCGTGACCTCTGTGACGCGGCCAGCGGCGATGGCGATGGCGACGACTTCGTGTTGCGCGTAGGTGATGCCCTGGGCTATCGCTCGGCGCTTGAGCCACTCGAACATAGTCCAGGAGTCGAACCAGCCTTCGTCTTGGGTGTTGTGGCTGCCGCAGATGAGGTCGTCGACGAAATAAAAGGGGTAGGCGCTGGCGATTTCACCAGGAGACAAGATGCGGGTGCCGGCGCCGTGGCGGGCTTGGATTTGCTGGTTGGCGCGCAGCGTCGCGGCGAAGTCTTCGTCGGCTGCCAGGTACATGTAACCGAAGGAGTCGAAGTCGATCTGCGGTGCGTCGTCGACGCCCATGTAGTCGCCGAAGTTGCGGACGAAGGTTGCGGCGAACTGGCTGATTTGGACGTTGAGCGGGTTAGTGAACTGCTGGCGCATGCAGCTGTTGGTGCGGGCGGTGGAGGTGTCGGCGTAGGTCGGGTCGCGCTCGACGACGAGCACGCTGCCGCCGAAGTCGGGGTTGCGCGAGAGCCACCAAGCGACCGATGAGCCGACCACCGCTCCCCCGACGACGACGACGTCGTAGCTGCGCATCGCTAGCGACACTAGAGCCTGCGCGGGCTCGCCGCACCCACCCGCGCCGCTCGTTGTGCTTGAATGCGCACGTGGCCACCCGCTTCACCTCATTCACCACGGCCAAGGCATCTTCAAGCCGGATCAGATTCCGATGCTGTACCTGCACGGCGTGGCGCCGGGCCACTACGTGCCGTCGGTCGCGCAGCCAATCAACGAGGTGCCCGATGAGCAGGCTGTCGCGCTGCTGCTGGGCGAGCTGACGCCCGAGAGTTGGACACACGGGTTGGTCGAGTTGCCCGAGGCCGAGCGCACCTATCGCACCCGCCAGGTCTCGGTGCGAATGCACCAGGCAGGGTTCAGGGCCAGAGTGCTGCAGGCCTACCGAGACGCTTGCGCTCTGTGCCAGCTGAAACAACCTCGGCTGCTGGAAGCGGCGCACATCATTCCCGATGCCAAGGGCGGCCAGCCCGTCGTGCCGAACGGCTTAGCGATGTGCAACATCCATCACAAGGCGTTCGACGAACACATCATCGGGCTGGAACCGCAGGGTGCCAAAAGGCCAATCGTCAAGGTTCACCAGGACGTGCTCGACCAGGTTGACGGACCGATGCTCAAGCACGGACTACAAGCGCTAGACGGCGAACGGATCTGGACGCCGAAGGGCAAGAACAACAAGCCCGACAACGACGCGCTAGAGCAGCGTTACGCAGACTTCACGGCCGCCGCATAGCGCCGCGGCTCGCTGGCGAGCGCCAAGGGTCGCACGTGTGCTGAAATGCGCACGTGGCCGCCCGCTTGAGCCCCGAGGAAGAGCAGCAAGCCCGCAACGCCGCGTTCGCGTTTATCGCGCAACACGCCGACGATGACGGACACATCACGCACAAGCAGCTGCGGGAGTTCACCTTCAGAGGCCAGCGCATCCACCTCAAGGCTCCGGTCAAGGGCATTCACAAGCCCGCTGGCTTTCGGTATCCCCTCTCTATCTTCACCACAGCTCCAGAGCACGGCAAGGACCCGCAATACAAAGACGTCTGGGACGACGCCACCGGCTCGCTCCACTACAAGATGCGCGCCGGCGGGCCTGACCTCCCGATCAACCGCGCGCTCAGAGACGCGATGGAAGCGCACGTGCCGGTCATCTACTTGCGCGGCATAAGAAAGGGCGTGGGCGTCTACATCGCCAGCATCGGGTTGCTGCTCGAAGCGCTAGACGCGCAGGAGGCGTTCGCGGTCGGCATCGCCAACCCGACGAGCTGGAGGCACCTACAAGTGGAGATGGAGGTCGACCCGCGAGCACCCAAGACACGCGCCGTTGCCACCAGACCCGACCAGGCGGTGTTTCGCCGGCGAGTGCTCAGCGCCTACCAAGACGCGTGCGCGCTGTGCCGGCTCAAGCAGCAACCGCTGCTGGAGGCGGCGCACATCAAGCCGCACGCCGAAGGCGGCGAGCCGATCATCCCTAACGGGCTGGCGATGTGCAACTTGCACCACCGGGCGTTCGACACCGACATCATCGGCATTCGGCCCAAGTTGCACACCGTCGAAGTTCGCAAAGACGTGCTCAACCAAACCGACGGACCCATGCTGCGGCACGGTCTGCAGGGGTTCGACGGCCAGCAAATTTGGCTACCGCCGCCGCGCAAGATCGACCTGAGGCCCGACGAGACTGCCCTCGAGGAACGCTACGAGAGGTTCCGCAAACTCAAGTAAGGAGACACCATGCAACTCACGGCACCGGAAGTGGGCAACGACCGGGTCACGATCATCTCGGGCGGCACGCAGGGGCTGGGCGAGGCGGTCGCACGGCGACTGGCGGCCGACGGCGCGGCTGGTCTGGTCATCGGCGGGCGCACAGTCGAGCTGGGTGAGCGACTGGCGGCCGAGCTGAGCGACGGCGGCACGCCGACGATCTACGTCGAGGTCGATACGATTGACGCTTCGGCCCCTCGTAAGCTGGTCGACGCGTGCGCGGAAGCGTTTGGCACCGTTCACGGCGCGGTGAACGTCGCCGCGAAGACGAGCCGAGCGACGCTGTTCAACGACACGCCCGAACACTTCGATGAGATGTTTGCGTGCAACACCCGCGCGCCGTACTTCTTGACGCAAGCCGCAGCCGAGCTGATGATCTCGACCGGCCAGCAGGGCTCGATTGTGAACATCGGTTCAACCAGCAGCTTCGGCGGCCAGCCCAAGCTGGGCGCGTATTCGGCGTCGAAAGGCGCGCTCGCCATCATCACCAAGAACACGGCGTTCGCACTGATGCGCAGCGACGTGAGGGTCAATCAGGTCAACCCGGGCTGGATGGAAACGCTGACCGAGCATCGCACCCAAACCGTCGAAGACGGGGTGCCCGAAAACTGGCTAGAGCTGGCCGCGCCCACGATGCCGCTCGGACGGCTGGTGCAGCCGTGGGAGGTCGCGGCGGCGGTGGCGTTCTTCCTGTCGCCCGCGTCGGGAATGATGACCGGCAACATCGTCAACTGCGACCAGTCAGTTCAAGGCGCCGGCGACCCGCCGTATCCCAGCGACGCCGAAACCGTCTCGCCCGCCGATGCGCCTCGCACGCCGACGGTCCGCGGCGCCCGCTAACGCCCGCGTCTGGCCGCCGCGGGTGCGGCGTGAGCGGCGGGTCAGGCTTTCACGCCGACCGCGGCGAAGCCCTGGCGGAAGTAGCGCTGAAACGTGAAGAACACGACCGCCATCGGAATGGTCGTTAGCAAGCTGGCTGCCATCAGCGTGTTCCACGGGTTGGCTTCGCCGAACGCGCCGCGCAGCAGCGCGAGTCCCACCGGCAGCGTGCGGATGTCCGCGTTCGACGGCGCCGCCAGCAGCGAGTGCAAGAACTCATTCCACGTGCCCTGCACGCTCAAGATGGTGAGCGCCAAGATGCCTGGGCTTACGAGCGGCAGCATCACACGGCTGTAGCTCTGCCAGAGGTTCGCGCCGTCGAGCGCTGCCGCTTCTTCGATCTCGCGGGGCACCTGGTCGAAGAACCCCTTCATCATGAAGATCGCGAACGCGTCGAACACCATCGGAATGATCAGCCCCAGGTATGTGTTGAGAATGCCCAGCTCTTTCATCACCAAGAACTTGGGAATGACCAGCACGATGCCGGGAATGCCCTGAATGGCGATGATCGCTCCGAAGATCAGCCAGCGCCCGCGAAAGCGCAGCCGCGACAGCGCGTAGCCGGCGAGCGTGGCGAGCACCAGCCTGCCGAAGGTCACCGAGATGGTGTGGATGGTCGAGTTGAGCGCCCAACGAGGAATGCGGATGCGCTCGTCGTTCAACCGCTCGATGCCGTCCAGCGTCGGGCTGCCCAGCGCTGCGTCAAAGGCGAGCGACGTTGGGTTTTGCGCGATGTCGGGCAACGACTTGAACGACGAGATTGCCGCCAGCAGAAACGGCATTATGAACATGAGCGCGAACAGCATCAGCAGCGCATACGACAACGCCAGCTTGACCCGTTCAGGCCAATCGGTGCGGGCACGCATCTGTCTGCTGGTCGTGCGGGTCTCCCCCGTCGGGGCCGTCACTGCCATCCGAAGTTCTCCCGGCTGCACATCAGCCTGCGCTGCGTGAGCGTGAACGCCATGATGATCAGAAACAGCAGCACCGACGTCGCCGCGCCCAAACTGGCTTGGCCGTTCTGGAACGTCTGGAAGTAGGTGAGAAACGCGGGCGTCAGCGTGGTCTTTTGCGGACCGCCGAACGCGATGGCGTAGATCTGGTCGAACACCTGCCAGGTGCCGATGATGCCGAGCGTCATCACGAACACGATGGCGGGCTTCATCATCGGCACGGTGACCAGGCGGAAACGCTGCCACCAGGTGGCGCCGTCTAGTTCGGCGGCCTCTTCCACCGAGACGGGAATGTTTTGCAGTGCCGCCAGAAAGATGAGCATGAACGTGCCCACGGTCGTCCACGTCACCAGAATCATGATCGACAGCATCGCGACCGACGGCCCGCTCATCCACTCCCACAGCGACAAGCTGAACACCTCGGTGTCAGCCAGAAACGCAGGCGCAGTCTCGACACCGAACACGCCGAAGATGTTGTGCAGCACGCCGTTCGCGTTCGCTACCCAGTTGAGGTCTGCAAACGGCAGCACCGCGTTGACCGCGCCGTCGCGGCGGAACATGAACAGAAAAATCAGCGAGATGGCGATTGAGCTGGTGATGGAGGGGAAGTAGTAGGCGGTGCGGAAAAAGCTCTTCGCTTTGAGGCGCTTCTGGTTGACGACGGTCGCCAAGAACAGCGCAATGAACGTCTGGGTAGGCACTACGCCCAGCACGAAGTAGAAGTTGTTGCGCAGCGCCAGCGCGAAGTCGCGGCGGCGGACGCCGTCTTCTAGCAACAGCTCGCTGTACTTGGCGAGGCCGACGAACTCGCTGTCGAGCGGACTGGTGAAGCCCGACCAGTCGCGCAAGCTGACCAGCAACGTCATGCCGACCGGCAGCGCCATGAAGATGACGAGGCCCAAGATCGCCGGGGAGACGAACAGCCAGCCCCACAGGCCTTCGTGCTTGAAGATCGCCGGACGCTCGACCGCCCTGACGCGCAGGCGGCTCAGCAGAGTCGCTGATGTGTCCGAGGCGCCGCGGGCGGATCGGTGTGCATCGGTTGGACGCGACACCGACCCGCCTGCGGCTCCGGGCACCTAAGGAGGATTGGCGCTTAGAGGAGGTCGTTGCCGGCGGCGACTACCTCGTCGATGAGGTCGTCGATGGTGGTCTCGCCAGCGATGAGTTTCTGGAAGTTGTCGTTGAACACGCCTTGGATGTCGCCGGCACCGGCCGGGAACTGGAAGCGTGACGCGTACTCGGCGCCCGCGACGAACGCCTCAAGCTCAGGGTTATCCGCGATCCACTGGGCGCGCACCGAGGAGCGGGCGGGCATCACCTGGAAGCCCGACGTCCACGCCGCTGCGCCGGTGGAGTTGGTGAGGTGATCGACCAGCGCCCACGACTCGTCCGGATTGTCGACGCTGGCGGCTACGCCGTAGCACACCGTGAACGCGAACGTGCCCTTGCCGACTGGCCCTTCAGGCAGCTCAGCCACCGCCCAATCGCGCTCCGGGTAGTTCTGGTGTAGATACCCGACGATCCAGTTGCCCGTGATCGTCATCGCGGCCTTGCCGTCGCCGAACGCTTCGCCAGCCCAGCCAGCATCGACGTCAGCGGGCGTGCCCGCGTGCCCCGCCTCGAACAGATCGGCGAGAAAGCCAAGCGCTTCACGTGCGCCAGCCGAATCGATCGCCACCGCCGTCTGATCGTCGTTCAAAATGCCGCTACCAGCCTGGAACAAAAACGCGCCAGCCCGGGCGTACTCCGCGCCGAACGTCAACCCGACACGATCATCGGTGGTCACCGCGGCAGCCGCGGTCGCCAACTCATCCCACGTGGCCGGCACGTCGACACCCGCATCAGCGAGCGCCGCAGGATCGTACACCAGCGCCAGCGTCGAGAAATCTTTCGGCGGGCAATACCACGTGCCATCAACGGTGAACACGTCACGCAACGCGGGATAAATGTCATCGGGGTCGCTGATAGCGCCATCAGGCACCGGCATCAGCGCGCCGCTATCCACCATGTCGGGCAAACGACTCGAGTCGATGTAGAACGCGTTCGGCGGATCGCCCGCAACCAGCGCCGCCTGCAACGCCGTGTCGTACTCAGGCTGCGGCTCAAACACAACATTCGCACCCGACGCCTCATTGATCATGTCGACCACCGCATTCAACTGAGTGTCCTCAGCCTCAGACGACGCCCAACCCCACAACTTGAGATCGACGCCAGCCAGATCAACGCCCATCGGCTCGTCGGCGGCCATGTCGTCTGCTCCGTCGTCAGCCATGTCATCGCCAGCGTCGTCCATCGGCTCGGCGTCGTCAGATGACTCCGAGTCGGACGCAGCCGCCGCGGTCGTCGCGGTGTCATCGCCAGCATCATCGGCGTCGTCGTCGCCGCCGCAGCCAGCAGCGACGAAGCCAAACGCCAGCGTGGCGAATAGCAGCAGTAACAGTGATTTCTTCATTTCCGTCCTTTCAGGAAATTGGTTGTTGAAGATGGTTAGAGGAACGATCGATGGCGAGCCCGCTCGAGTCACGAACGATGAGGTCAGGCTCGACGAGATGTGGCTCGGCGGCGACGGCACTTACGCTGTTGGACGCGGCGCTGGCTGCGCGAGTGCCGTTGACCTGCGCGACCAGGCGCTCGACGAGCAGCGCGCCCACCCGGTCGAGCGGCTGGCGCAACGACGTGAGCGCCGGCGCAGACAGCGAGGCGGCGGGAATGTCGTCGAATCCGGTGACCGCGACGTCGGCGCCGGGAGCCAGCCGGTGGTCGCGCAGGCCTGCGACCACGCCCAGCGCCAGCAGGTCTGACACGCACACGACAGCCGTAGGGCTGAAGCGGCGCATCAGGTCGGGCACCAGCTTGCGGCCGAGGTCGAAGTCGTCGAGCGAGCGCACCACCGCGTCGGCGTCTAGGCCGAGCGCCGCCGCGCTGTTGCGGTAGCCGTCGAGCCGGTCGTCGCCGGTGGCCGAGCCTTCCGGCCAGGCGACGAAGGCGATGCGTTCGTGGCCGAGTTCGCGCAAGTGCTCGACGGCCGCGGCGGTGCCTGCGGCACCGTCGACATCGACCGCTGGCACCGTCGGGTCGTCGGCTCGTCCGAAGCAGGCGAACGGAATGTCTTGGCTGCCCAGGTAGTCGACGCGCTCATCGCCGTAGCCGATGCCCGACAGCACGAACCCGTCTGCGCCGCCGCGCTCGATGAGGTCGCGATAGGGCTGCAGCTGGTCGCCTCCCTTTTGGGTCACCAGCAGCACCTCGAGCCCGGCGTCGGTCGCGCTGGCGACGACCTGGTGGAGGAAGGTGTTGAGCGCGGCGTTGTAGTTGGCGTCGCTGGGCAGGCAGTAGGCGAGCAGATAGGTGCGACCGACGGGGAGGCTGCGGGCGGCTCGGCTCACCCGGTAGCCGAGCGTGTCGATGGCGCGACGCACCTTCGCCCGCGTGCGCTCGCGCACGTGCGCGTGACCGTTCATCACGTTGGAGACCGTGGCGACGGAAACGCCCGCGACGCGGGCGACGTCCTTGATGGTCGGCCGTCGGTCAGCCGCGGCTTGGTCAACGAGCACAAGCGCAAGCTAACACACTTTTTTGAAACGTGTCAATAAACGTTTCAATTTGATGGCATTCGCACGGTTAGGCTGGCGTGTCAGTTTCACCGGGCGCCGGTCGACACGGAGGCACATCGAACATGCCGGAGCCACTGCCGGATCACGGATTGATACTCACCCGCGGAGCGGCCGCGGTCATCACGTCGGCCGACGGCAGCATCTCCGGCGAAGGCGCTACCGGCGTGTATGTGCGCGACCGGCGAGTCGTCGCGGGGCTGAGCGTGACCGTCAACGGCGCGCCGCTGGTGCTGCTGGGCGAGACGCGCACCGGCCCGTCGTCCGACCGTCTCACGTTCGGCTACTGGCAAGACGCGCCCGACCCTCGGTGTCTGGTGGTGCGAGATCGGCGGCTGGGCGAGCGTTACGTCGAGACGCTGGCGTTTCGCTCGTTCGCTGGCGTGCTCGACTTGAAGGTTGAGGTGTCGCTGGTGTCGGCCGACGCGACCGTCTACTCGCTGCGCGAACGCAGCGACGTGCGTGACGACGCGGCGTTGCTGGCGCGGCTGTTCGTCGATGACGAGCCGACAGATGAGCTGGCGTTCACGCGGTCGGTTGTCGTCTCGCCGGACGCGCCGGTCAGCTTCGATTGGGGCCTGACCCTCGACGTGCGTGTGCCGCCCGCGGCGAACGGCGCGACCATCGCGACGTCTGACAGTCAGTTCCAGCGCACGCTCGATTACGCCGCCTGGGATCTCGAGGCGCTGTCGGTGCTCGATGAGAAGACGGGCGCGCCGTTCGTGGCGGCCGGGTCGCCGCACTTTCTCGCGCTGTTCGGGCGCGACGGGCAATGCGCCGCGTCGCTGGCGAAGCTAGCCAACCCTCGTCTCGCGCTCGACACGCTCAAGGTGCTGGCGGCCTACCAGGGCGAGCGCTTTGCCGACGCGACGGTCGAAGAGCCTGGGCGGATCGTTCACGAGCTGCGCATCGGCGACATGGGCGTGTTCGGGCTGGCCGCGGGCGTGCCGTATTACGGCAGCATCGACGCGACGCCGCTGTTCGTGGTCGGGCTCGCCGAAGAGCTGGCGTGGCGCGGCGCGACGTCCGACGTCACGGCGCTGCTCCCCCACGCTCGACGGGCGATGGACTGGTGCCGTACGCACGTCGACCGTTTCGGCTTCGTGGTGTCGACTCCGCACGACGCGGGCATCTCGAACCAGTCGTGGAAGGATTCATACGACGCGTTCGTGAGGTCAGACGGCACGGTGGTAGAGGGAGCGACGTCGCCGGTTGAGGTGCAGGGATACGTGCACCAAGCGCTGGTTGGCCTCGCCGAGCTTGAGGAAGCCGTCGGCGATGCCGAGGCCGCGGGCGCGCTGCGGGACGAGGCGCGCGACTTTGCCGCTCGGTTTCGCGAGCACTTCGTCGTCGACGACGAGCGAGTGCTCGTGGCGCTCGCGCTCGACGAGCACGGAGCCCCGCTGGTGGTGCGAGCGTCGAACGTCGGGCACCTGCTGGCGACCGAACTGATCGACGACGAGCTGGCTGCGCGCATCGCAGATCGGCTGATGGACGACGACGAGTTTTCGGGCTGGGGCATTCGCACGCTGGCGGCTTCTGAGCCCGCCTACAACCCGCTCGGCTATCACATCGGCAGCGTGTGGCCGCACGACACGGCGCTCGCGCTGCGAGGGCTCGTTCACCGGCGGTTTGATGCGCACGCTCGGCGGCTGGCAGCGGCGCTGGTCGAGCTGGCGGCGGCCGAGCATCACCAGCTGCCCGAGTTGCTGGGCGGTCAGGCTCGGTCTGAGTTCGGCGAGCCGATCAGGTATCCGGCGTCGGGTCGTCCGCAGGCGTGGGCGGCGGCGGTGCCGTTCGCGATAGTTCAGTCGCTGCTGGGGCTGCGTCCGGCGATGCACCGCAACACGCTCATGGTTCGCCCGCTGCTAGAAGGCGGACAGTCTCTGGCGGTGCGCGACCTGCGGCTCGGCGACCGGCTCGTCACCATCGAAGCGCTGGGCCGCAGCGCCACCGTCACCGGCGACACCGACGGCCTCGACGTTATCATCGAAACCGCCGCCTGATCCCCTTCCGTCGTGCAATAGCAACGAAAACCGTCGCGTTTGTACCAAATTTGCCGTCACGTTTGTACGGATTCAGCCGTCATCGCTGTACCGTCACGGCATGGCCTACGAACCCAGGATCATCGACGACCAGCTCGACGTGCTCTGCGGGAGCCTTCCAGCCATCGTCATCGAAGGCCCGCGAGCCGTAGGCAAGACCGAAACCGCGGCCCGGCGAGCGCGAACGATTCGCCGTCTCGACGACCCCACCGAGCTGGCGCTGGCGCAGGCCGAACCCAGCCGACTAACCACCGGCGATCTGCCGATCCTCGTCGATGAATGGCAACGCTGGCCGAGTTCGTGGGACTTGGTTCGCCAAGCGCTCGACGCCGACTTTTCGCCCAATCGATTTCTGCTGACGGGGTCGGTGGAGCCCAGCCAGCTCCCGTCGCACACCGGCGCGGGCCGCTTCGTGGTGCTGCGCATGTATCCCATGTCGCTGGCCGAACGAGGCTTGGGTGCGCCGACCGTTTCGCTCGGCGATCTGCTGAGCGGCGACGTGCCTGCGCTGGACGGTGCAACAGACGTGACGCTGACCCGATACGCGGAAGAGATCACCAAGTCTGGCTTTCCCGGCATCAGAACGCTCGACCCCGCCGGGCGGCAGCACTACTTGAGGGGATATCTCTCGCTGACGTTCAACTACGCCATCGACGACCGCGATGGTCGTCCTCGACAAGATCCTGGAGCGCTGCGCCGGTGGTCTCGTGCCTATGCGGCCGCGACTTCAACGACGACGGCCTTCGACACGATCCGCGACAGTGCCACGCCCGGAGAGGCCGACAAACCCACCCGCCGAACTGCTGATGCCATACGCGACACGCTTGAGCGTGCCCACGTGATCCAACCGCTCGAAGCGTGGGAGCCGACGTTCAATCGTTTGCGACGGTTAGGAGAAAAACCGAAGCATCATCTGACCGACCCGGCGCTTGCAGCCGAAGTGCTCGGCGTCGATGCAGCGACGCTGCTGGCCAGCGACGCGCCGCCGCGCTTTCACACCGAGCAGCGTCCGTTCGTGGCTGCACTGTTTGAGTCGCTGATGGTGCAGTCGGTTCGGGTGTACGCCGGGGTGCACCAGGCGGAGGTGAGCCACCTGCGCACTGCTGGCGGTGAGCACGAGGTCGACATCATCGTCGAGCGGCGTGACGGCGGCATCGTCGCGCTGGAGGTCAAGCTCGCTGCCGTGGCGGAAGACACCGACTTTCGACACCTCCGCTGGCTCAAGCGCACCATCGGCGACCAGCTGGTCGACGCCGCAGTGATCACGACCGGCCAGCACGCCTATCGCCGCCAGCAAGACGGCTTCGGCGTGATCCCAGCCGCACTGCTCGGCCCGTAGCCCAGCACTGCTTCGCCGCTGGCTAGCCCTCGAGACCACGAGGGCATTCCGTTCAGCCCTGGGCCGGTCGCGTTATGCGCTCGCTCCGAGCCACTGCTGGGGCTGGTGCAGATTATGCAGCCGCTCGAACATGTTCATCTCAATGTCAATCTCGCGCTCCATCAACTCTTGCGGTTCCCTGGCAACGATGCCAATCTCTGAGTCCTCGTGGTGTTCGCGCCAAATTCGATTTGCTGTGAGTATCCGGTCGACCAATGCGGGCCCGGTTGGCGGCAACCACAGATAGCCAGCGAGATGCCTTGACATCAGCACAAGCTCGCGATGTCTGGACTCCTCCGCCAGTCGGTGCTTGGCCGTCGCCTCAAAGTAGTCAGTCACCGCCTCAAGTTCATTGGACAAAATGTTCGTCAGG
>CAYRJD010000083.1:0-32510 GCA_964424585.1 uncultured Acidimicrobiales bacterium | reverse complement strand
GGCGCGACCGGCTCGACGTCGCCGTCGCCGCTCAGCTCGTACGCCCTGGTGAGAGCAGAGCAGTCTGCGTCGGCAGACGTGAACGTCACCGTGAAGTGCGCCCCCGCGTAGTCGTGGCTGCCGTCGCCGTCGAAGTCGGCGTCAGCCACGTTGAAGGTGAGCGTCGGCGTGAAGTAGGTGAGGTCGGGCGCGTAGCGATTCGCCGCGTCGGGCGCGGACGGCGTGAGCGTCACGTCGGGTGTGAACGTGGCATCGGCCATCCAGAACGTCGTGGTGTCTTCGCTCGTCGACCACGTGAGCGCGTACGAGCACTCGGCGTTCTCGCTGGGCGGACGGCGCACGAGCGACAACTCAAGCGTCTGGGTGGAAGCACCCGGGCCGACCGTCACCGCTGGGTCGGGGCTCGGCGTCGAGCAGCCTGGCGGCGCACCAGCGGCGGGCGCGACCCCGACGCTGAAGGTGGCCGCCACGTCGACGATCTGCGTCGTGCCGACCGTCAGCGTCGCAGAAAACATCGTGGCGACGGTTCGGTCTGAGTAGCGGCTCGTGGCGGTCGGCTGCTGCCGGCTGAGCGCGGTGTCGGCGGTGAACGCCTCATCGGGCACGAACAGCGTGCCGCCGGTCTCCATCAGAGGCCAGGTGATCTCATACGTGCAGTACCCGACCACGCCCGCTGGCGTGTGAACCAGCGAGAACGTGTCGACGATGGTTCGGTCGTTCGTGCCGTCGACCGCAGGCGCGGTGAGCGTCCGATTGACGGTGCTGGAACAGCCCACCGGCGAGTCGGCGGTCGCGTCGACGCTGACGGCGAAGGCGGTGCCTGCGGGAACGTGGTCGACGACCACCAAGTTGAGCGTCGCATCAAAGGAGGTCTCGATCGGCACGGCATAGGTGGCCGACAGAGTGCTCGTCGCCCCGACGCGCCCGGAAGCCGCCAATGCGTCGTCGCTCGTTGTGCGCGTCCAGATAGCGTCGGCGAACGGCTCATCGGTGACCGACCAAGCGACGTCGTAGGCGCACCGGTCGTTCGCGCTGGTCGCTCCGGCAACCAAGTCGGTCACGTCGAAGTGGCCAACGACGCGAGTGGTGCCGCTCGCGTCGAGTGTCACCGACTTCGTTCTGCTGGCGGCGCTCGACGGCGACACGTGGTCGTCAACCACGCAGGCTGCGTCCGCGCCTTGCGCCGCGCTGATGGTTACCGACACCGTCCGCCCAGGCGGTGGCGTGAACGTCGGCGTCATCACCGCGACGTCGACGGGCGCGACGACTTCGATGTTGCCGTACGTCGCCATCGCCGATGGCTGCGCCGCCGACGTCGCGTCGTCGTCCGAACCGTCTGTCTCCTTGGTGAGCCAGGCGCGCCCGCTGCTGGCCGTCGGGAACGTCACGTCGTAGACGCACGGCGCGACGGTTTGCTCAACGGGGTGGGTGACCAGGTCGGTCGTCACCACATACGCAGCCAGCGCGGGCACCTCGCCTGTCACGGTGCCGTCTGGCGCAACTGCGTAGGCGTAAGTCGTCGAGCCCGTGTCGGTGCAGCCAGCGTCAGAGCCAGCGGCGATGGCGAAGGCGACATCGAAAGTGAGCGGCGCGGTCGTGCCGTCGGCGAGCACGACGTCGGCGAACACGTTCGTATGCGTGCCGCTGATCGTCTCGTCGATCTGCGGCACCGCGATGGCGACCTCGGGCGTGAAGGTGATGTCGCCCACCAGGTATTCGACGACGGGTCGTGGCGTGCTCTTCTGAAGCGTCGCGCTGACCGTCTCGATGTACAACGACCACTGGATCGGAGCGTCGGGAGGCGCAGACGCGCTGCTGGCGTGAAACAAGTAGACGCAGCTCTCGGTGCCGCCGGCAGGCACGTCGACCAGCGGCGTCGGATGGTCGCCAGTCACCGAGCCGTCGGGCTGCACCGTGTAGATGAAGCTGTTGGGCGTGCCGGTCGAGCAGCCTGGGTGCGAGTGCGGCGCACGAGCGAACGTGAACGTGAACTCGGCACCTGCGAACAGGTTGACGCCCGCAGTCGGGCCTTCGATCTGCGGCACGTGCACCGAGATGTCGGCATCGAAGTGGGTGTCTACGCTAAAGAGATAGCGGTGCGTCACCCGGCGAGATCTCACCGTCATCTGCGTCGTCGTCGCGTGCGCTTGGTCGGCAGCCCAGACGGGTGTGGGGTTCTTGCCGCCCGGTGGCGCAGCAGCTAAGTCTTCGCTGGCGGGCCAGTTCGCTTCGTAGGCGCAGGCCCCCGTCTCGCCTGGGGGCAGCACTACGAGGCGGCTAAGCGAGCCAGCAGCTGACGTGGAGCCGGCGCGCACCGTGAGCGTGAGGTCATCAGGATCAGAGCAGCCAGACGTTGGCGACGCGCTCGACGCTGCAACTGCCACGGTGAAGGTGGTGTCAGCAGCAACCGGCTGAGAGGTGGTGATTTCTACCACGCCGTCGAAGACGGGGTAGTAGCGGGCGCTCGCGACGCCAACCGACGAGTTCAGCGCGACAACCGCGCTGTGAGTCGGGTCACGTTCCCAACCGACAGCTCCAACGATGCTGCTGGGCCACTCAATCGTGTAGGCGCAATCCGTCGTTGCGCCAAGGGCGCGTTCAACGACGCCGTTGAGCGCAGTCTGCCCGGACGTTTGCCCCGCGGTTACCACCACCTCCTGATCGGGAATCTGTGAGCAGCCTGCGTCGGCGTTAGGGTCTGTGGTGACGCCGACCGTGAACGCACGGTCTTGGCCGTCCGGAGCGGTCGTCAGTACTTCTAGGACCGCATCGAACGTGGGTGCGACTTCTCCGTAAGCACGAAGCAAGGTGCGGTCGGCCGCGTCGAAGACCGACGCGTCGATGGTCTGTTGCGCTGCGCCGGTGAGTTGGTACACGCTGCTGGCCGCGTCGCCGGAGTCGGCCCAGGTAGCCGTGTATTCACAGCGCGCCGCAGCGCTGAGGTGGCCTTGCCAGCGATCTATGAGCGTGACGTCGCGGCTGGCTTGCCCGTTGCTATCCGGGGCGAGCACAAACGCGTCGCCATCTGTGCAGCCAGGGTCTTGCGCGGCGACTGGCTCGTATGCGACGCCAAAGCCCTCGCTGCTCGCGGCGGGCGGCACGGCAACGGCGAACGTGACGGTGCGGCTGACGGCTGCGTTCTCATAGGCCGCAAACGCGAGAGGGTCGGCTGCGGACAGCTCGGTGTCTTCGATGGCAGCGGCTGTCAGCCGCGCCAGACGGGCCTGCTCGCCGGCGGCGACTTCGTCGCTGTTACCGAACTCGACGTCGTACTGGCAGTGGTGCTGTGAGTTCCGTGGCGTGTCGATGAGCGACACCGCCTCTGCGGGCTTGAGCGTGCTGCGGGCGCGCAGCATCACGTCGCCGTCCGCGGTGGTGATCGTCTCGGCTGGGTGCTCTCGTGCCTCGATCACGTAGTCGGCGGTCACGTCGTTTGAGCACGCTACCGGCTCGCCAGATTGCCGGTTGAACGTCACCCGCAGGCTCGCGCCGCGGTAGTCGTGCGCACCGTCGCCGTCGTAATCGGTAAACGGCACCACCAGTTGCGGCGACGGCTTGAACGACCTGGCTTCCACTACCTCAATCCGCCGATACTCGGTAGCGCGGTGGCCCGAACCGCTCGCCAGCACGATCAAGCTCGGGGTGGGCGTAATGAACCCTTCGATGTCTGGCCAGCGCGCCGCGTAGTGGCACTCGCGCCCGTAGTCAGGCGCGTGCGGCGGGAGGGTGTCGATGAGCGTCGCATGACGCTGTTGTATCGCCCGCCCCCGGCTGTCAACTCTCCAGGTCGCGTAGCGGTCGTTCTCGTGGATGCGGCACTGCGGGTGGCCGCGTTCGCCCGTCTCACGAGAAAAGCGAAGCGTGATGACGGTGCCTTCGTCTTCGGGCCCGAAGCCGCTCACCGAGCGATTGGGTTGGAACGTGGTGCGCCCGTCGGTGTACGTGATGCGCGCCGTTGTGTTGTTGCGGTGGGTGACGTGCGCTATCGCGCCCGAGGCGCGCGACAGCGTGAAGCCAGCCACGCCAGAGGCAATGGTCTCAGGGAACTGGGTTTGAAACTGGCAGTTCTCATCGAGCAGCGACGCGGTGTAGGTGGCGAGCACCTCCGAGCCGTTCTCGCCGACGCGCGGCGCCATGCTGAGACTAGGCGGGCACCAGTCGCCCGACCCTGGCGTCGGCCCGGCCGTGCGGATGGCCGTGAGGCTGAACTGCGGGTCGTAATCGTTGCGCCCGTCGCCGTCTACGTCGCGAAACGGAACCTTGATTTCGACGTGGTGCGTCCACAGCGGAATGATGCCGAACTGGCTGCGCGCCTCGGGCGCGACTTGCGCGTCGGCTCGTGACGACGCGAGCGTCGCGGCCGCGAGCGCGGCGACGAGCGCGGCTGCGACCAACAGCAGCCAGCGGGCACGAATGGAATGGACGTAGGGCATTGCGCTTGCTCTCTCGATCGTGTGGCGGCAGAGACGCGCGCAGACTAGCCCCCGGCTGCGTCTCGTTGCGCACACAGGCGCAGGCGAAGCCGCGCGGCTGTCGCGAGATTCCGCGATTGTCGCGAGATTCCGCGATGGCCTCTAGAGTGCGCGAGTGCCGCTCGCCGAGCCACAGCCCCGCGTCATCGACGACACGCTCGCGCAAGCTATCGCCCAGTTGCCGGTCGTCTTGCTCAACGGCGCGCGCGGCGTCGGCAAAACGACGTCTGCCAGCCGACACGCGAAGACCGCCTACGACCTCAAGGACGACGACGCGCTCGATCTCATCAAGAGCAACCCGAAGGTCATCACGACCGCGGCTCCGCCGGTGCTGATCGACGAGTGGCACGTCTACCCGAAGGTGATGGACGTGGTGCGCACCGACATCGACCGCGACCCGACGCCCGGCAGATACATCCTCACCAGCACGCCGTCGGCGCCCATCCCTCCGGAGGTTCACAGCGGCATCGGGCGGCCCATCCTCGGCATCGACATGCGTCCGTTCTCGTTGTTTGAGCGAGGGCTCGACGCGCCGTGCGTGTCGCTCGCCGAGCTGCTCGCAGGCGACGTCGGCGACTTCGCCGCGGCGGCCTCGGTTGGCCGCGGCGACTACATCGAACAGATCGTCATCTCTGGTCTGCCGGGCCACTTCGGGGCACCGGCGAACCTGCGGGCGAAGCTGATGCGCACGTACGTCGACCTGCTCTGTCGGCGCGACATCCGGTCGGCTGCCGAAGGCGGGCGGCAGCTGTCGGCGCAGCTGACGATGCGGTGGCTGACGAGCTACGCGAGAGGAATATCTACCGAGATGACGTTTGAGAAGCTGCGCAAGTTCGCGCACCGCGAAGACGAAAAGGACATGGCGTGGGACACCGCGAACGTCTACCGGCAGGCGCTCGAAAACTTGGGGATCATCGAAGAGCAGCCCGCTTGGAGCAGCCCGTTCTCGCCGGTCAACCGCACGAAGAAAGAGGCGCTGCGACACTTCATCGACCCGGCTATCGCCGTGGCCGTGTACGAGGGTGACTGGCTGATGGAGATGAACGACGCGATCGAGGCCGGACAGGTCGACGTGAGCAGCTCTTACGGGGGTCGGCTGTTTCAGTCGTTGGTGCTGCAGTCGGTGCGGGTCTACGCGTCAGCAGCCGACGCGAGCGTGTTCTGGCTTGGCACGTCGTCGGGTGGCGAGCGATGTCCGCCGCGCGAGGTCGACATCATCGTGATCAACTCACTCGGCAAGGTGCTGGCGATTGAGGTGAAGCTCGCCGACAGCGTGACCGCGGTGCACTGTGAGCACTTGCGCTGGCTGCGTGACAAGCTCGGCCCGATGTGGGCTGACGGCATTGTGGTTTACGCAGGCGACCGGGCGTATCGCCGTGAGGCCGACGGCATCGGCGTGGTACCTGCCGCGCTCCTGGGCCCCTAGCGCGTCGCCGACGCGCGCTCGCTGGTCGCCGCGCGCGAGGTCGTCGGCGAAAGGACATGACGCAGGGGCATTACGATTGGGTGCTTATGGGCCGGATCGGCATCGGCTGGTTGCGCGCACTGCGAAGCGCGTGGCGCGTGCTGTTGGTTTGGGCGGTCGCGTGCTCTTTGTGGTTGATGCGTTGAGCGCGGTGCCGTTGGCTGCGGCGCGCCCTGGCGTGGTGGTGTTGACGCGCACGGCCGAGTTGCCGGATGTGGTGGCTGAGTTCATCAGCACGCACGGCGTTGACGACGTGTCGGTCGTCGGAGGTGGCGCGGCGGTGTCAAGCGAGGTCCTGGTGGACGCATTTTTCCGTGGCTGCAACCAGCGAAGGAAGCGGCCGCACGCTTGCCAATGAGATAGGCCTGTACGACACGGAAATAGCGCACGCAGTCGGTGCGGATTAGATGGCAGCTAGTAGTGTCGCGTTTAGTGAGCGAACCAGTGTCAGATCAGGTGGCTAAGTCTGGAGAGGACGCAGAGGAGGTGGTGTCCGTCAAGCACGACGCGGGGGCCAAGAGGTCGGCGGGGGAGGTCACCGATGAGCTGCCGGAAGATCTAGACGCGAGTTTCGTCGGGCCGTATCGGTTTCCCGACAACTCTCGGCGGCGCATCACGGGTGTCATTTATCTGCTGATCGCGGCGGCGGTCGCGGTCGTGGTGGTGACGGCGGGCACCGATGCGGTGCTGGTGAACGGCGGGATGGCGGTGGTCGCAGGCGGGCTGGCGGTGATCGGCGTGTACTCCCTGGTGGCGGGCCGCAAGTTCGGCATCGACGAGACCGAGGCGCTGGCGGTGGCGAGCGACTTCGTCGACTTCGCGGTCGAACACGCCAGCGCGCAGCTGGCCTGGCGAGGCTGGCTGAGCCGTCCGACCTGGCGGGTGCTCGTGCTTTCGGGCGAAGACCCGCCCACCAACCGAGCGCTCGTGCTGATCGACGCACCGACCGGCGCGGTGCTCGACGGGTTCGTCGAAGCGCCCGCAGCCCAAGCGCGAGACGAACCGCAAGAGCCGCCAGCGGCAAAGACGACCGACACGCACAGCAGCGACGCGAGTGTTTGACGGCAGGTGGCGGCGCACCGTCGACGCCGCCACACGACCCGTCGGACGCGCGCTGGCCGCGGCGCGCGTCACCCCAAACGTCATCACCGCGCTCGGCGTGCTGGCATCAGTCGGCGCTGCCTGCGCTATCGCCGTCGGCCGCCTCGGCACCGGGCTGGCGCTGCTGATCGCCGCAGGGCTGAGCGACTTGCTCGACGGCCCGGTCGCCGTCGCTAGCGGCAAAGCAACGGTGCGAGGCGAGTTCTTCGACTCCACCGCCGACCGCCTATCAGATTCGCTGCTGCTGGGCGGCATCGCCTGGTATCTGGCCGACACCGAAGGCGCGACGATGGCGGTGCTGCCGATGGCGGTGCTGGCGGCCGCGCAGCTCGTCAGCTACCAACGAGCCAAAGCCGAGCTGCTGGGCTTGACCGCGAAGGGCGGGCTGATGGAGCGCGCCGAACGCACCGTCGTGCTGGCGGTCGCCATCGCGTTCAGCTCGCTGCTGGTGCCGCTGCTGTGGGTGATGCTGGCTGCCACCGCGCTCACCGCGATCCACCGCTTCGTCAAGGTCACCCAGCAAGCAGGCCGAGCGTGAACGCGACCGTCGCCAGCTACAAGGTCGGCGGCGCGGTCGTGGCGCGCCTGCCGTTGGGCTTCGCGGCCTGGGCGTCGCGACTAGCTGCTCACCCGCTCACCTGGCTGATGCGCGACAAGGCCGCCATCGTGCGTCGCCATCAAGAACGAGCACGCGCGCACCGTCGCGCTCTCGGTCTCACCGAACCGACCGGCGAAGCCAAGGCACGCTCGCGCAGCGCCACAGCCGACGCGTTCGGCTACTACGCCCGCTACTGGCTCGAGTCGTTCAAGCTGGCCCGGCTCACGCCCGACCAGATCGACGCTGGCATCACCGTCGATGGCTTCGACACGTTCGAGCGAGCCGTCGCCCAAGGCAACGGCGTCATCTTGGCGCTGCCGCACCTGGGCGGCTGGGAGTGGGCCGGCCACTGGATCGCCACCTATCACGAGGTGCCGCTAACGGTCGTCGTCGAGGCGCTCGACCCGCCCGAGCTGTTCGAGTGGTTCACCGCGTTTCGCGAACGCCTCGGCATGAACGTCGTGCCGCTCGGGCCCGACGCAGCCGCCGAAGTGTCGAAGGCGCTACGAGCCGGCCACGTCGTGTGCCTGGTGTGTGACCGAGACCTCACCGGCGACGGCGTCGAGGTCGAACTGCTGGGCGAGACGACCACGCTGCCGGCTGGCCCGGCGCTGCTC
The DNA here is from genome assembly GCA_964424585.1 of uncultured Acidimicrobiales bacterium. Classification (GTDB taxonomy): domain Bacteria; phylum Actinomycetota; class Acidimicrobiia; order Acidimicrobiales; family Poriferisodalaceae; genus CAYRJD01. The sequence continues at coordinate 24,257 of CAYRJD010000083.1, read as the reverse complement.
GGAATACGTCACGAGGCGCCCGTGCTGCCCGCCGGCGTCTACTTCGCCGCCGCCGGTCAGCACCTGGGCGTGGTGCGTCCGCCGCTCGACACCACCCGCCGAGCCAGCTTGCGTGAAGACGTCGCACGCATCACCCAGCACCTCGCCGACGAACTCGGCCACCTCATCGCCGCGGCGCCAACCCAGTGGCACATGTTCAACCCCAACTGGCCGAGCGACTCACACCCGCAGGCACCGCGCCGCTAGCGGTGCCGTCGACGCCGGGCGAACTCGCCTAGCGTGAAGGTTCGTGCGAGTAGGCATCGTTTCGCCCTACAGCCTCACGCTTCCGGGCGGGGTGCAGAGCCAAGTGCTCGGGCTGTCTCGCGAACTCAACTCAATCGGGCTGAGCACCCGCGTGCTCGCGCCGTGCGACGGAGCGCCGCCCCAGCTGGGCGTCACGCCGCTCGGCGCCAGCATTCCCACCGCGTCGAACGGCTCGGTCGCGCCCATCGCGCCCGACCTGGCGTGCGCGCTCCGCACGGTGCGCGCGCTGGCAGACGAAGCGTTCGACGTGCTTCACCTGCACGAGCCGCTGTCGCCCGGGCCGTGCCTGACGGCGCTGGTGCTGGCGTCGACGCCGACAGTCGGCACGTGGCACTCATCGGGCGGCAGCCGCGCCTACGCCATTCCCGGCGTGCGCTGGCTGGCAGGCCGCGCGCACGTGCGAGTGGCGGTCTCGCCTGACGCGCGCGACACCGCAGCCCGGGCGCTGGGCGGCACCTACGCGCTCTCGTTCAACGGCATCGAGCTTGAGCGGTTCAAGAACCTGCCCGCAGTGCCGACGAAGGGGCCCACCATCGCGTACGTCGGCCGGCACGAGCCGCGCAAGGGGCTGGCCGTGCTGCTCGAAGCGATGGCGCACGTGGCCGCCGATGTGACGCTCTGGGTGATGTCAGACGGTCAGCAAACCGCCGAGCTGCGCGCCCGGCACAACCACGACGAACGCATCGTGTGGCTCGGTCGGGTGCCCGAACGCGAGAAGAACGCCCGCATCGCGGCCGCCGACCTGCTGTGCGTTCCCTCGCTGCGCGGCGAGAGTTTCGGCATCGTGCTGGCAGAGGCCATGGCCGCCGGCACCCCGGTCGTGGCGAGCAACCTCGACGGCTACCGCAACGTCGCCCGCACCCAAGACGAAGCGGTGCTGGTGCCGCCCGGCGACGTGAGGGCTCTAGCGGACGGCATCGAGCGCGTGCTGAGCCAGCCTGCGCTCGCGGCCGACCTAGCCGCCAGCGGGCTCGCCAGAGCAGCCGAGCTGTCGATGCGACGGCTAGCTGAGAGCTACGTGGGGCACTACGAAGACGCGATACGAGCGGCGGCGAGCAGCAGCGACGCAGCCCGCTAGCTCGCGCGCCACCGGCCGCTCGCGCCGTACCCTGGCTGGCGTGCCGACCCAAGAAGCAGCCGAGATCGCGCGGCGCAAAGCCATCGCCACCAACGAGCGTTACTGGAACAACGCGCGTCTAGCCAGACAGCTCGCGGTGCTCGTGATGGTCGACTTAGTGGTCGTGGGCGCGCTCATCGGCTGGCTCATCGGCGTGCTGGTCGGGGCGACTTGGCTGCTGATCGCCCTGGGCGCGCTGACGGCAGCAGGCGTCGGCGCGTGGGTGCTCGCGCGCCGCACAGCCTGGCTGATCGCGGCGTGCGCCAAGGCCGTGAGCGCGCCGGTGGCTGTGGCCACCTCAAAGGCGGCCGCAAGCGAGCGTCACGGCGAACTCACCAACACGCTCGCGCACCTGTGCCTGACCGTCGGAGTGGCAGAGCCCGCCGTCGTAGTGCTCGACCACCCGAGCGTCAACCTCGCAGCCGTCGGCCTCGACCGCTACGACTGGACTCTGCTGGTGACGCGCGGGCTGCTAGAGAACGACGCGCTCGCCGATCCCGCCGTCATGGAGGGGCCGCTCGCGGCGGTTGTCACCCAAGTCGCTGACGGCAGCGCGGCGCGCACCACCGCGGCGCTCACTACCGCGATGCTGCTCAGCGTCGGCACGTGCGCCGTCGCCGCTGGCGAACGCAAACGGCTGTGGCGAACGTTGGCGCGCCCGCTCACCTGGCCGGTGAGGCCGCTGCTGACGCGGGGCATCGCGCACGTCGACGACACCTCGACCGACGAAGCCGCCGTCGGTCTGACGCGCTACCCGCCGGGGTTGATCGCCGCATACGAGGCCGCGTCCAGCGCGGATGCACCCGCAGCCGACAAACGAGCGTCAGCCGCGAGCGGGCCGAGCGCGGCGCTGTGGCTCATCGGCAACGCTGCTGGCGGCCGGGTCAGCCTCGCCGACCGAGTTGCCGTGCTGCGGCTCTACTGAGCGCCCGCGCAGCAAACCGCGCGCGAGCCGCCAATCGGCGCGCTCCTATAATTCAACTATGAATGCGCCCAACGGTCAGACCGCCACGGTTCGAGTGAAGCGAGGGCTCGCAGAGATGCTGCGAGGCGGCGTCATCATGGACGTCGTCACGCCCGAGCAAGCCAAGACCGCGGAAGACGCGGGCGCCGTGGCGGTGATGGCGCTCGAACGGGTGCCCGCCGACATCCGCCGCGACGGCGGCGTCGCGCGCATGAGCGACCCCGTGCTCATCAAGGGCATCAAAGAAGCCGTAACCATTCCCGTGATGGCCAAAGCCCGCATCGGGCACTTCGCCGAAGCGCAGCTGCTCGAAGCGCTCGACGTCGACTACGTCGATGAATCTGAAGTGCTGACCCCGGCCGATGAGGCCTACCACATCGACAAGTGGGCGTTCGACGTGCCGTTCGTGTGCGGCGCGACCAACTTGGGTGAAGCCGTGCGTCGCATCAGCGAGGGCGCGTGCATGATTCGCTCGAAGGGCGAAGCTGGCACCGGCAACATCGTCGAGGCGGTGCGGCACCTGCGCTCGATCTTCACCGACCTCGCCGAGCTGAGTGGCGCCAGCCCGACGAGGGTGCGCGACTGGGCGAACGATCTGCGCGCACCGGTCGAGCTGGTCGCCGAAATCGCGCAGACCGGCAAGCTGCCGGTGCCGCTGTTTTGCGCCGGCGGCATCGCCACCCCGGCCGACGCGTCGCTGGTGATGCAGCTCGGCGCCGAAGCGGTGTTTGTCGGGTCGGGCATCTTCAAGAGCGAAAACCCGTCCGAACGGGCGAAAGCCATCGTCGAAGCGACGACCCACTACACAGACGCCGCGCTCGTCGCGAAGGTGAGCGAAGGGTTGGGCGAACCGATGGTAGGTCAAGAGATCGACAAGCTCGACGTCAAGCTGGCCGAGCGAGGCTGGTAGCGCTTGGACGTCGGCGTACTCGCGCTGCAAGGCGAAGTAGCCGCACATCTCTCGTCGTTAGAGGCGCTCGGCGCTCGCGCGCGGCCGGTGCGCACGCCGACCGAGCTTGAGCGCGTCGACGCGCTGGTCATGCCTGGCGGTGAGTCGACGACGATGTGGATGCTCGCCCAATCGAGCGGGTGTGCGGCTGTGCTCAAGCGACGCCTCGCCGATGGCCTGCCGACGCTCGGCACGTGCGCGGGCATGATCATGCTCGCGACCGAGGTGTTAGACGGTCGAGCAGATCAGGGCAGCTACGGGGCGATCGACATCTCGGTGCGTCGCAACGCGTTCGGCCGGCAGCTGGCGAGCTTTGAGGCCGACCTTGAGGTGGCGACCATGGCGGGCGGGCCGTTCAGGGGCGTGTTCATCAGAGCGCCGTGGATCGAGCGGGTCGGCGACGACGTGGAAGTGCTGGCATCGGTCGCGCCCGGCCCGGCCGGGCTGCACGACGCGAAGCGCGCGCCTGGTGAGCAGGTCGCGGTGCTGTGCGTGAGCGGGCGCGTGCTGGTGAGCAGCTTCCACCCAGAGCTGTCGGGCGACCTGCGGGTGCACGAGCTGTTTGTTGAACGCTGCGTTCGGGGTGGCTAGCGCGAAGCTCGTCCCGTCCGCCAGCTACGTCTGCAAGTCGAGCGTGGCGTTCGCGACGGCGGCTAGCTCGTCGCCCCAGTCGTCTGGCTCGCCAACCAGCAGCGGCACAAACTTCGACGCGCCCACCTCGATGAACGCTTCGAGCTGGCGGCGCAAGCCGTCGTGGCCGGGCGGAATGAGTTCGTCTGGGTCGACGCCCGGCGCTCGCCGTTTCAGTATCTCGGCGTAGCCGGGCGTGATTTCTCCGTGCCGGTACGGCACCAGCACGCCGAAGTGCTCGGGGTCGATCTGGCGCTCGTGCGCTTCGGCTGCCTCGTTGACGATCTTCCAGCCAGCGGCCGCCATGTCTGGCGTGCAGAACGACGGCAGCCATCCGTCGCCGAACCGCCCGCAGCGACGCAGCTCAACCTCGGCCGCGCCACCCAGCCAGATGTCCATGGGTTGCTGGGCCGGCTTCGGCCGAATGTCGACCGCCTCGTAGCTGTAGAAGTCGCCGTGATGCGTCACCGGCTCGTCACCCCAAAACCGCTTCAGAAGCGGCAGCGCCTCGTTGAACATCTTCGCTCGCTGGGTGCGCTCGACCCCGAACGCGGCTTGCTCGTGAACGTCAGCGACGCCCAACCCGAACGCTGGCAGCAGCCGACCCGACGACAGCCGGTCGAGGCTCGCCAGCTCTTTCGCGAGCACCGCCAGGTTGCGTCCCGGCAGCACCATCACCGACATGCCGAACTTGATGCGCTCGGTGCGTCCCGCCGCATACGCCAGGCCGACGGTCGGGTCGGGGCAGTCTCCGCCCAAGCGTTCTGACAGCCACAGCGAGTCGAAACCGAGCGTCTCCAGCGCGTCGACGAGCGGCTCGAACTGCTCGGGGTTGTTGGTCAACGTGCGGGTGCCCAAGCCGAAGCCGATGCGAACTTTCACCCAGTTGAGGCTAGAACTTTTCTAACCTGTTGGGGCGATGACCGACGCAGCGCCCGCAGCACTACCGATCGACGAAGATCTGCTTTCGCAGTTTCGCCTAGACGACCGAGTGTGCGTCGTTACCGGCGCGTCGAGCGGTTTCGGCGAGCGCATGGCAGCCGCCTTCGCTGCCGTCGGAGCGAAGCTGGTGCTGGCCGCTCGCCGAGCCGAACGCCTCGACGCGCTGGCGTCGCAGCTGCCAGACGCGCTGGCGGTGCCGTGCGACGTGGCCGACGACGACGCGGCGCGCGGCCTCATCGCGACCGCCATCGACCACTACGGCAGGGTCGACGTGCTGGTCAACAACGCGGGGCTGTCTGACGCCATCCACCGTGCCGAAGACGCAGACATCGAGCGGTTTCGCCGGGTGGTCGACGTCAACTTGAACGCGTGCTTCTTGCTGGCTGGGCTCGCAGGGGCCGACATGGCGACGCGAGGTCGCGGCAGCATCATCAACATCGCGTCGGTGCACGGGCTGGTGGCGTCGGCGCCAAACCTGCAGCCCGCGTACGCCGCCAGCAAAGCTGGACTGGTCAACTTGAGCCGCGACCTGGCGGTGCAGTGGGCCAAGAAGGGGGTGCGGGTGAACGCTTTGTGCCCGGGGTATTTCGAGACCGAGCTGACCGCGCCGATGTTCGATGACGAGCGCTCGCTCGCCTGGATTAACCGCAACGCGGCGATGGGCAGGCCCGGCAGACCAGACGAACTCGACGCGGCCGCACTGTTTCTGGCGAGCGACGCCAGCAGCTACGTGACCGGCTCGGCGCTGCTGGTCGACGGGGGTTGGACGGCCCGGTGAGGGCCGCCAATAGAGGGTCGGCCCGGTGAGGGCCGCCGGAAGACAAGCCCGCGCGGTGAATCGCACCTGGGTCACCGCCTGCACCGCCGCGGCGAGTGTCATCGCCGCCGCCTCGCTGCTGGTTGGCTGGCGCGCTCGCACCAAAGCCTTGCGCACCCAAGCCAGACAAGACTCGCTCACCGGGCTCGCCAACCGCGCGCGGCTCGACGACCGGCTGAGCGTTGCGCTCGAACGATCCGGCAACAACGGCCGCTACACCGGCGTGCTGTTCTGCGACCTCGACAACTTCAAACGCGTCAACGACACCTACGGCCACGCGGTCGGCGACGTCGTGCTCACCGCCGTGGCGATGCGTTTGCTGCGCAGCGTCCGAGCGACCGACGTGGTGGCCCGCTTCGGCGGCGACGAGTTCGTGGTCGTGTGCTGCGACCTGACCGAGCCGTCCGAAGTCGAAGACGTGCGACGTCGCATCACGGCCGAGATGGCGCAGCCGTTCTTGGTCGGCGATGAGCCCTGCGGCTTGTCGCTCAGCATCGGCTCCGCCACCAGCGCGGGCGACGAAACCTCAGCGGCAGATCTCGTGGCCGCGGCCGACCGCGCGATGTTCGCGCACAAGCGCACGACCACAAGCCCGCTCTAGGTTCCCCTCTAGACGGCCCAGTTAGACCAGGGGTCGGTCGCCAGGCGCGACCGGCGAGGGCAAGTTGGTCTCACCCATCAGCGCCTCATCGACCGCCGCCGCGCAAGCCCGCCCCTCGGCGATAGCCCACACGATCAGGCTTTGCCCGCGCCCCATGTCGCCGCAGGCCCACACGCCGTCGACGTTCGTCGCGTAGCGGTCGTCGCGGGCGACGTTGGTGCGCTCGTCGAGTTCGACGCCGAGCTGGTCAAGCAGCGGCCCGGCCTCGACGCCGGTGAAGCCCATCGCTAGCAGCACCAGCTCGCAGCGCAGTTCGAAGTCGCTGTCGGGCACCGGCTCAAAGCGGCCGTCAACCATCGACACCTCGTGCGCGCGCAGCGCGCCGACGCTGCGGCCGTCGGGGCCAGCGATGAACTCTCGCGTGTTCACCGAATACAGACGCTCGCCGCCTTCTTCGTGCGCCGAAGACACCCGAAACACCATCGGATACGTCGGCCACGGGTTCGCGTCGCTGCGCTCGTCGGGCGGCCGGGGAAGTATTTCGAGCTGGGTCACCGATGCTGCGCCCTGGCGGTGCGCGGTGCCCAAGCAATCCGCGCCGGTGTCGCCGCCGCCGATGATGATGACGTTTTTTCCTGCCGCGGTGATCGGCATGTCGGCCGCGTCGAGGTCGCCCTCGGTGGCCCGGTTCGCCCACGGCAAGTACTCCATCGCCTGGTGAATGCCGTCTAGCTCGCGACCAGGTATCGGCAGGTCTCGCCACTGCGTCGCGCCGCACGCCAGCACGAGCGCGTCGACGCTGCTGGCCAGCTCGGCCGCGTCGAAGCCGTCGCCGCCGATGTTGGCTTCGGTGTGAAACTCGGTGCCCTCAAGCTCCATCTGGGCGAGCCGGCGGTCGAGGTGACGCTTTTCCATTTTGAACTCAGGAATGCCGTAGCGCAGCAACCCGCCGATGCGGTCGGCTCGTTCGTAGACGGTGACGTTGTGGCCGGCTCGGGTGAGCTGCTGGGCGGCGGCCAAGCCGGCCGGTCCTGAGCCGACGACCGCGACGTTCTTGTCTGTGTGTTCGGTCGGCAGCTTCGGTTCGACCCAGCCTTGTTCCCAGGCGTAGTCAATGATTTCCACCTCGACCTGCTTGATGGTGACCGGGTCAGCGTTGATGCCCAGCACGCACGCGCCTTCGCACGGCGCGGGGCACAGCCGGCCGGTGAACTCGGGGAAGTTGTTGGTGGCGTGCAGCCGCTCGATCGCGTCGCGCCAGTGGTCGCGGTAGACGAGGTCGTTCCAGTCGGGAATGATGTTGCCGAGCGGGCACGCGTCGTTGCAGAACGGAATGCCGCAGTCCATGCAGCGGCTCGCCTGGTCGCGCAAGCGATCCGCGTCGAACGGCTCGTATACCTCGCGCCAGTCACCCAGTCGCACCGGCACGGGTCGGCGCTTTGGCAGCTCGCGGCCGTGACGCAGAAAGCCGCGAATGTCAGCCATGCGACGCCGCCATGATCGCCTCGGCCGGGTCGATGCCCTGCTCGGCGGCTTCTTCCCTAGCTCGCAGCACGCGCTTGTAGTCCTTCGGCATCACCTTCACAAAGTCGCGCACGGTCGAGTGCCAGTTCGCGGCGATGCGTTCGGCGACGCTCGAACCGGTTTCGGCCGCGTGACGCAGCAGTAGCTCGCGCACCTGCTGGGCGTCGGCTTCGCCGAGCGACAGCTCTAGGTCAACCATGTCGGTGTTGAGGTTGCGGTGGAACGTGCGTTCGGGGTCGTACACGTAAGCCTCGCCGCCAGACATGCCAGCGCCGAAGTTGCGGCCGGTCGCGCCGAGCACGATCACCAGGCCGCCGGTCATGTACTCACAGGCGTGGTCGCCGACCGCTTCGACGACCGCGGTGGCGCCCGAGTTGCGCACGCAAAAACGCTCGCCGACGGTGCCGCGAATAAACGCCTCGCCGCCGGTCGCTCCGTACAGCATGACGTTGCCCGCGATGATGTTTTGCTCTGGCACGAAGCTCGGGTGGCCATTCGGCGGGGGCCGCAGAATGAGCCGCCCGCCCGACAGCCCCTTGCCGACGTAGTCGTTGGCGTCGCCGATGAGACGCATCGTGATGCCCGCTGGCACGAACGCGCCGAAGCTCTGTCCGGCCGAGCCATCGAACGTGATGTCGATGGTGTCGGGCCCCAGACCGTCGCCGCCGTAGCGCTTGGTTAGCTCGTTGCCGAGCATCGTGCCGACCGTGCGGTTGACGTTGGCGATGGGCGTGCTGAACGACACCGGCTCGCCGTGGGCGAGCGCGGGCTCGGCTCGTTCGATCAGCGAGACGTCGAGCGCGTCGCTTAGGCCGTGATCTTGTGAGTGGGTGCAGTAGCGGTCTTGTGGCCACGGGGTCTGCGGCTGCACCAAGATCGGCGCGAGGTCGAGCCCAGATGCCTTCCAGTGATCGACCGCGGCCCGCACGTCGATGCGGTCGACCCGACCTACCGCCTCGGCGAGCGTGCGGAAGCCGAGTTCCGCCAGCATCTCGCGCACCTCCTGCGCGACGAACTCAAAGAAGTTGACGACAAACTCTGGCCGTCCGGCGAACCGCTCGCGCAGCGTCACGTTTTGCGTGGCGATGCCCACCGGGCAGGTGTCTAGATGACAGACCCGCATCATGATGCAGCCCGACACCACCAGCGGCGCGGTCGCGAAGCCGAACTCTTCCGCGCCCAGCAGCGCGGCAATCACCACGTCGCGGCCGGTCTTGAGCTGCCCGTCGGTCTGCACGACGATGCGGTCGCGCAGCCCGTTCGCCAGCAGCGTCTGCTGGGTTTCAGCTAAACCCAGCTCCCACGGCGCGCCGGCGTGCTTGAGCGAGGTGAGCGGCGACGCGCCGGTGCCGCCGTCGTGGCCCGAAATCAGCACGACGTCGGCCTTCGCCTTGCTCACGCCCGCTGCGACCGTGCCGACGCCGACCTCGGCGACCAGCTTGACGTGCACCCGCGCTTGCGGGTTTGAGTTCTTGAGGTCGTGAATGAGCTGCTTCAGGTCTTCGATTGAGTAGATGTCGTGATGCGGGGGAGGGCTGATCAGCCCGACGCCGGCGGTTGAGTGGCGGGTCTTCGCGATCCACGGCCACACCTTCGCGCCCGGCAGCTGCCCGCCCTCGCCGGGCTTTGCGCCTTGGGCCATCTTGATCTGCAGATCGTCCGCGTTGGTGAGGTACTCCGACGTCACGCCAAAACGTCCCGACGCGACCTGCTTGATGGCGGAACGCCGCAGGTCGCCGTTCGCGTCGGGCGTAAACCGGTCGGGGTCTTCGCCGCCCTCGCCGGTGTTGCTCTTCGCGCCGAGCCGGTTCATCGCGATGGCCAGCGTCTCGTGCGCCTCGGCCGATATCGAGCCGTAGCTCATCGCGCCAGTCGAGAACCGCTTGACGAGCTCGCTCACCGGTTCGACTTCGTCGATGGGCACCGGCCCGTTGGCGGCAGACTTCAGCTGGAACAGCCCGCGCAGCGTCGCCAGCTCGCGCGACTGGTCGTCGACCAGCTGCGTGTACTCCTTGAAGACCTCGTAGCGCCCCGAGCGGGTGGCGTGCTGGAGCTTGTAAACGGTTTCGGGGTTGAACAGGTGAAACTCGCCCTCGCGCCGCCACTGGTATTCGCCGCCAGCCCACAGGTCGCGGTGCGCGGCTTCGGTCGGGTTCGCCATGTGAGCGAAGGCGTGGCGGGCGGCAACCTCGGCCGCCAGCTCATCCAGCCCGACGCCGCCCAGCTTCGACGTGGTGCCACAGAAGTAGCGGTCGACGACGTCTGGGCCCAGCCCGATGGCTTCGAAGATCTGCGCGCCGACGTAGCTGTCGACGGTCGAGATGCCCATCTTCGACATCACCTTCAGCACGCCCTTGGTGGCCGCCTTGGTGTAGTTGCGCTTAGCGGTGCGCGCGTCTACGTCGCCGAGCGCGCCCGAGCGCACCATGTCGTCGATCGACTCGAACGCCATGTACGGGTTGACCGCCCCCGCGCCGTAACCGAGCAGCGTCGCGATGTGGTGCACCTCGCGGGCGTCGCCGCACTCGACGATCAGCCCGACCTTCGTGCGTGCGCGAGTGCGCACGAGGTGGTGGTGGACCGCGCCGGTGAGCAAGAGAGAGGGAATAGGCGCGAGGTCTTCGTCAGCGAATCGGTCTGAGAGCACGATGATGCGAGCGCCTGCCGCGATGGCCGCGGAGGTTTGCTCGCACACCTCGGAGATGCTGCGTCGCAGCCCTTCGCCGCCAGCCGCGACCGGGTACAGACCGTCGACGACGAAGCTCTCGAGATCAGCCCAGTGGCCGTCTTCGTTGATGTAGACGAGCTTGGCTAGGTCTTCGTTCGAGATGACCGGCTGCGGCAGCACGATCTGGCGACACGACTCCGGGCCAGGCTCCAGCAAGTTGCCTTCGGGCCCCACGATCGAGAGGGTCGCGGTGATCAGCTCTTCGCGGATGGCGTCGAGCGGCGGGTTGGTGACCTGTGCGAACAGCTGGCTGAAGTAGTCGAACAGCAATCGCGGCCGAGCCGACAGCGCGGCGATCGGCGTGTCGGAACCCATCGAGCCGATCGGTTCGGCGCCGGTGCGTGCCATCGGAGCCAAGATGATGCGCAGCTCTTCGGTGGTGTAGCCGAAGAGCCGCTGGCTGCCGACGATCCAGCTGTGCTGCGGGGTGAGCGCCAGGCGCGGCGGCAGGTCGTCTAGGTAGACGAGCCCGTCGCGCAGCCACTCGCCGTAGGGCTGGGCGCCGGCGAGTTCTGCCTTGATTTCGTTGTCGTCGACGATGCGGTGCGCTGCGGTGTCGACCAAAAACATGCGGCCCGGCTGCAGACGGCCCTTGGCGACGACGCGGGAGTGGTCGATGTCGGCGACGCCGACCTCAGACGCCATCACCACCAGCCCGTCGTCGGTTACCCAGTAGCGCGACGGACGCAAGCCGTTGCGGTCGAGCACCGCGCCGACGACGGTGCCGTCGGTGAACGCGATCGACGCTGGCCCGTCCCACGGCTCCATCACGCACGAGTGGAACTCGTAGAAGTCGCGGGTAGCGGCGTCCATCTGAGTGTGGTTTTCCCACGCTTCGGGAATCATCATCAGCACGGCGTGAGGCAGGCTGCGTCCGCCCAGGTGCAACAGCTCGAGCACCTCATCGAACGTGGCGGTGTCGGAGGCGCCCGCCGAAGCGATGGGAAACGCCCGTTCGAGTCGGTCGCCGAACAGGTCGCTCGCCAGCGTGCCCTCGCGCGCAGCCATCCAGTTGCGGTTGCCCATCACCGTGTTGATCTCGCCGTTGTGGGCGAGCATCCGGTAGGGGTGCGCGAGCGGCCACGACGGGAAGGTGTTGGTGCTGAAGCGCGAGTGCAACAATGCGATGGCGGTGGCGAGCCGCGGGTCGCGCAGGTCTTCGTAGAACTCGGGCATCTGCGCCGCGATCAGCATTCCCTTGTAGACGAGCGTGCGGCACGACAGCGACGCGAAGTAGACGCAGGGGTCGGTTTCGTGCTCGATGCGCTTGCGGGCGACGAAGACGCGCCGCTCAAGATCGAGGTCGGCCAGCAGGTCGCCGTCGGGGGTGTGCGCTGCGACGAACAGCATCGCGAAGTGCGGCATCGGGTCGGTGGCGAAGGTGCCCAGCAGTGACGGGTTGACCGGCACGTCGCGCCAGCCGAGCAGCCGCAGGTCTTCGTCTGCGACGATCTGCTCGACCGACGAGCGAGAGCCCGCTTCGTCGGCGCGGTCTAGAAACGCGATGCCGACTGCGTAGCTACCCGCTGGCGGCAGCTCGAAGTCGACGACCGCTCGCAGGAACGCGTCGGGCACCTGTATGAGCAGCCCAGCGCCGTCGCCCACGTTGGCCTCTGCGCCGCGGGCGCTGCGGTGGTCGAGGTTGTTGAGGCACTGGAGCGCGGTGTCGACGATGGCGCGGCTCGGCTCGCCTGAGAGGTGCGCGACGAAACCCACGCCGCATGAGTCGTGCTCGAACGCCGGGTCGTAGAGGCCGAAGGCTTCCGGCGGCCCCTGGCGCGCGTCCGCGCCGCGTCGTTCGTTATGAGGTTGTCGGGTTGGTGTCATTCGTCGTCGCCGTTGGTCTGGTCGCGGGGGAGGGTGCTAGCGTCGGCCTTTGGGTCGGTCAACACACCTGGGAACGAGACTGGGACGACGTTGGCCCGATCAGCCGGAGAATGGTAGCGACCTGATCCGTGCGCGCCAACGCCGCGCACAGGCGTTGACGAGCAGCGAGATCGTGAATGAATAAAGTTGCGTTGTGGTGAATGAGACGCAGGTTCGGCTGTTAGACTTGCCTCTGTGACCACGTCTGACACGTCCAGCCTCACCGCCGGCATCGTCGGCGCGTCGGGCTTCACCGGCGCCGAGCTGCTGCGCCTAATAGAGGGTCACACCCACATCGATGCGACGGTGCTCGTCGGCGACACTCAAGCCGGTCGAGCCGTCGACGATCTCTACCCCTCTTTAGCGGTCAGCCATGCCGGGCGCGTGTACGTGGAGTACGACCCCGCCGATCTGATTGGCCTCGACGTGGTGTTCCTCTGCTTGCCGCACATGGCGAGCCAGCCGGTCGTCGCAGACCTGTGGGGCAAGGTGGGGCTGATCGTCGACCTCGGCTCAGACTTCCGGCTCGTCGATGCGGCCCTCTATCCGACGTGGTACGGGGCCGAGCACCAGCAGCCCGAGCTTCTGGGCGAGTTCGTTTACGGGCTGGCTGAGCGCAACCGCACGCAGCTCGCCAAGGCCAAGGCGATCGCCGTGCCCGGTTGCTACCCGACGGCGGCCGCGCTGGCCATCGCGCCGTTCGCGGACGCTGGCCTAGTCGAGCCGCACGGCGTGATCGTCGACGCGGCTTCGGGCGTGAGCGGCGCCGGACGGGGCCTGCGCGAGAACACCACGTTCGCCGCGGTGCACGAAGACTTCTGCGCATACGGGTTGTTAGGTCATCGGCACACGCCCGAGATTGAGCAGGTGACGAGATGTGAGGTGCTGTTCACCCCGCACCTCGCGCCGATGGTGCGGGGCATCTTGACGACCTGCTACATGCGGCCCGCATCGGGCGCCAGCTGCTCTGGTGACGCGGCACTCGACGTGCTGGCTGACGCCTACCGCGACGAGCCGTTCGTCGTCGTCACGAACGAGCCGCCTCACACCAAGGCCACGGTCGGCGCGAACACCGCGCAGCTCACCGCCCGCTTCGACGAACGCACCGGCTGGCTCGTGTCGATTTGCGCCATCGACAACCTGATGAAAGGCGCGTCGGGCTCGGCGCTGCAGTGCGCCAACATCGCGCTCGGGCTCGACGAAACCGAGGGCCTGCCGCTCGTGGGGCTGGGACCGTGAGCGCGACGACGGCCGCGCGGCTGAGCATCGAGCGTGACGTCGCTCGCGCCGAGCTGCTGGCCGAGTGCCTGCCCTACATCCAGCAGTGGCGCAACGAGGTCGTGGTCATCAAGTACGGCGGCAACGCGATGGGCGACACCGAACTCACGGCGCGCTTTGCCGCCGACGTGGTGCTGCTCGCACAGGTCGGCATTCGCCCCGTCGTCGTTCACGGCGGCGGCCCGCAAATCGGCGAGCTGATGGAGCGACTGGGCAAGCAGCCCACGTTCGTCGACGGGCTGCGCGTCACCGACGCCGAGACGCTCGACATCGCGCAGATGGTGCTGATCGGCAAGATCAACGCAGAGATGGTGCGAGCGATCAACGTTCACGGCGCGCTCGCAGTCGGCGTGAACGGAGGCGACGCGCGGCTCATCACCGCCGTCGCGCGCGACGACGCGCTCGGCTACGTCGGCGACGTCGCGCAGGTCGACGTCGCGGTGCTCGACCGTTTGCTCACCGAAGACCTGATTCCGGTGGTGGCCACCATCGGCTCAGACTCCTCCGGGCAAGGCTTCAACATCAACGCCGATACCGCCGCAGGAGCGCTCGCTGCAGGCTTGAGCGCGCAGAAGCTGATTTTTCTGACCGACGTCGCCGGCTTGCTGCGCGACCCCCACGACCCGTCGACGCTGATCGAGCGCACGACCGCCGCGCAGCTGGCTCGCCACGTCAGCGGCGAGAGCGCGAACGGAACCATCGCCGGCGGCATGGTGCCGAAGGTGACCGCCGCGATCGACGCGCTGGCCGACGGCGTCGGCAGCGTTCACATGCTCGACGGCCGAGTGCCGCACGTGCTGTTGCTGGAGCTGTTCACCGACGCCGGCGTCGGCACCATGATCACGAACCACTCCCGAGGAGAGCAATGACCAACCAGGCATTCGACGACGCCACGAGCGCTGCGCCGAGCGACGACCTCTACCCGCTGATGCCCACCTACGGCATTCCGAAGGTGCTGTTCACCCGGGGCAGCGGCACCGAGCTGTTCGACCGCGACGGAAACCGCTACCTGGATTTTCTCGCAGGCATCGCGGTCGTCTCGCTCGGGCACAGCCACCCGGCCATCGCGGCAGCGATCAGCGAGCAGGCCAACACGCTGTTGCACGTGTCGAACCTGTTTCGCACCGAGCCGCAGATGTCGGTCGCGCTCACCATCGACCGCCTCCAGGGCGGCGGCGGACAGGTGTTCTTTTGCAACAGCGGAGCCGAGAGCATCGAGTGCGCCGTCAAGATCGCCCGCAAGCACGGCGGACGGGGCAAGCACGTCGTCGTCGCGATGCTGCGTTCGTTCCACGGTCGCACGCTCACCGCGCTGCACGCGACCGGCCAGCCCGAGAAGCACGAGGTGTTTCAGCCGCTGCCGGAAGGGTTTCGCCACGTCGAGTTCAACGATGCAGACGCGCTCGAAGCAGCGCTCGACGAGACCTGCGCGGCGGTGCTGTTAGAGGTTTGCCAAGGCGAGGGCGGAGTGAACGTCGCCAGCACCGACTACCTGCGACGGGTGCGAGAGATCTGCGACGAGCGGCAGATGCTGTTCATGATCGACGAGGTGCAGACCGGGCTGGCACGCACCGGCAAGTGGTTCGCCTGGCAGCATCACTTTGACGTCGACGGCGACGTGCGGCCCGACGTCGTCACCATGGCGAAGGCGCTCGGCAACGGAGTGCCCATCGGCGCGGTGTGGGCGAAGCGTGAGGTGGCGGCCGCGTTCGCGCCCGGCGACCACGCGACGACCTTCGGCGGGCAGCCGCTCGCCGCGTCGGCTGCGAAGGCCGTGCTCGCGACGATGGAAGCCATCGACGCGCCAGCACTGGCGGCCGCGCGCGGCGACGAGCTGGCCGGCGAGTTGTTGACGCTGCCCGGCGTCGTCGACACCCGTGGCATGGGCTTGCTGATCGCAGCCGAGCTCGACCCGAACGTGGTCAGCGCCACCGGGCCCGAGGTCGCAGCCGCAGCGCTCGAAGCGGGGCTCGTGCTGAACGGCGTCGGGCCCACCGCGATACGGGTGGCTCCGCCGCTGACGATCAGCTCAGAAGAGATCGACGAGGGCGTCGAGATTCTTGGCTCGGTGCTCGCGCAGCTGGCAGCCAGCTAGCCGTGCGACACCTACTCGAGGTCGACGACCTATCGGCGAGCGAGCTGCGTGAGGTGCTCGAACTTGGTCGGCGTCCAGCCGCCGAGCTGGGCAGCCCGCTCGCGGGCTGCGGCGTCGCGCTGCTGTTTGAGAAGGCATCGGCGCGCACGCGCAACTCGATGGAGGTGGCGGTCGCCCAGCTCGGGGGGCACCCGGTCTACATTCGCCCCGAAGAGGTCGGCCTCGACGAGCGCGAGAGCACCGAAGACGTGCTGCGCACGCTCGCCTGCTACCACGCCGTCGTCGCGGCGCGCACGAAGAGCCACAGCCAGCTCGAACGCTTGGCAGCGGTCGACGCGGTGCCGGTCGTCAACTTGCTGTCAGACGTGGCGCACCCCGTTCAGGCGCTGGCCGACCTGTTGACCATCACGTCGCATTTCGGCTGCGAGAGGGCGGGCCCAATGGCGGTCCCAATAGAGGGTCAAATAGAGGGCCTAACAGAGGGCCAAGTGAAGGTCGCGTTCGTGGGCGACGCCAACAACGTGTGGCGCTCGCTCGCCATCGGCTGCGCGATGGTGCACATCAGCACCGCCATCGCTGCGCCAGCCGAGCACGCGCCAGCCGAGCGCGATCTCGCCCGCATTCGCGCGGCGGTCAACCAAGCTGGCGGCCCGAACATCGAGCCGCTGGTCACGACCGACCCGGCCGAAGCGGTGGCCGACGCGCACGTCGTCTACACCGACGTGTGGACGTCGATGGGACAAGAGGCGCAGCGGGCACAACGGCAGCAGGTCTTCGCGCCGTACCAGGTGAACGCCGAACTGATGGCTGCCGCCGCGCCCGACGCGATCTTCATGCACTGCCTTCCCGCCAACCGGGGCGAAGAGGTCACCGATGAGGTGATCGATTCGGCGGCCTCGGTCGTCTGGCGTCAGGCTGCGAACAGGCTTGCGTCGGCGCGCGGGTTGCTGGCGTTCTTGGCGTCACGCGGGGTGAGCGCGCCGTGAGCAGCGAGGCGCGGCGGCACTACGTGACCGAGCAGCTGCTGGCGAACAACAGCGTCCGCAGCCAGGAGCAGCTGCGCGAGCTGCTGGCGGCCGAAGGCTTCGAGCTGAGCCAGGGCACGATCAGCCGCGACCTGAAGAAGCTGGGCGCGGTCAAGTTACGGTCGGGTGGCGAGTGGCTGTATGCGATTCCCGAGATCGAGGCGCAGCGCTCGGTGCCGCACGACCTCGTCGCGAAGGTGTGCGCCGATTGGGTCGTCGACGCCGCACACTCTGGGTGCGTGGTCGTGCTGCGAACTCCTCCTGGGTCGGCGCACGTCGTCGCGTCGGCCATAGACCGCAGCGGAATGAGCGGCGTGATCGGGTCGGTCGCGGGCGACGACACGGTGATGGTGATCGCGCACCAAGACGTCGGCGGCGCCGCGCTCGAGCGGGAGTTCAAACAGATGGCGGCGCTGTGAGCGAGCCGCTGTGGGCTGGTCGCACCAGCGAGCCAGCCAGCGACACGCTGCGACGGCTCAACGACTCCTTCGGTTTCGACCGGCGGCTGTATGCCGAAGACATAGAAGGGTCGCAGGCGCACGTCACGATGCTGGCGCAGGTGGGGCTGCTGAGCAGCCAAGAGGCGGCCGATATCTGCGCGGCGCTGAGCCAAGTTCGCGGCGAGTTCGAGCGCGACGAGTTTGAGGTGAAGCCCGGCGACGAAGACATCCACACGGCGGTCGAGCGGCGCGCGACTGCGCTGTGCGAAGCGGCCGCGAAGATGCACGCCGGTCGCAGCCGCAACGACCAAGTCGCGACCGACCTGCGTCTGTGGTGCATGCGCGCGGCCAACGAGGCCGCCGCTCAGCTGCTGAGCCTCGCGCAGGCCATCGAGCGGCGCGCGAGCGAGGCGCTGGAAGCCGACATCTACCTGCCGGGCTACACGCACACCCAGCGCGCCCAGCCGGTGTCGCTGGCGCATCACCTGGCAGCGTGGGCGCACATGGCGTTGCGAGACGTCGCGCGCCTGGGCGCGGCGCGCGCCGCGGCCGACGTCAGTCCGCTCGGCGCGGGCGCGCTGGCTGGTAGCACGCTCGCCATCGACCCGCACGTGAGCGCGCGCGAGCTTGGCTTCTCGGCCGTGTTCGCCAACTCGCTCGACGCGGTCGCCGACCGAGACTTCGTCGCCGAGCTGCTGTTCGCGCTCACGATGACCGCCAACCATCTGTCGCGCATCGGCGAAGAGCTGGTGCTGTGGTGCAGCAGCGAGTTCGGCTTCGTCACCCTCGCCGACGCGCACGCCACCGGCTCGTCGATGATGCCGCAGAAGAAAAATCCAGACATCGCCGAGCTGGCGCGCGCCAAGGCGGGGCGG
The DNA here is from genome assembly GCA_964424585.1 of uncultured Acidimicrobiales bacterium. Taxonomy (GTDB): domain Bacteria; phylum Actinomycetota; class Acidimicrobiia; order Acidimicrobiales; family Poriferisodalaceae; genus CAYRJD01. The sequence goes on along the minus strand of CAYRJD010000083.1, from coordinate 6,100 downwards.
CTGCTCGGAAACCTCACCGGCTTTCTCGCGACCATGAAGGCGCTGCCGCTCGCCTACAACAAAGACACTCAAGAAGACAAAGAGCCGCTGTTCGACTCGCACGACACGATCATGGCGCTGACCGCGGCGCTCGAAGGCGTCATCTCAACGGTGACGTTCAACGTCGACGCGATGCGTGCCGCGGCTCGCAGCGCGTTCGGCGCCACGACAGATCTCGCCGAACAGATGGTCGCTCACGGGGTGCCGTTCAGGGAGGCGCACCACACCGTCGCCAAGCTCGTGCGAGAAGCGCTCGATTTCACCAACGGCGTAGCCAACGCAGACGCCGAGCAGCACCTCGCGAGAGCAGTCATCGCGCATCCGCAGCTCGGAGACCAGGCCGCACAGCTGCTCGCCCCCGGCGCGGCTTACCGCAGTCGCGACACTCACGGCTCGGGCGGCCCGGCGGCAGTCGCCATTCAGCTCGCAGACCTGCGAGCGCGAATCGGTTCGGCGCAGCAGGCGTTGGCGGCGTCGCAGTGATCGCAGCTGAGCTGTGTGAGCGACGAGCGCCCGACGTCGCACCCGACCTGCTGGGCTTGATCTTGCACGCCGAGCCGCCGCCGGGCGCGAAGGTCGGCACGGCGCCCACCTTCGGCCGCATCGTTGAGGTCGAGGCGTACTGCGGCGACGGCGACGAAGCGTCACACTCGGCGCCCGGACTGCGCAACAAGAACGCCACGATGTTCGGCCCGCCCGGGCACCTGTACGTGTACCTGACCTACGGCGTTCACTGGTGCTCGAACGTCGTCTGCGGGCCCGAAGGCACCGGCGACGCCGTGCTGCTGCGAGCGGTCGCGCCGTTCGGCGGGCAGCACGAGATGGAACAGCGACGCAGCACCGACGAGCGACCCAGTGTCGGGCGTGACCTGTGCTCCGGTCCGGCGAAGCTCACCCAGGCGTTCGCGATGACCGGAGCCGACGACGGCTCGCCGCTCGGGTGGGTGTGTTCGCCTCGCGCGACCGACGCCCAGGAGGGCGGTTTCGCGGCGATGGGTGCTCGGAGCGTGAGCCAGACGCCGGGGCGGTTCACGTTGATCGACGACGGCTTTCGGGCGACAGACCCGCCGGTTACCGTCACCACCCGCGTGGGAATTTCAAAATCGGTTGCGTTCCCTTGGCGCTGGTATGTGACGGGCGACCCGAACGTCAGCCGGCGTTGAGGCGAACGTGATCGCTGATTGGCTGGCGAGCTTGTGGGAGTGGTCGTCGGTTGCGACGGTTGCGATCGGCGTGGCCGTGGCGACCATCGTGGTCGCCGTCATCGACGCGCTGCGCTTGGGCCGCGCGGCGTTCAGCGCCGCAGGTCGTAGTCAGGTGGCATGGCTCTTGATGTTTGCGGTCATCGGGCCGTTCGCGGTGCTGCTGTATGCGGCGGCGGTGCGACCGCAGGTGGCGCACCCCGAGCGGTTCGTCGACGACGTGTTCGACGACGTGTTCGCTGACGGTGCGCTCGCCGAGCCAGGCACCAGCCGATGAGCGACGACCGGCCCGCCCAAGAAGGGTCTACCGACGACTGGTCTAGGGACGATTGGGCCATCGACGCGCGCGGGCTTGTGGTGCGCTACGGCTCAACTATCGCGGTGCGCGGCATCGACTTGTCGGTTCGTCGAGGCGAGGTGTTCGCGTTGTTGGGCCCGAACGGCGCTGGCAAGACCAGCACGCTCGAAGTGCTGGAGGGTTTCCGTTCGCGCACCGACGGCGTCGTGTCGGTGCTCGGAACCGACCCGGCCGCGGCGGGCCGCCGATGGCGGTCGCGCATCGGGTTCATGCTGCAGGAGTCTGAGCCCGACGCGGATCTCACCGCGGCTGAGGTCGTCACGCAGTTCGCCGGCTACTACCCGAAGCCGCGCGACGTCGACGAGCTACTCGTCGAGGTCGGCTTGGCTGAGATCGCGCACCGGCGCTGCTCGAAGCTGTCGGGCGGCGAGCAGCGGCGACTCGAGATGGCGCTGGCGCTGGTTGGCTCACCCGAGCTGGTCTTTCTCGACGAGCCGACGACTGGGTTTGACCCGGCCGCTCGTCGTCGTGCGTGGGAGACGATCGCTGGGCTGGCCCGCAGCGGGGTCACCGTGTTGCTCACCACCCATCAGATGGACGAGGCGCACTACCTGGCAGACACGATCGCCGTCATCGCGCAAGGGCAGATCGTGGCGCGAGGAACCACCGCAGAGTTAGCGGCTACAGCGGCGCTGCTGCCGACCGTGTCGTGGCAAGCAGCTCAAGGGCCGCTCTGCGCGGAGGGAGTCGCGCTGGCGGGTGTCGAGGTGTCGGCTTCGCAGCCGATCGGCGACGGTGAAGCTGTCCGAGACGACGCGACCGGCTCGCGACGCTGGTCGGTCGCGACCGACGACGTGGAGGGCGTGATGCGCGCGCTGCTGGCGCGACCCGACGCAGCCGAGCTGCTGGGCACGGTCGAGGTGCGGCAGCCGACGCTCGAAGACGCCTACCTCGCGCTCATCGAGCGCCCACCCGCGCGCCAGGCCGCGGTGGGCTCGTGAACTCGCTCGGCGCACTGCGCGCGCACACCAGCTTTACGTTGCTGTCGTTCCGGCGTAACGGCGCGGCGGCGTTCTTCACCGTCGTGTTTCCGCTGGTGCTGTTCGTGTTGCTGACCGCCATCATCGGCGACGCGAAAATCAACCGCTACCTGGTGCCTGGCCTGTTGACGCTGGCGTTGGTGTCGGCGACGCTCGGCAACCTCGCCATCGGTGTCACCATTCGCCGCGAGCGCGGAATGCTGAAGCGGCTGCGCGGCTCGCCGCTGCCGACCTGGACGTTCGTGTGCGGCGAGTTTGTGGTCGTGTTCACGATCACCGTGCTGATGGCGCTGGCGATGATCGGCACGGGCTGGTTGTTGTTCAACGTCGAGGTGCGCGACGGCGGTTGGCTGAGCCTGCTGGTGAGCATCGTGCTGGGTGTGATGGCGTTCGCGCCGCTGGGGCTCGCGCTGAGCACGATCATTCCGAGCGTCAACGCGGCACCCGCGGTGACCAACGTCATCGTGCTGCCGCTCTATTTCGTGTCGGACGTGTTTTTGGCCGGCCAGCAGATGCCGGCGGCGCTCACGTTCGTTGGCGACCTGTTTCCGATCAAGCACACTTCCAACGCCTTGTTCAGCTCGTTCGACCAAAGCGTTGTCGGCTACGCGCCGCAGTGGAACCACTGGGCGGTCGTCGCTGCGTGGGGGCTCGCCGGCGTGGTGGTCGCGCTGTGGCGCTTCGAGTGGCTGCCGAAGCGATGAGCCACGACGCGCCCTTCGACGACGTGGCCGGCGGCGACGTGGCCAGCGGCGACAACTCGCTGCTGGGCGAGCTTGATGCTCGTGGGTTGATCGCCGACACCACCGACCGCGCCACGTTCGCAGCTCGGCTGAACGACGGGCCCATCACCCTCTACTGCGGCTTCGACCCCACCGCGTCGAGCCTGCACGTCGGCAACCTGATGGGCTTGTTGATGCTGCGCAAGTTTCAAGAGCACGGCCACGTGCCCATCGTCGTCGCGGGCGGCGCGACCGGCATGATCGGCGACCCGAGCGGGCGGTCGACCGAACGCAACCTGTTGAGCGACGAAGAGCTGGCCGCGAACCTCGAGGGCATCGTGCCGCAGCTGCGGCAGTTCCTCGACTTTGAGACAAAGACCAACCCCGCCAAGCTGGTCGACAACCGCGCCTGGACGGTCGGCGTCGGCGTGCTCGACTTTCTGCGCGACATCGGCAAGCACGTGACGGTGAGCGCGATGATGAACAAAGAGTCGGTGCGGTCGCGCATCGGCGTCGGCGAGGGCGTGTCGTATACGGAGTTCAGCTACATGCTGCTGCAGGGCTACGACTACCTGTGGCTCGCCGAGAACGAGGGCTGCGAGCTGCAGGTAGGCGGGTCTGACCAGTGGGGCAACATCGTGCTGGGCGTCGATCTCATTCGGCGCAAGCTGGGGCGCGTCGCGCACGCGCTGACGTGGCCGCTGCTGACGCGCGCCGATGGGTCGAAGTACGGCAAGACCGCGAGCGGTGAGACGATCTGGCTGAGCACCGAGCTGATGAGCCCGTACAGCTTCTACCAAGCGTGGCGACAGCTGGGCGACGAGGAGGCGGTCGAGCTGCTCTACAAGCTGACCGACACGTGGCCCGCGACATCGGGTGGGCCGGGTGTGGGCGGGCCAGACACGAGCGGGCCAGACACGCGCTCTGTCGATGTCGTGCCCGGGCACTGGCCCGCAGAGCTGGCGCGCCAGCTCACCGAGTTGGTGCACGGCGACGTTGCCGCGCGCGACGCGGTCGCCGCGAGCGACGTGCTGTTCGGCGCGCTCGACGTGCGCGAGGCGACGCCGCAAGCGTTGCGCTTCGTCGCCGACACGCTGAGGTCGACCGTGCTCGGCGACCAGCAACAACCGATCGTCGACGTGCTGATCGCGTCGGGCCTCGCGTCGTCGCGCGGCGAGGCGCGTCGCGCCATCGCGGGCGGCGGCATCTATGTCAACGGCGAGCGCGTCGACAGCGAGGCGCGCACCGTCGGCGCGACCGACGCGCTCGCTGGCGGCGTCGTGCTGCTGCGTCACGGCAAGAAGACCTGGCACGCGCTGCGCATCGCCGCGAAGTGAGTGCCAGCGAACGAGCTAGGGGAGGGTGCGAAGTGAGTGCCAGCGAACGAGCTTGGGGAGGGACACGCGAGGTTGTTGTTTGGCGCGCGAGTCGCTACTCTTACCCATCCGCCTCTCGCGCCGATCGGTCTCGACCGGTCGCCGAGCGGTGTGACACCACCGGTCGGGCCGGCTCCGCCGACTCGCCGACGTGTCAGCTGTGCCCCGCAGCGCGGCACAGCGCTCCTTGACAACAGAACAGAGGACGATTAACGCCAGTGCGGGCGATCGGCGCTCATCACGAGTTGCCGGTCGAACCACTAACCGTGCTCCGGCTACCCAGCCGCAGCACATGCACAGGCTCGCTCTCGCACCCTTGGGCGCGGGGTCGGGCTTGGGCGACAATTCCAGCCAGCTGCGATGCTCGGGAGGTGGCCCTCCCGGTCCGGCGTCGCAGGGGCTCTTCGATCTCACCGCCGGGCGCCTCGCGTCGGGCGGGCAGATCATCGACGGAGAGTTTGATCCTGGCTCAGGACGAACGCTGGCGGCGTGCTTCATACATGCAAGTCGAACGATCTCGGGGCTTCGGCCCCAATGAGAGAGTGGCGAACGGGTGAGTAACACGTGAGAAACCTGCCCCGGAGATGGGAATAACCCAGGGAAACCTGGGCTAATGCCCAATGACCTGCCAGCACCGCATGGTGCTGGCAGCAAAGGTTCCGGCGCTCTGGGAGGGTCTCGCGGCCTATCAGCTAGTTGGTGAGGTAATGGCTCACCAAGGCATCGACGGGTAGCTGGTCTGAGAGGACGATCAGCCACACTGGGACTGAGACACGGCCCAGACTCCTACGGGGGGCTGCAGTAAGGAATCTTGCGCAATGGGCGAAAGCCTGACGCAGCGACGCCGCGTGGGGGAAGAAGGCCTTCGGGTCGTAAACCCCTTTCAGCAGGGACGAAACTGACGGTACCTGCAGAAGAAGCGCCGGCCAACTACGTGCCAGCAGCCGCGGTAATACGTAGGGCGCAAGCGTTGTCCGGATTCATTGGGCGTAAAGGGCTCGTAGGCGGTTTGGTAAGTCGGGTGTGAAAGCTCAGGGCTTAACTCTGAGATGCCACTCGAAACTGCCATGACTGGAGTCCGGTAGAGGAGTGTGGAATTCCTGGTGTAGCGGTGAAATGCGCAGATATCAGGAGGAACACCAACTAGCGAAGGCAGCACTCTGGGCCGGTACTGACGCTGAGGAGCGAAAGCGTGGGGAGCAAACAGGATTAGATACCCTGGTAGTCCACGCCGTAAACGATGGGCACTAGGTGTGGGTCTCTTCCAACGAGATCCGTACTCGAAGCTAACGCATTAAGTGCCCCGCCTGGGGAGTACGGCCGCAAGGCTAAAACTCAAAGGAATTGACGGGGGCCCGCACAAGCGGCGGAGCATGTTGCTTAATTCGAGGCAACGCGAAGAACCTTACCTGGGTTTGACATG